>JBAXUR010000013.1:0-44226 GCA_037129595.1 Methylococcaceae bacterium | reverse complement strand
TGACTACACAAAAACATTACACCGGATTAATTGAGCGTTACAGAGACCGTCTGCCAGTCAGTGCAACAACGCGTATCATCAGCTTGAACGAAGGCAGAACACCGCTGATTCAATTGCAAAACATACCCCGAATGATTGGTAAAGACGTTGATATTTATGTCAAGTTTGAAGGCTTAAATCCAACCGGTTCTTTTAAAGATCGTGGAATGACCATGGCGGTTACCAAAGCTGTCGAAGAAGGCAGTGAGGCCATTATCTGCGCCTCAACCGGTAACACCTCGGCCGCTGCTGCCGCTTACGCGGCACGAGCCGGCATTAAAGCGTTTGTGTTGATTCCTGAAGGTAAAATTGCCTTGGGCAAACTGGCACAAACCTTAATGTACAACGCCACCATCATTCAGATTAACGGCAATTTTGACAAAGGCATGGCACTGGTTAAAGAAGTGGCTAATCACGCCCCCGTTACCATTGTTAACTCTATTAATCCGTTCAGAATTGAAGGCCAAAAAACCGCCGCCTTTGAAATTGTCGATGAACTGGGTTTTGCTCCCGACTATCACTGCCTGCCTGTCGGAAATGCCGGTAATATCACTGCATACTGGAAAGGCTACAATGAGTATGCCACCGATCGGGTTTGCTCTAATCCCCCGGTTATGTGTGGTTATCAAGCCGCTGGCGCAGCACCTTTTGTAGCAGGCATGATGATTGATAACCCCGAAACTGTCGCCACCGCCATTCGCATCGGTCATCCACAATCTTGGGATTTCGCCTGGGCGGCTCAAAAAGAATCCGGCGGCTGGTTTGACAAATTTACCGATGAACAAATTTTGGCCGCACAAAAAATGTTGTCACAATATGAAGGCGTATTTTGCGAACCCGCCTCAGCGGCTTCATTAGCGGGCGCTTTGCACGACATAGCATCCGGCAAAATCCCTGAAGGCAGCAAGATTGTTTGTACCTTAACCGGCAATGGTATTAAAGACCCCGAAATAGCCATGCAACAATGCGCCGATGCCAAACCGGTAACCATTGATGCCAGCTTGGATGCCGTTAAACGGGCGATATTGGATTGCTTGTAAAGCAATATTCACCACGAACGACTGCATGGATGCAGGAGGTAGAGCAACGCAGGGAGCAGTTGCCGAGACATGAAGAGCACGAAGAAAAACCAAGGTAAAAAAGCTATAAAATTCCTAGTGTCCAAGCTTGAGCTTGGGCGCTAGGTTTCGGAAGGTCCAGCTTCTTGTTTCGGGACGCTGGAGTTTGGGAATCAGTAAGTATGATATTGCAAGACCTGACATTGTTGGTTCCTTTTTATTACAACTAAAGTTAGACGAATCCACATTACTTTGAAAGTATCAGTCTAAATTACAATTTTCCCACTATTTTGGATATTATCCTTACTGACATGTTTAGGATAATAAATCTTGCTGAAAACAAGAAAACTGTTGCGGAAGCTACACACCTAAAACTCTCGAAAAGAGCAAATAAATGCATCAATACTCACCTTATTTTAAAACTCTCCACAATGAAGTAGCTCCAGTGGGCTATATTGGTCGAGGCTCACATTACACCATTCTACGTTGTGTTATATGGCATGATCATATGCTTATCCCTCTTCAAAAAGGTAAGTATCTAGATTTTGCAATTATCTGGGATGAAGATCATGATGAGCGTATTATTTCTATAATTGAGGATTTATATATAAACGGCTTATTGTCTCCTGTAATTTTTGTTGGAGAAACAAAAGGCATTTTTTCCCTTCTTACACATAAACCATCAATATTGACACCAGAGTATGGTAATTCTTCTGAGTTTCAATGTGCCATACAAAATATTTCTGAAAAACAAGAGGATTCATGGCCGGCAAATATTTTTCAATATTTAAGTACTGAACATACCATCATTAGCGATAGTTATGAACGTGTTTCTTTATATTTAGAGAACTTAAAGCAACAGTGGCAATTGGGAATTAAGGACGTAAATAATAACCAAATAATTGATTCTAAAGTTGGCTATAACTCTTTCACAAAATTTAACCCCCAGAATCAGCAAGTAGAAACCAACGTTATAAAAAACCTTTTTGATGATTTCTATAATTCAATAGACGCAGAGCCAACTTCCATAGATATAGATGATACAGCTAACATATTACATGGCACAAGAATTCAAGCATTAGCCAATTTTAAAAAAGCTGGTTACTATAGTGTGCAAGACGGTCGATCAAAAAAATCCACACCCAAACAAGGCCAAGTACCCTATGATGCGGCCGCTTCTTTCTTTAATAATCGGTTTTTGACATTGACCAAAACCAGGCATCTAATAGCAGAAGAAATAGCTAAGCTAACAGGCCAATCTTGTGCAGAAAATAGACAATTCCCACCCAATGAGACTCAAAGAGCCGAAAATTTAAAACAACAAATTTTTTGTTTAAACCACTTTTTAAAAACTGGAGAGTACTCTACAAATGTATATAGATCTAAGCAAAATACGCGGTAAAGCGCAATCTGTAAGTTAATATGTGCTGAAAAAAGTTAATCGGTGGAAAACGTATCAATAGGGGGCAAGTCTTTTAATATCACATTATTTCAAAATTTTATGGCGTTATAAAACTCAAATTTTATAACAAGCAGCGGATTTAGCGCAGCGATAACGCCATTCCTGAAAATATCGTTGAATCTTCAAAATTGACCAAATAAAAAGCCAATCTGAAAAAAGATTTTTTACAATAAGTTACCGAATAAAAACAGCTGAAAAAGTTTGATTTTCTACAGGAAATCTGTGGATAAATAGGGTGGAAAATTTTCTATCCCTATTTTATGTACAGAAATAATAACATGCATTATAATCCGTACTTATTTTATAAGGCATCTGGAATTTTTATGCAAACGATGAGTTACACCGCGTTAAGAAACAATCTGTCTGAAGCCATCAACAAAGTTAATGACGATCACACCCCGATTTTAATAACCCGTCAAAATGGCAAGCCTGCCGTATTAATGAGTCTGGAGGATTTCCACGCCTATGATGAAACGGCGTATTTAATGGCCAGTCCGGCCAATAAAAAAGCATTGGATGAGGCCATTGCCCGTGTCAAGGCTGGCAAGTTTACCGCGCATGATTTAATTGAAGATTGATATGCTGTCTTTTGATGATTCAGCATGGGAACAGTATTTATATTGGCAGGATAATGACAAGAAAATGCTCAAACGCATTAATAGCTTAATCAAAGATATTAAACGCAAACCGTTTGAAGGGATAGGTAATCCAGAGCCGTTAAAACATAACTGGTCAGGGTTTTGGTCGCGACGAATAGATCACGAGCATCGTCTGGTGTACCACGTCAATGACGATAACATTATCATTGTGCAATGCCGCTATCATTATTAATTAAAGCTACTTGCTAAAAAAATACCTTCATATTATTAATGGATTTTATTTGAGATAACCCTGGATTCCTGTAACCGAGTTAATTTATGTAATATTCACAAGAGTTATGATAAAGTTGGCGCTGTCATGTCGCTAATTAAATATGTTTAATATCTAGGCAGTTGCAGACCAAATAAAAATAACTATAACGAGGTTTATATTAAATGAAATTATTAAAAAGCGCTGTCATAGCGACTACATTGGCACTTTCTTTAGCATCTTTTTCGACGACTGCTGATGTCTGTTTGGGCATGGCATGTATGTATAATAAAATGACTGCCGCTGAAGGCATTGACGCGACTTTAGTTCAAGTCAATGAAGCCATGAAAGCCATCAATGATAAAGCGGCGGAGGATGTCATTATAGGGAATATCAAAGAAGCATTAGCGGTAAGTAAAGAAATCAATGCTAATGATAAGGTCGATCGTAACCGTAACCGCGCTAATGATTCTTTGAAAAAAGCGCGTGCCTCTGTAAAAAGCGGCGATTTTCCTAAAGCAACAGAGTTTCTAAAAGAAGCGGAACAACGTTTTTCAGATCTTAAAGGTATGATCGATTTAACCCAAGCCGATAGAGTATCGCAACAGACCAACCTGATCAATCGTATTATGGATACGAAGGATACCGCAGCTGGCGCTCGATAGATAAAGCAATTGCAACGGGTGTAGCAAGTAGTCTTGCTATAAGGTAGTGGAATCGAGGCGTTTTTATTTTTCAAATTCTCGATTCCGCTTTACTGCATCAAGCATATTTTGAAAGTGCTAATGATTTATCGTGATTGACTTCCTGCTTCGATGATTTGCCCAAAACTGATACCGGCATCGTTACCGGGAACTTGTTTAGGTAAATAAACTTTAAAGCCTTCTGCCTTTAGTAAAGTACTAACATACTCTGTCAATACGCGATTTTGAAACACGCCACCGGTTAAACCTACCGCAGTAAAATGCTGTTTAGCTTGAATTTGTTTGGCCTGTTTAAGCAAAGCCATTGCCAAGCTGGCATGAAAACAACGGCTTCTGTCAGTGATGGTTAATTGGTTATTTTGTAGCATTGATATAAGCGGGCTCCAGTCGCTTAACCATAAGCCATCGGCATTACAGTTTAAAGGTAAATCAATACCGGCCTCCGTTAGTCCACCACTTTCAGCTTCCAGCCACATCGGGGCATGTCCTTCATAATCTGCTTGTTGCACCAGTCCGGTTAGTGCGGCAGCGGCATCAAATAAACGACCGACTGAACTGGATAACGGGCTGTTGATTTGTTTTTGCCAGGCTTGTTTGAGCAAGCCGGTTTCGGCTGGGCATTCAGACCAGTCTTGACCGTGTTCCCAGCATAAAGCCAAGGCGCTGCGCCAAGATTCCCGTCCTGCTTTTTCTCCACCGGGCAACCTAAAGGAACGAAAAGAACTCACCCGTTGCCAGTTTCCCGGACTACCGAATAAACCTTCGCCGCCCCAAATAGTGCCATCTTCACCATAGCCGGTGCCATCCCAAGTAAATACCAATGCAGGTTCATTTATGGACTGTTCAGCGATTAAAGCAGACGCATGGGCATGATGATGAAATACTTTATGTACGATTAAGCCGGAATTTTCTGCCCAGCGACTGGCGCTATAATCCGGGTGGGCATCACAAACACAGTGTTTTACGGTAACGCCATAAAGTCGGGTAAGATCAGCGATGGTTTGTTCAAATACCTGTTGGCTTCTGGGTGAGCCAAGATCGCCGATATGGGGAGATATAACCACGCGCTTGTCCCAAGCCAGAGCGATGGTGTTTTTCTTATGACCACCCACGGCCAACAGCGGGCTGGACAAGGTAAAAGGCAGGCTAAACTCCAGGGGTGCAGCGCCACGCCCTAAGCGTAGGGGTAGTGCTTTATCGGCAATGACTCTGTAAACACTGTCATCCGCAGGCCTTAGTATCGGGCGGTTATGATGTAAAAAAGCATCAGCGATATGCCCCAAACGAGCCTCAACTTGCTCGGGTTCGGTTAATACCGGCTCACCGCTGATGTTGGCAGAAGTCGCAATTAAAGGCGCTGCGTAATCTTCCAGTAATAAATGATGCAGAGGACTATAAGGCAGCATGAGGCCTAATTCGTGCATTTCAGGTGCGACAGCTTCAGCCAGATCGGTGCCGGGGCGTTTTTTTATCAGTACGATGGGTCGACTGGGATCAGTTAGTTGTGCCAATTCAGTTATCGTGGCATCCGCGTAGCGTCGGACATGACCCAGGCCGTCAGCGTCAGACCATGGCAACATCACCGCCAAGGGTTTAAAGCGGCGAAGTTTACGTTGGCGCAATTTTAATACGACAGCTTCTGAGGTTGCCGAACAGAGCAAGTGATAACCGCCTATACCTTTAACGGCAACAATTAAGCCTGCATGCAGCGCCGCTACTGTGGCCTTGATGGCGGCTTCGTTGTCATTAATATCAGCCCTACCTGACTGGTGGAAATTAAGCGTAGGGCCGCAAGCGGGGCAGGCTAGTGGTTGTGCATGAAAGCGCCGGTCTAGCGGATTTTCATAGTCTTTACGGCACTCAGGACACAGCGAAAAATCCGCCATGCTGGTGTTGGGCCGATCATAAGGCAGTTGTTTAATTAAGGTGTATCGGGGGCCGCATTGGGTGCAGTTAATAAACGGATAATGGTAACGGCGTTGCGTTTTATCGTGCATCTCTGCCAAGCAATCATCGCAGATAAAATAATCAGGGGGAATATGCGCTTGGCTGACATCACCCGATACACTGGGCAATATAGAAAAATTAGCCAGTTTAACAGGATAAACGGTTTGCGATAGGGGTTGATCAGGTTTGGCCAAAGGCGGGGCGTTGGTTAGTAATTGTTGCTCAAACAGATCCAGATTTTTAAGTGTACCTTGTACCCATATTTCGACTTGCCCTGCACGGTTACGAACCCAGCCTGATAAATGGTGTTGATGAGCCAAGCGACTGACAAAAGGTCTAAAACCAACGCCTTGAACTCTACCGGTTACTTTGATTTGTCTGGCTTGTGGGTTGTCAGTAGTCAATAGATTAGTTCCCGTTCAAACGTTTCAGTCGGAGTGGATAAGTTTAAAAGATTTTCATCACGAAGACACGAAGGACACGAAGAAAAACAAAAAATATAACTTTGTGTCTTTGTGATGAATAAATAATGGCCTGTTTGTGAAGCGTGACGGAGTTTGCAACTCCGTTACTAACGTTTTGAAAGTTATTTAATCCTTCAAACGAAAGATTTTCACCACGAAGAACACGAAGAAAAAAATAACTTCGTGTTCTTCGTGTCTTCGTGGTGAATAAATAATATGTTCTATTTTTTAATGGTTGAGTATCAAACTGTTATTTTCGTGTCTTTCGTGTCTTTCGTGTCTTTCGTGTCTTTCGTGCTTTTCGTGGATAAATTGCTTTTAATGCCGGAAGCCCACCAGATACGGCAAGCGCCCTCATCAGAAACCATGCAGGGGCCTACAGGATTTCTGGGAACACAGGCTTCACCATATAACCGGCATTCATTCGGTTTTATTTTACCTAATACCACTTTTGCACAATCACAACCGGGCGGCATCGCACCGGCTTTTTTTCGGGCTTCTTCAGCATAAACAGGAAAACGGTAGCGGGCGTTATGTGCGGCGTATTTTGCGGATAATTCAAGACCGGATTGTGGAATAATTCCGATGCCACGCCAAGGCGCATCAATAACATCAAATACGTCACTTAAAATATTTTTAGCGATAAGGTTGCCATTCGGTTTAACGACTTGGGTGTAACAATTATCAAGAAACATCTTTTTTTCAATCATCTGACGCAATACCGAATACGTGGCGGCAAGCAAACTTTCAGTGGTAAATCCGGCGACTGCCGCTGGAATGTGATGTTGATCAACCACAAATCGCCATTCTTCAGAACCCATAATAGTCGCGACATGTCCGGGTGCGATGAGCGCATCAAAGGCCGGAGTATCAGAATTCAGCAACATGGCAACGGCGGGCCATGTTAAGCGACCGCTCATTAACAGTAATAAATTATCAGGAATTCCCTCTGCAAGCATTGCAGCAACCGGAGCGCAGGTGGTTTCAAAGCCGGCGACAAAAAACACCACGGTTTTTTCAGGATTTGCGGTAGCAATTTTAACCGCTTCGGTCGGCGAGGCGATGGGTCGGATATCTCCACCCGCCGCTTTGGCTTGTTCCAAAGTACGAATTGCCGCTTTAGGGACATTAACGGGAACGCGCAACATATCACCGAAAGCCAATAATACAACGTCTTCATTAACAGCGATTTGTATGGCTTGATAAATATCTTCTTCAGGACAAATACAAACCGGACAGCCGGGACCAGGAATTAATTCAATAGTAGAGGGCAGGGCGGTTCGTAATCCCGCCAGGGAAATAGATCGTTCATGCCCGCCGCAAACATTCATAATCCGTACTTTATCGGGCAGAGGCAGTTCGCGAATTTTTTCCAGTAATTGTTTTGCGGCAATCGGCATAGTATTGACTCAAGTGATATTAAGTTTTGTCCACGTAAAAAGATAAAAAAATTCACCACGAAGACACGAAGAGCACGAAGAAAAACAAAAAATTTAACTTCCATGCCAGTCGGGGTTTGCAACCCCGACCGAAACGTTTGGAGGCTTCAATAATTTTCAAAACGTGAGTGACGGGGTTGCAGACCCCGTCACGCTTTAAGTAAAAAAATTCACCACGAAGACACGAAGAGCACGAAGAAAAACAAAAAATTTAACCTCCATGTCGGTCCGGGTTTTTCAACCCCGACCGAAACGTTTGGAGACTTCAATAATTTTCAAAACGTGAGTGACGGGGTTGCATACCCCGTCACGCTTTAAGACAGCTTTTTTTCTACGTGTCCTTCGTGTCTTCGTGGTCCAATAAGCTAAACAAGATGTTGGGTTTTATTACTGACGGGATAAAATTTCGTGTTACCCGGTTGGGCATGGAGCAATTGCCCATCCTGTTGTATTTTTGGACGCTGTGTTTGTTGGTTTAGTAGCAGTGCTTGATAATCTTTTATTTCGGTCAATAACCAAGTTATCCATGCATCCATACCCTGACCGTCTTTTGAACTAAACTCAATAACCGGTGCATCATTGGCAAGATTATGCAGGTTTTGTTCAGCATTGCTTGGAGAAAAATCATCCAGATAAGGTAATAAATCAGTTTTACTGATCAACATCAAGTCTGCCGCACGAAACATAACGGGGTATTTGGCGGGTTTATCATCGCCTTCGGTCACTGACAACAAGACGACATTGCGATGATGTCCCAGATCAAAACTGGCAGGACAAACCAGATTACCCACATTTTCAATAAACAACAAATCCAGATTATCCAGCGCCAGATGATGCAAGGCATTATGCACCAGATGCGCATCCAAATGACAAGCCGTGCCGGTGGTGATTTGATAAGCCGGTACACCTTGTGCCTGAATCCGTTTGGTATCATTTTCGGTTTCAAGATCACCTTCAATGACGGCGATTTTTAATGATTCGCGTAGGCGTTTTATAGTCGCTTCAAGCAAGGCGGTTTTACCCGAACCGGGTGAAGACATTAAATTAATTACCAGCACTTTACTGGCATCAAAATGTGCGCGATTGTGGTCTGCTTGGTGATTATTTTGCGACAACAAGTTTTGTAATACAGACACTGTCGTTACGCCATTTTTGGGTTTTTCTGCCATAACCAGCGGGCGGTTGCCCGGTGTAATGTTACAACCACAGGTATTACACATGATAAAATTCCTATTAATTTATTCGCAGGGCTCAATTTAATCCGAGGTCTCTAATTCAACGCGGGCCAGAATTAACTCGTCACCGCTCAAGAGTTTGGTATTGTAACCGCCGCAGCTTCCGCAGACGAGATTATTGACTGCGGTTTCAGATTCGGCTCCACAGTTGTTGCACAGAACGCAAATCGGCAAAGTTTCCGTTAGAAACTCCGCCTCTTCGGCTAATGTCCCGGCACGACTGATGCTGAACGCACTTTCCAACAGCATCGGTTCGATACCTGATAAAGGACCTATCCTGACAACGATGCTAACAACTTTTTCTGCGTTATGCGCCTTGGCAATGGTCATTACCTGATCCATCAAATCCGCGCAAAGCGAAAGCTCATGCACCGGCAAGCTCCTCAACCAGCATCTGGTCGAGCAACTCCCATGTCGATTGGGCTTCCTCTTGGGAAATTTTCTGAATTGCATAGCCAACATGAATCAGGATGTAATCTCCTTCTTGCAGCGTCTCATCTTGCAATAAAAATAGACTGACATCCCGCTCTACACCCTTGGCGGCACAATGAGCATTAAATCCATCAATGTGGGTGATTTGCATGGGGATAGCAAGGCACATGGCAGTTCTTCCGTCTGAATAAAAGTAATAGGTCTATTATGCTGCTGCCAGCAGTAAACCACTAGCAACAATTAATGAACAGCCAACGATACGTTGCATGATTTTGTATTGGCGTGAACTTAGCGCAAAGCCGATACCCAAGCCATGCAGTAAAGTGGTCGCCAAAACAAACCCGAGTCCATAGAGGACAGGCGAGGCGGCTTGCGGTAATTCCAGTCCATGTGCGTAGCCATGAAACACAGCGAATAATCCTACAAGGCCTGCACCGGCGAAAGTCGACAACCGCACCGAACCTGCGATAAGCAAGCCCAAGACCAAAACGGAACAGGCAATCGCCGGTTCCACCAGGGGCAGAGCAAAGCCAAGCGAACCTAAACCGGCAGCGGCTGCCATAACGCTTAGAAAAGTAAGCGGGACAACCCAGACTGCCCTGCCGCCAAGCTGCCCGGCCCAAATACCGACAGCGATCATGGCGAGCAAGTGATCCAAACCGATAAAGGGATGAGCCAGACCAGCCGCCAGACCGGCGTCATGAGCGCCGAAGGTGTGAGCCTCGGCAACTGGCAGGAGCGCTGCATAAGCGCACAACGCTAACAAAGCGTGAGAAAATTTTGCTTTCATAGTGATTACCTTAAAGTTGTGGAAACATTGACCGTGATCAGCTCTTCGCCGTTCGGGTCGGTAACATGTACCGCGCAGCCGATGCAGGGATCGAAACTGTGGATTGTACGCAGAATTTCCAAGGGCTGTGTGGGATCGGCAAGAGTGTGATTTTCCAGAGCCTTCTCGTAGGGGCCAGGAGTACCCGCAGCATCCCTCGGCCCGGCATTCCACTGGCTGGCGACGATACACTGGTAATTTTTGATTACGCCACTTTCGATAGACAACCAGTGACCCAGTGCTCCGCGCGGTGCTTCGGTGAAACCTACGCCGGTGAGCGGCCCGCTAAAATTCCAGGTTAACGGGTCTTTCCATTTGAAATTTTGCGTCAAAGCCGGATTTTGCTTGATGGCATCCACGTCGGTGACAAACGTAGCCAAGTTGTTAACACTGATGTTTTTCAGTAAACGAGTGTGCCAGCGCGACATGGCATCCGCGATAACTTTGGTCTCAATTGTACGTGCAGCAATCCTGCCTAGAGTCGAGTCAATGTCTGTGAGATTAAGTCCAAGCTTGGTTACCCATACGGTATCTACTAGCGTCTTCACATTAACATGGGCGGATCTGACGGCTGGATCTTGCTTTGCGGGTGCTGGGCCACTAGCCATTGTGTACATCATTACGACATGAGCCAGAGGGCCAACCTCCATCGCGTTGTTGTACCAACGAGGTGACTTGATCCACGAGTAGCCGGTGCTTGTGTTGAGGGTGTAGTGATAGCTCGGGTTACTAGGATCCTCTGGTATCGGCCCGCCTCTTTTTGCATAATCAAGGGTGGTCTGGCCTATGCTGGGGTGGAGTCCAGCATTATTGTCGTTAAGATAGCTATACCATGAGTGGGCGACATACTCCTGAATCTCAGTGGGTTCAGTCATGTTGATATCCCTGATACTCTGGTCGCCCTTCAGCAGAACGCCTTGAGGTATCAGGAAGTCCTCCTTATTGCGGATGCCGGTCTCCGGGAATTCGCCATAACAGAGATAATGCCAGCCGGTACCGCCGCGTTTCTCCCATCCTGGATAGGCTGGTTTGCCATTCGCTGCAGGTTGGGATTTATAGATACCAGCGACCAATATGGTATCAGGCACATAAACTTGGTCTACAAAGTTCTTCATTGTAGTGATGAGTGCTGTCACCTTCGCCATATTGACTTTGTTTAACGAGGTGCCGCCAGCGTCTTCACTGACTTGCTGGTTGTAATTGCTGCTGACTGCACAAGGTACGCCGCCAACCACCAGGTTCGGGTGCGGGTCTTTGCCTCCGAAGATTGTATGTAACTTGACCACTTCCCTGGCCCAGCCTAATGCATCCAAATAGTGGTCGACGGCAAGCAGGTTCTCCTGAGCTTTTAGCCTGTATTCCTGATGCCCCCAGTAGCCGTTGGCAAACAAGCCCAGCTGCCCTCTGTCGAAGAGATTTTGCAATTTATTTTGTACGTCTATGAAGTGCTGTTTCAGCGCAGCATTGCCAGCCGTAGTAAGTGGATATTTCGCTTTATAATAGTCGCCATTGTTTTGTCTGGCCAAAGTCACCGTTAACGCAGCCAAAGCTGCCTTTTTTGCCGGATCCGCACCCAAAGCCTTAGTAACGTCAACCCAATCCAGCGCATGCAGATGATAAAAGTGCATCACATGATCATGGACGTACTGAGCGCCTATCATCAGATTGCGGATCAGTTCGGCGTTCTCTGGAACCGTTACACCGAGGGCGTCTTCCACGGCCCTGACCGAGGTCAATCCATGCACCACCGTACAGACGCCGCAGATACGCTGCGAGATATGCGCCGCGTCACGTGGATCCCGACCTTTCATGATCACTTCAATGCCACGTGCCATCGTGCTGCTGCTATACGCCTCGGTAATCTTGTTACTAGCATCGATTTTAGCTTCGATGCGTAAATGTCCTTCAATCCGGGTGACCGGATCAATTACTATAGTAGTAGTCATATAAATTCTCCAAATCGCCGCGCCACATAATAGGCGCAGACAAAAAATAGTTAATCGCGGATAGTCGCAGGATCTAAGTGGTTGTAAAAACCGACTCCTTGTTGCCCTTGCGCATTAATGGACTTTTTATCCCAGAAATCCGGCTCGGAGCAGCCCAGACAACCATGGCCGGCCTCCATGGGGTATCCTGTGCCTTGGTTCCACTTTAGGGTAGTGCAGGCATTGTGCGTAGTAGGCCCCTTGCAACCCATCATGAGCAGGCAATGGCCCGCTCGTGCGCCGGCATCGTCAAAGCTGTTGACGAACTGACCTTCCTCAAAGAACTCCTTCCGGTAGCATTCTTCATGGACAGTCTCTCCATAGAACATCGTGGGGCGCAGATTGGAGTCCAGTGACGGGGCTTTGCCGTTGAGTATCCAGTAGACCAATGTACCCGCAATGACCTCGGCAATGGGCGGGCAACCGGATACATTGATCACGGGTTTGGTCTTGTAGATTCCGCCGAAGCTATCCAACGCCGTTTTAATGGAGGTTGCCCCAGTTGGGCTTACACCGCGCAAATTACCAGGGTTATTGAGGTTATCAGGGCCCTTGGCTGCTGGCAGGCCGCCAAAGCTGGCGCACGTTCCTACCGAAACGACCGCGGCGGCATTGGTTGCCGCTTCTTTTAATAATTGCAACCCGGTCTTTCCATGCTGAATGAAAAAGCCCGCCCCTTTCTTGTCATCAGGTATGGCACCGTCAACTACCAGAATATAGCCCGTATTGGCGATTGCGTCCGCTTTTGATTTTTCGGCCTGAAGTCCGGATGGAGCCATCAGAGTTTCCGAATAATCCAGTGAGAGCGCCGTCAACAAGATGTTCGCTATGGAATCGGTAGAGATATCGGCAGTCAAATTGGTCTTCAACAAATTGTACCGGGTATTCGAAAATACATTAACCAGCGATTCCAGGCAGCCCGTGCATTCCTGGAAGGAAAGATAGACTACGGAGGTTTTTTTCGCCAACGCTGCCTCTACCAGCTTTGGCATCAGTGAGATGGGTATTGCCATCATGGCCGATAAGCCCATGCAATACTTCATAAAACTTCGGCGGCTGACGCCTGAGTTCGCTAATCTGTCACCCAAGGTTTCTATAGCCGGCCATTCATCCAAGGTTTCCGCTTCCAGATGTTGGGATAGCCGTGAAACAATACTGGTTCTTAGTTCTTTCTTTGATACATTCGACATAACACACCTACTAACTTAGGATTAATGTTTGCGTAGGTAGCTGCCCGAGTTAAGTGGGTATCGTTACCGACGTTTTGCTTTAAGCGGCCGAAAATAGTGATTCGGAACCGCATAAATCTTTAGAAAAACTACTTTTTTTCAGTTAATTCATTTAAAAGTTTGGCCAGACTGGTCTGGCCAAACACTACGTCATCTCTTGGGCTTTTTAACAGCTCCGGCAAGAAATTGACTTCAATAAGTTCGGTTAAAATATCATCGTCCTGATTATAATGGGCGACCCACCAAATACCGGGGTAGGCCGTTTCCTGTATCTCGGAATGTCCAAAACTTTGGATTCGGGCGCTGACTTCGCCTTGTCCCAGTTTTTCCTTGAGAAATTGATAACCTTCTTCACCCAAGGCTGGCAGAGCACGCAGATCAAGGGTTCCGTTTTGACCGATGTCGAGCAGTGTTTTCAGCATGGCTTGAATCTCGTGCAAAAGTGTCATAGCCATGTTTAAACCACCTGATTGAGGAAGGGGTATAACCGTGATGGGAATATTGGCAAAAGTATTTACAGGCACCATTTTTCAATAAGCTCCATAGTTAAATTGCAGGCAGTGGGTATCGCTTTTTTTACAGCCGGGGTGAGTTCTGTGCCCCAATCAATAGTTTCAGGCTGAACGCCAATTAATGCGCGCCTGGACGGCAGTCGATCAGATAGAAGGGCAATCGACATTAAGTCGATCAGGGTAACGTCATGCACACTCGAATTTTTTTGCCGACCAAGGAAAAGATCCATCTCTTCGCCAATAAAAGTTTTCATCGAGCCCGGTTCGTCATCAAGTTGAGCCGCATCAATCACAATCAGGTTGGTGGCGTCCTCAATTTCACCTATCAATGAAAAACTCAGCGTTCCGCCGTCCAGAAACTTAACTTGCGGAAAATCAAGGTGTTCATTTTTCAGTTGCTGTACAGCATGAACACCAAAGCCGTCGTCTTGCAAGATTGGATTACCTATTCCGAGAACCAATGTTTTATTCAACATTATTCAATTAATCCTATAAAATTTAATATTAATGGTGTATGCAACTTATTTATTTCATCCAAATTGTTTTATTTAAAGAGATAAACGGAACCCGTTTCCAGTAACTAAAATCGCAAACCACTGGCCACTATGTCTTGACTAAGCCCATAAAAACGACAGTTTTCTGTAGCAGAGAATAAACATGACCGGGTTTTTTTAGCGCCAAAAAATGAGCCTTAGTAAGTAAATTATTCACAAAATCATGGCTACAAGAGTCCCAAGTTCATATAAGTACGTAGGGCAACCAATGGGTGCAAAACAGGTAAAAACATGCTCGTGCTTTCGCTAGCCATGTTTTCATTAATAAATTCTACATGTACCGAAATTTCATTTAATTTACTCATTGTTATCAATATCTATCCTCAGAAAAATTTAATGGATAAAAACTAAAAACAGAGTGGGTCGTATGACTTTTATTAATGAATAACAGGGCTGCCCGATTTAGTAGGGACAAAAAAATCGGAGTTAAAGCGGGCAGGTTTTATAAACCCTGTAGGCTCTAACTCCGCATTAGTGGGTAGCCAATAATAGTCAAGCTTGTTGGTCTTATACATTACCTTATATTTTGTAAGTTTGTATAGTTTTAAATTTATACTTAATCATGAACAACTTTAAGAATGCTCATAACTATATAAAAATATTGTAATTATTCAGGCCCCCCCTCTTTTGGCTCCTCTTAAGACCGGACAGATAACAGCCTTTAAAGGACTGACACTTCCAAGTATCTCTTGGTACGTCCTTGTACACTAGATTTCGGCCAACCCTCGCTTCGCTCTCCCTACCGGACCGGAATGATGAGTCTTTTGTAATTTCGTAGATTGTCACGAAATGATATTACAAAGCCAAAACCCAGACGTTTCCAGATAATAAAAAGATCCATGTTTACCGGTATATTTTTTATTTATCGACTACGATTTATATTAGAGTCTAATATTAATTTTATTTCTTTTAATTACAATGGGTTGTATATTTTTTTAGGGTAGATATTTTAAAATTGAACAATTAATAAAGCTGATAAGAGCATATCACTGGAACATTAAGATAACGTTAATACCACATTAAAATAACATTAATAATTTTCGCTAATGCCGTCTTATGTTCGGTACCGTAAAGTCTGAGATTGTTTTTTCTGCCAAGATATTTCTTGTTTAACTTAGAATGCGAGGGAATTTATTTTTCTATAAGGTGTTGGCAAAATTATTAATGCATTTAGTAATGCTCGTCATATTTTGGGGGATGAGGGCAGCCGAAAAAAATGCCCAAAAATGTCGACTACCAAGGTGGGACATAGTCGAGACTTAACCTTAAACTGTCCCGTCTTAGTTGGCTGCCAAAATGTCGCCCCCAATATATCTTTTTCAAATGCGGAAATTCTTCGAACAGTCGACTTGCTTCAGAGACAAAAATCATCAATTGTTGAGTCATTATGTTAAAAAGCTAAGTGTCTGTTATTTGGCTTTGTAATTATCAAAAACTTTGTAGGTTTCCAGGTTGCCTTCCAGTTCGGAAACTGCTTTTTCGGTCACCATAAACCGCTGAACACCTATCGCGGGAACGCCACAAGTCGCGGTTATTAACCCTTTACTGGCTAACCTGTATTTGCATTCATTGGATAAACTGATGATGCAAGCGGATCACATGATGGTTAGATATGCAGATGATTTTATTATTCTCTACCAAAGCCGATAAAGCGCTCAAAACGATTTGGCGTTAGCTCATCAATGGGTTGACGACAAAGGGTTGACCCTACATCTAGATAAAACTCATGTGGGCAATTGTTTGTTAGACGGTCAATGTTTTGAATTTCCGGGTTACCGGTTTGAGGCAGGTAAACGATGGGTGATAAAGAAAAGCCTGAAAATGTTAAAAGACAAAATCAGAAACATTTATCATGCGACGATTACGCAGATTGAGAAACAAGCAAGAAAAATAGCAAGCGGGGTTTGAACGATCAAAACATCTACATCAACTTACGCCAAATGCCTATTTCACCAAGTATGGGCTTTCACTATGAAAGAAGATCATGCAATGGCTTGTCAATCCCGATGAGGACGTTCTCGATTGGAAATCCTTGTGCGGGAAAACAGCACGCACGGTTTGGAGGGAGATTAGCTTAGCTTAGCTTAGTAGTCTTCTCTACCCCCATCACTTGATGTTCAAGTTTTTATAAGTTGTTGATTTTAAGGTAAACAGGAGAGATTCAAGCTTATTATAAATCAATGGCTTATGATTTTTGCCATTTGAATTAGTATAAAATAAACTCAATATCCTGAATTTCATGGTTTTTAACTTACTGTTTCTAAAGACCAATGTAAAAATTTTAGCGTCGAGTATCAGTTATATGCTTAACTTAATGGCATTGTGTGTTATACCTTTTATTGCCGTTTTTTTAAATCCATTAATCAACAGAAGGCGGTTTACTCTTTGTGAATGAGTGAAACAATCCAACCACTGTTGAGTGGTGATGATCTTTTAAGCGCTTACTCGGCTTTTTTAACACGGATTTTGTTACCGGCCACATTTTTTCCGTTAAGAGTATTTATCGCTATTTTGGCTTCGCCCATTTTGGGCATTTCGATAAAGCCAAAACCCTTGGAGGTTCCCGTCTCTTTATCGATGACCAGATCACAGGACTGCACTGTGCCGTGCGCTTCAAACAAAGCCTGAAGATCTGCTTCTGTGGTAGTACGGGCTAGATTGCGTATCAGTAGTTTCATGGTATTGCCGTGTTATTATCAAATGCGGCAATTATACCGCTTCTTGATAAATCGTTCTTTATTACCATGTACCCAATGTCGATTCACAAAAGACCGTGTCAGGCATCGCCAGCATTTTAACTCGGTTGATCAACATTTTTTACCCAAAAAAACGGTTTTTTAAGGCACAAATAGTACCTTTGACAATAATCCTGTGGTAAAGCGGCTAATTTTAAGGATAATTACCGCAATCTTGCATAAAAAAAAAGTTAAACCATGAATCAGCTACTTAAAAACGCCATCTGGCTACTCATTGCCCTACTGGGTGCTTCAGCCGTCAGCGGCATTGCCCTTAATCGCGGAGAAAACATTAACGCACTTTGGTTTATAGCCGCTGCGCTTTGTATTTACGCAATCGGCTATCGTTTTTACGCAACGTGGATTGCTGCTACTGTTTTAAGCGTTGATGAAACACGCGCAACGCCGGCAGAGCGGTTGGATAACGGTCGCGATTTTGTCCCTACCAACAAATGGATTGTGTTTGGTCATCATTTCGCAGCCATTGCAGGGCCGGGGCCTTTGGTAGGGCCAACATTGGCGGCGCAGTTTGGTTATTTACCGGGCACGTTGTGGATCTTGTTTGGTGCGGTGTTGGGCGGATGTGTGCAGGACATGGTGACGTTATTTTTATCTAGCCGACGCAATGCCAAAAGTTTGGGACAGATGGCGCGTGATGAACTGGGGCCATTGGGTGGGTCAGCGGCTTTGATAGCCACGCTTGCCATTATGATTATCCTGATTGCCGTATTGGGATTGGTCGTGGTTAACGCCATGAAGCACAGTCCGTGGGCAACTTTTACGGTGTCCGCAACCATTCCGATTGCTTTGTTTGTGGGCGTTTACATGCGCTATTTTCGACCTGGGCAAGTGTTGGAGGCTTCGGCCTTGGGTGTTTTTTTATTATTGTTATCGGTGGCGGGTGGTCGTTTTATTGATGAGCATGAAACCTTGCGTTTGCTTTTTGATCACGAAGGCTTGACGCTTGCCTGGTGGATTATGGCTTATGGTTTTGCTGCCGCTATTTTACCTGTCTGGTTATTGTTGGCGCCGCGTGATTATTTATCGACCTACATGAAGTTGGGGACAATCACCTTGTTGGCGGTGGCTATTATCCTGTTGCAACCAGTAGTAAAAATGCCTGCAATCACCCAATTTATCGACGGTACCGGCCCCATTTTTGGCGGAAAATTATTCCCGTTTGTCTTTATTACCATTGCTTGCGGAGCCATTTCCGGTTTTCACGCCCTGATTGCATCAGGCACGACCCCCAAACTACTCAGTAATGAACGTGACATCTGTATGATTGGATATGGCGGTATGTTATTGGAGTCGTTTGTTGCCATCATGGCGATGATAGCCGCTACCGTGCTGGATCCCGGTGTTTTTTTTGCCATTAACAGTTCTGTGGGCGTCGTTGGTGCAGATACCGCTGATGCCGTAGCCAAAATTTCGTCATGGGGTTATCCGGTGACTGTAGAGCAAATGCAAAATCTGGCGCATCAAATGGGTGAGGCAACGCTGTTTGCACGTACCGGTGGCGCACCTTCATTGGCTGTCGGTATGGCGAGTATTTTTGGCAGCGCTTTTGGGGAAGGTTTGCTGGCTTTGTGGTATCACTTTGCCATTATGTTTGAGGCCATTTTTATTCTCACTACGCTGGATGCCGGAACGCGTGTAGGCCGGTTTATGTTGCAGGATATGCTCGGTAATATTTGGCCCAAAATGGGCGAAACATCGTGGCTGCCTTCGGTTGTTTTTACCAGTGCTTTGGTTGTTTCCGGCTGGGGTTATTTTCTGTACATTGGTGTGATAGATCCCAACGGCGGCGTCAATATTTTATGGCCGTTGTTCGGTATTGCCAATCAAATGTTGGCGGCTATCGCGCTGTGTGTGGCGACTGGGATTTTGATTAAATCCGGCAAGCTAAAACAAGCCTGGGTAACCGGATTACCGTTGATTGGGTTGGTTATAATTACTACGACGGCAGCCTGGCAAAAAATTGCCAGCGATGATATTCGCATCGGTTTTTTTTCAGCGGCCAACGATTTAACGGACAAATTGGCAGCAGGTGTTTTGCCACCCGCCAAAGCTTCGATTGCCCCGCAATTGATATTTAATTTGCATCTGGATGCGTGGTTGACGGTATTTTTTGTCAGCTTATTGTGGTTAATTGTTTTTGATATGTTACGTGTTTGTGCCCGTTTTCTGTCAGGAAAACCTGTATTGCCCTTAACAGAATCAGCGCATAGTCCGACTCTCCTGGTTGAAGATTGGGTGAGGGATTAATGTCAGGCAGACTCAAAGTGTTCTGGCGGATGGTGCGTCGCCTTTCAGGTGATGATGCTTACGAGCAATATCTAAAATATTACGCGCAGCATTATCAAGCCGATGCCGATCATGACTGTCATCCGCCCTTGAGCAAAGCCGATTTTTTCAGGCAGTGGCAAGATGAAAAATGGAACGGCATTAAGCGCTGCTGTTAGCAAAAAGTTGCAACTACGTAGCCGTTAAAAAATAGAACATGGATGATACGGATTTGGCTGATTGACACGGATAAGAAAAGTTTATGCGGGTCTGGTTTACGGCTACCAAGTCGGGACAGATATTTTTCTGGGAACGCCGAGCCCCAGCTCGGCACAAGATAGTCAAACCGATTACTGACTATTGGTGACTACGCCGAGCTGGGGCTCAGCGCTCCCGGAATCAATAAGCCAGTTTTATTTATCTGTCCCGCTTTAAATTGGTAGCCTGATTTACAATCCACATCACGCTTCATAGCTGAAGGGATACGAAAACAAAAGCTTATGTTTTTCTTCGTGTCCTTCGTGTCTTCGTGGTGAATTAATTTGAGAAATAAGGAAATCACTTAATGACTATCGATTACTTAATTATCGGCCAGGGACTGGCGGGAAGCTTGTTGGCTTGGGAGCTGATACAACGGGGTTGCACGGTTGTTATCGTTGATAATGGCCGGGAAAACGCGTCACAGGTCGCGGCTGGTTTAATCAATCCCGTCACCGGTATGCGTTTTGTAAAATCTGTGGAGGTAGACCATTTGCTGCCCATGGCAAAACAGTATTACTCGCACTTAGCCGCTATTTTTCAACAAGATTTTTATATAGAAAAAACCATGTTGCGACTTTTTCGCAGTGATAAAGAATTAACGCATGGGCTTAAACGACTTAATGACCCAGATTATCACGACTATTTGAGCGCAATAACATCGCCAGATCATGCTATAAAAAATCTTATTGCCCCCTTTGGCTTTTTGGAACAAAAACAAACCGGCTATTTATTAACTCGACCGTTGTTGACCTGTTTAAAAGCCTTCTTTATCGCCCAAAATAGTTATCGACAGGCCGATATTGATTATCAAGATATCCACTTGCAACCGTCTTTGCGCTGGCAGGATATTTTCCCGAAGCAGATTATTTTCTGCGAAGGCCATCATGCCACGCATAATCCCTGGTTTTCCTGGCTGCCTTTTCAATTGGTAAAAGGGGAGATTTTAACACTGGAACATCAAAGTCAATTACCGGATAAAATCCTGAATTTTGGCGACTGGTTAATCCCTTTAAACAACCGGAAAATCCGTGTCGGCGCAACATTTGACAGGCAAAACCTGAACACCTTGCCTACCGAGCATGGTAAAGAATATTTGTTAAAAACACTCAAATCCGTTTCAGTTGATTTGGAGTTAGCCACTTTACTGAGTCATCAAGCCAATATTCGACCCTGTACCTTGGATAAACAGCCCTTTATTGGCCGTCATCCACAACACCCACAGCTGGCTATTTTTAACGGCTTTGGCGCTAAAGGCAGCTTGCAGATACCCGGGTATTGCCAATATTTCGCTGATACCTTATTAACTAACACCCCATTAACTGCAAACATTCAACGTCATTATGCAACGCATTTCACTGGTTAACACCGCTCATAATCTTATTAAAGAGGTTCTTCACGCTGGCGCTATTGCCATTGACGCTACCGTGGGCAACGGCCACGACACCTTGTTTCTGGTAGAGCAAGTCAGTCCGTCAGGCAAGGTTTTTGGTTTTGACATACAATTGGCGGCCATTGAATCAACCCATCAAAAATGCCTTCATACACAAAATCCTGAATGTTTGACGCTAATTCATGCCAGTCATGCCGAAATGGCTGACAGGATTCCTGCCAATCATCACGGTAATATTAGTGTGATTATGTTTAATCTTGGCTATCTACCAGGTGGTGATAAAACTATTATCACTTGCACCGATTCAACCATAACGGCTTTACAGAGTGCCAGTCAGCTATTATCAAGTCAGGGTATTATCACCATCATGGCTTATCCGGGACATTCAGGCGGTGATCTTGAAACCGCTCAAGTTAAAAACTGGTGTGAACAACTGGATGATAACCACTTTAAAAGCCGTATTAATTACAGCTCAGAGAATAAAGCGTCTGCCCCCAGGCTTTTTGTGATTAAAAAAAGCACTAAAATAAACGGCCAACAAAACAATCTGCTATCATTCCGACCCTAATTTACTCAACTGCAACCATTAAGGACACTCATGTCAGAATTTACCAACGTCTCCATCGTCAAAAAAGCCAACGTCTATTTCGGTGGCAATGTCAGCAGTCGCACTATCCGTTTTGCCGATGGCTCTTTAAAAACACTGGGCTTTATGTTGCCGGGTGAATACATTTTTAACACCGCTGATAAAGAATTAATGGAAATCATCGATGGTGACCTCGATGTTTTATTGCCCGAAACTGATGAATGGCAAAAAGTTATTGGTGGTGATTCGTTTTATGTACCGGCTAATGCAGCCTTCACTGTAAAAATACACACACCGACCGACTATTGTTGTTCATTTATTAAATAACTGTATGGAAAAAGTCGCCATTTTTGTCGATGTGCAGAACATTTATTACACCACGAGGCAAAGCTATCAACGGCATTTTAATTACAGCGAATTCTGGACTCAGGCAACGGCCAATAGAACCGTTGTCGCAGCGTTTGCTTATGCCATCGACAAAGGTGACAGCAAGCAACTGGGCTTTCAGCAAATACTTCGGAGTATAGGTTTTGAGGTCAAGCTTAAGCCTTATATACAAAGGAGTGACGGTTCTGCGAAAGGTGATTGGGATGTCGGTATTACTCTGGATGTGATCGAGTACGCAGTCCAGTCTGATGTGGTTATTTTGTTATCCGGGGATGGCGACTTTGATCTGCTACTCAATAAAGTGGCTAGCACCTTTCCGGTAACCACCGAAGTCTATGGCGTACCCGCACTGACGGCACCGTCTTTAATCAATGCGGCCAACCGTTTTATAGCCATTGATGATAGGTTGTTGCTGTAGATTGTTAAGAGATTTCACCACGAAAATCGAAGTGCCTTCGTGGTGAATAGGTTATTTCATGACCCAAACAGCCTCCATAAAAAAACCGGATTTCAGTTGCCTGAAATCCGGTTTTTTTACTACAACAGTTTACTCACCGATTATTTCTTGATAATACTGATGCCTTTTAATAAATTGAGAGCTTCATGTAAGGAGTAATCCGCTGCATCCTGCTTATTATCTTTGTCTTTATCAGGTCCGTCTTTCTTCACATCATCTGCAGGTGCACCTTTGCCTTTCTGTAAATGACCTGATAAATCTGCCTCTTTAACCGGTATAAAATCGGCTTTGTCCAAGGCTTCCAATTTAACACGTGCCAGAGCGATATCAGGCTCAATGCCCTCAGCCTGTATTGAACGACCGGAAGGCGTATAGTAACGGGCTGTTGTCAGCTTTACTGCGGCACCATTACTGGTGGGCAATATCGTTTGTACAGAACCTTTACCGAAGGACTTTTCGCCCATAATCACCGCACGTTTTTGATCCTGCAGCGCACCGGCAACAATCTCTGATGCCGAGGCAGAACCGGCATTAATCAATACCACGATAGGTGCGCCATCAATCAAATCATCAGGTGCCGCATTAAAGCGCATTTCCGAATTTTCGATACGTCCTTCCGTATACACAATAAGTCCGCTTTTAATAAAGGCATCACTCACTTCAACCGCTGCATTTAAAACGCCACCGGGATTATTTCTTAAATCCAGTACCAAGCCTTTTAAGTTGCCTGCATTTTCTTTTTTCAGTGCAGCCAGCGCTTCTTTAAGTGAATCACCTGTGCCGGATTGAAAACTGCTAATACGCACATAACCATAGCCTTTTTCTAATAGCCTGCTTTTGACACTTTTAACTTTTATAATGTCACGAGCCAAGGTTAGTTTTAAAGGGGCTTCTGCGCCTTCACGAACGATGGTCAGGACAATTTTACTGCCGGGTTCGCCACGCATCATCTTGACTGCATCGGTTAAGGACATGCCTTTTACCGGTTTTTCATCCAGTTTGATAATAAGATCTCCGGCTTTGATACCGGCTTTTTGGGCTGGTGTATCATCAATAGGTGAAACCACTTTAATAAAGCCGTTTTCCATGGTGACTTCTATGCCTAAACCGCCAAATTGTCCGGTCGTACCTTCCTTTAACTCCTGATACTCTTCGGCAACCAAATACGCAGAATGAGGATCAAGACCGCTCAACATGCCACGAATAGCATCTTCCAATAATTTTTTATCGGAAACGGGCTCAACATAATCCCTTTTAATCCGACCGAAAATTTCTGTAAATGTCCGTAAATCTTCGTAGGGCAGTGCCTCGTTATCGGTTGCGACATCGCCATTGCTTTTCTCGGCAAAGACACTGACGCAGGTACCCATAAAAGCACCCAACATAATCCCTAAGGATAAAATAAAAACAGCTTTCTTTTTTAGCATGTGCGTTAAAACTCCAAATCCTAGATTTTCTACATATATTATCATCTAACGACTGACTCGCTTGAAGCCGATTTAATTTCGGCACCATTCAAGCGGATCAATCGGCACACCTTTATTGCGTATTCCAAAATACAACCCGGCTTGGCTACGTCCACCACTTTGTCCAACAGAAGCAATAACGTCTCCAGCAGCTACCGAATCGCCGGTTTTTTTATAAAGACTCTGGTTAAAGGCATACAGTGTCATATACCCATGACCATGATCAATAATAATCAACAAGCCATAACTACGCAACCACTCGGCAAAAACGACTTTGCCCGCAGTCACTGCTTTTATTTCCATCCCTTCACTGGCATCAATCAACACACCGTCCCACGTACCCTCGGTTCGGGGGCTCCCAAACTTGTGTGCCAATTTACCCTTGACCGGCCAAGGCAGTTGACCTTTAAGCGCAGAAAAATCAGTCTTGAATTCAGAAGGATTCTCCATTACTGAAGATAATTCTGTCGTTGGTTCTGCATCAACAGCAAGCTCTTCTTCGGTAACAGGCAATGACTCCATCACACTTTTTAGTCTGTTTTCGCTTTCCTGTAACTGACTTAACTGTTGTTCACTGGAAGAAAATTCATTGCCAATTTGTACCAGCAATTCGTTTCTTTGCTTTCTGGCCTCGTCAAGAACAATCTGCTCGGATTGCTTTTGTTCCAGATCTTGCTCTAGCAGCTTGGTTTCAGTTTGTTTTTGCTCATTCAACTGATCCAAACGCTTAACAGCCGCTTCTATATCCGTTATTTTTTTTAAGCGCTCTTTATTGAAATAGTTAAAATAAACCATCACCCGACTGGATACGACGGGGTCTTGCTGGTTAAGAAGCAACTTTAACTTTTCTTTTTGCCCGATTGCATAAGCCACTCTTATTTGATCGGCCAACTCCTTGCTTAATTTATCAATTTCAGTCTGATAAATATCAATATTCTCACGAATCTTGTCCAGGCTTTGGCGCTTTCTATCAATTTGAGCCTGCAATATTTTTAATAAAGCAGCTGTTTCACCATAGTGTTTTTCATTGTCGGCCAACAGACTTTGCAAGGTATCTTTCTGTTCTGAAAGTCGCTGCAGGGTCTGCGTGACATTATTAATATCTGATTCGACTTTATTAAGTTCAGTATTGGTTTGCAAATCCTCCGCATAACCCTGACTTACGCAAGTACCCAGCAAAAAAACAAAAACCAGCTTTTTTCTCATTCACCCATCAAACCGCATTAATAAGTGATCTACCCGTCATTTCAGCGGGCTGAGCGACACCTAAAATAGCCAACATAGTCGGCGCTAAATCAGACAAACCACCACCCGAGGCTAACGGCTTATCCCCACAGACATAAACCAAAGGCACCTGGTTTGTCGTATGCGCAGTATGTGGTTCTCCTGTTACTTTATCAACCATTTGCTCGATATTGCCGTGATCAGCGGTTAACAAAAGCTGACCGCCTACAGATTTTAATGCCTCAATGATGCGTTGCAAGGATTTATCGATGGCTTCCACAGCCAGTATCGCCGCAGGAATGATCCCGGTATGTCCCACCATATCGCAATTCGCATAATTGCAAATAATAACGTCGTATTGGCCGCCGGTAATCGCCTCAACCAAATGATCGGTAACTTCTGCTGCATTCATTTCCGGCTGTAAATCGTAGGTTCTGACTTGTGGCGAGGGTACCAAAATCCGGTCTTCTCCTGGAAACGGGGTATCTATGCCACCATTAAGGAAAAAAGTAACATGCGCATATTTTTCAGTTTCAGCCAGTCTTAGTTGCTTCATGCCGATAGTGGACAAGTATTCGCCGAGACCATTTTTAATGTCAACAGAGGGGAATGCGATATCGTAACCAAAATCTTGATGATATTCCGTTAAGGTACAAAAATAACCGGGATGCGGCGCATGGTTTCTATCGAAAGACACAAAGGTCGGTAACGTTATTGCCTGAGAAATTTCGCGGGCACGATCAGCCCGAAAATTCATAAACACAACAGAGTCTTCGGGATCAAGAATCACAGCCTGACCGTCTCGGCCTACAATAGCGGTTGGCAACACAAATTCATCTGTCTCGCCCCGGTCGTAAGCCGCTTCCAACCCCTGTCGTGCAGAATCAACGTGAACATCGGCTTCGCCTTTAACAATCAGGTCGTAAGCAGATTTTACACGATCCCAACGATTGTCTCTATCCATCGCATAAAAACGACCCGTTATTGAGGCAATACGACCGGCACCCAGTGCCGTAAATTTGGCGTCCATCAAGTTAATGGAAGCGGCGGCACTTTTTGGTGGAACATCCCGACCATCCAAAAACGCATGCAGATAAATTTTACTTAAGCCCCGACTGGCGGCTAGTTCGACCATCGCCGAAATTTGTTCTTCATGGCTATGAACGCCACCGGGTGACAACAAACCCATAATATGCAAAGCTTTTCCTTTTTCTTTGGCAAGATCGACCGCGCGACAAAGAACAGGATTGCTAAAAAAACTGCCATCTTTTATCGCATCATTTACCTTGGTGAAGTCTTGAGGAATATAACGCCCCGTGCCTATATGAATATGCCCCACTTCAGAATTACCCATTTGCTCATCAGGCAACCCAACCGAGTGTCCGGAACAATCCAATAAGGTCATCGGGTAATCTTTTTGCAACTGATCCCAACAAGGGGTATTAGCCATCGCAATGGCATTATTTTCTTGTTCCAATGAGTAACCAAACCCATCAATAATCAGTAAAACCAAGGGCTTAGGTCTATTCAACATCTTATATTTATCTCCGCACATTAAAAACAAAATTGGGGTTGCCCGACGGATTTAAACTAAATCAGCATTACTGTTATATTATCCATTACCCAAAATGATTGAAAATAAGGTATCATTTTGTCAGATTTGTCGTTTTGCAAACAGGCAAAGTAACCGTTATATTAATACACGTTGGTAGCAGTTGTGTATAAATAATTCTTCGGAGGTTCTTTAATTTATAATTAAGACGCCGTAAACCAGTTGCATTAAGTACTTTCATGGAAAATAAAGACTCACACATTTTATACGATGATACCGATATAGTCAGGGCGGCTCGCTCTCTAAAAGCTATGTCGCATCCCTTGCGATTAAAAATATTGTGCGTTCTTGGCACTCAGTCTATCAGCGTACAAGATATTGTCGAGCAGGTAGGTACCAGTCAAAGCAATGTTTCCCAGCACTTGGCTATACTTAGAGAAAAAAATATTCTTAGCTCAAAAAAAGAAGCCAATCGCGTTTATTACTTTATTGATGATGAGCGCATGCTACAACTTATTAAAATGATGCGGGACGTTTTTTGTTCCACCCACTAATCCTTTTTTCGACATTCACTTAACCTAAAGCAGACTCCATGGACCGTTACCTAGAATTTATTTTAAATCACTATATATTATCGCTTGCACTGGCCGTTGTTACTTATCTGTTAATTCAGGAATTGGTTGACACCGCCTTTAAAAAATTTGGTTCTGTTTCACCGCTACTCGCCGTTGCCAAAATGAACGATAGCGACACGTTGATCATTGATGTCAGAGAGCCGCATGAATTTATTCACAGTCATATTGAGCAATCCATCAATATGCCTTTAGGTAAATTATCGGAAGATATTTCAAAAATAGCAGACCATAAAACCAAACCTGTTCTTATCTCCTGTCAAACCGGTACACGCTCAGCTTCTGCTGGCAAGATACTGACAAAAGCAGGGTTTGAACAAGTCTTCGTTATTACCGGTGGCATGCAAGCCTGGGAAAACGATTATAAATTACCGGTAAAAATAACCAGTAAACAAAAAAACAAAGCTAAACCTGCTGCCTGAATTTTAAGCAACTAACGCTTTCATAGAGCGGATGTATACTAAAATATTTCACTAACCTTTAACCTACACATTTATCATGGCCGAAGAACAAACAGCAGTAGACAAACAATTCTCTATCCAAAAAATTTATACAAAAGACATGTCTTTTGAAACACCCAATTCACCCTCCATCTTCACAGAAAAATGGGAGCCGACTGTTGAGTTTAATCTTGGATCTCACGTTGAGCCTTTAGAGAATTCATTATACGAAGTAGCGCTTACTGTCACTATTACCGTTAAATGCAACGATAAAATCGCTTATCTGGTTGAAGTCAACCAAGCTGGAATTTTTGCTTTAAGTGGTTTTACGGATCAAGAAATGGGACCTATGGTAGGCAGTTTCTGCCCAAACATTCTATTTCCTTACGCACGCGAAGCGGTATCTGATCTTGTTGCAAAAGGCGGTTTTCCGCAGCTACTTTTAGCTCCGGTAAACTTTGATGCCTTGTATTCACAGCATTTACAACAAACGCAACAACAAGTTCCCGGTTCTGAAACCATCAATTAATTGGTGTGATTAACAAAAAAATAACCATACTTGGCGCCGGTTCATGGGGAACGGCGCTAGCACTTCTCGCAGCCAGAAATGGTTGCCAGACTTTATTATGGGGACATAACCCTGATCACATTGCGGCTCTTATCCAAGACCGTCAAAACAAACACTATTTACCTGGTCATCTTTTTCCTGAAAATCTAACTATTACCCACGATTTGGCTGATGTAGCCACATTTTGCAATGTGATACTGGTTTGCGTACCCAGTCATGCGTTTAAAAAAACCTTGATTGAGCTTAAACCGTATTTATCCAGTGAAATTAAAATCGCGTGGGCAAGTAAAGGTTTTAATCCCGATGACGGCTCTTTATTGCATGAAATAGTTGCCGAAATTTTTACCACACAAACCCCGTCTGCCATTCTTTCAGGTCCGACGTTTGCTCATGAAGTGGCTGCCAATTTGCCAACGGCCATTACCATAGCCTCGGTTCAGCCAAGTTTTGCCAACCAACTGAGTAGTATTTTTCATAGCGGTCATTTTAGAATTTATACAAGTTTCGATGTGGTGGGCGTGGAAGTGGGTGGTGCAGTAAAAAATGTTCTGGCTATTGCTGCAGGTATTGCCGACGGTCTGGGTTATGGTGCCAATACCCGGGCTGCATTAATAACGCGGGGTCTTAACGAAATCATTCGGTTGGGTGTTGCATTGGGTGGTAAACAGGAAACCTTTATGGGGTTGGCGGGATTGGGTGATCTTATTTTAACCTGTACTGATAATCAATCCAGAAACCGGCGCTTTGGTTTGGCGTTGGGGCAAGGTAAAGATATAGCAACTGCCATGCAGGAAATTGGTCAAGAAATTGAAGGTATATCCGCTGCCAAGGAAACCTTTTTACTGGCAATGAAACTTGCCATAGACATGCCCATTACCGAACAAACCTATAAAGTGCTGTACGAAGGTTTAGCACCAAGAACAGCGGTTCAAAATCTATTGGCGCGTGAGCAGAAAGCCGAATCAACTGCTCTTTAGCCGTTGGTTTTTATCATAGATATTAACCACGAAGACACGAAGACACGAAGTTCACGAAGAAAAACCAAAGCAAAATCTTCGTGTTTTTCGTGTTTTTCGTGTCTTCATGGTGAAATGTCTTAACTTGATGTCTATGGGATGGTTTTTTCCAACCTGCGCCTATTGCTTGTTATCGCTGAAATCCCTGTTATCTGTGTTCTATTTTTTAACGGTTACTCAAAGTGCAATTTAATGATCAACCCCTGCTTCAGCAAACGTGGACATTTGATTCAAAAATATGACCGCTGATTGCAGTAATGGATAGGCCAATGCAATGCCGGACCCTTCACCTAAGCGTAAGTCAAGATTCAACAAGGGCTTGGCGTTAAACTGATCCAACAAAGCTTGATGCCCCTGTTCGTTGGAAACATGGCAAAATACACAATAATCGAGCACTTGAGGATGCAGTTTATAGGCGACCAAAAGCGCTGTACTGGCTATAAAACCATCCACCATAATTAACATGCCGGACTCGGCCGCTTTAAGATACGCACCGACCATCATGGCGATTTCAAACCCGCCAAAAGTGGCTAACACGTCTAAAGGTTGTTTTATTTCTTTATGCTGATTGAGTGCTTGCTGCAAAACGGCTAGTTTATTTTGTAATTGCTCATCATTTAAACCGGTGCCACGGCCAACGCATTGTGCCAACGGAATAGTGGTTAAGCAGTGCATCAGTAAAGCGGCGGACGAGGTATTACCGATCCCCATTTCACCAAAGCCGATGCAATTACAGCCGTCATTAACTTGTTGTAAGACCTGTTGTGCTCCAGCGTGTATGGCTTGCGTACAAACCTCGGGGCTCATTGCAGGATCGGTTGAAAAGTTAAGCGTCCCCTTAGCCATTTTTGCATCAATCAGCTTGGGATGTTTCTCTAAATCAGCATTGACTCCGGCATCAACAATCAGTAATTCCAGTTGGTGTTGCCTGGCAAGAACACTGATAGCCGCCCCTCCAGATAAAAAGTTGGCGACCATTTGCGCGGTAACGGTTTGCGGATAGGCGCTTACTCCAGACTCAACAATGCCATGGTCGCCTGCAAAAATCATGATACAGGGCTTGTTCAGGCTGGGTGTCAGGGTGTTTTGGCATAACCCGATTTGTAAGGCTAATGCTTCCAGTTGACCTAATGCGCCCAATGGCTTGGTTTTTTGGTCTATTTTAGTTTGTAACAATAAGCTAAGGGTTTCAGAGCGGGGGGCAATAACAAAATCTAGGGGCACGGCGTATTCCAGGTGTTTTCAAATAACAAGGTATTAAGGTTCTTACGATCTTCCCAGTGTTGCTGTTCCAGCATCGGTTTGTCATAAAATTGTTCGACGTGACCCAAGCATAAAATGGCGATGGGTCGACTGTCTTCAGGCATGTTCAATAAGTTTTTTAAGGCTTCCGGCTCAAACATGGATACCCAGCCTAAACCCAAACCTTCTGTGCGTGCTGCCAGCCACATATTTTGTATGGCGCAGGACAGCGATGCCAAATCCATTTCCGGCAGGGTGCGACGACCAAAAATGTAGTGGTCACGTTGCCCACACAGGGCGGCAACCAACACCACAGGGCACTCCATGATGCCTTCCACTTTTAGCTTCATAAATTCGTCTTCACGCTCATTTAAAGCCTGAGCGGTGAGTAGGCGTTCTTGCTCAACCAAACCATGAATAGACTGGCGCAAGTCCGGGCAACTGATACGAATAAACCGCCACGGCTGCATAAAACCGACACTGGGCGCATGATGGGCGGCATCCAGCAAGCGGGTTAAAATTTCGGGAGCGATGGGGTCGGATAAAAAATGGCGCATATCACGGCGCTCATAAATAGCGCGGTAGACTGCGGCACACTCTGCATCAGAGAAACGGTTTTGGGTCATGTTTTAGAATTGTTTAAAATAAAGGACGGGTAGAATGCAGACCATTTTGTCCACGAAAGACACGAAATAAATTAGCAAGTTATATTAATTTGACTGGTCACCCTTTGGGCATAGTTATCTACACAACTTTTTCGCATAATAAAAACAATGAGTTGAAAACCATCAAGCTCCCTCTCCTGCTGGAGAGGGTTGGGGTGAGGAGAATAAAATCAAGCAGTTATATTCCCCCTCATCCCAACCTTCTCCCTCAAGGGAGAGCATAGCGAGGGTTCAGGAGCTGTACTTGTGTAGATACCTATGTCCTTTGGATGACGGCTTATAGCTTGGTATCTCTTTGAAATTTTTCGTGCTCTCTTCGGCTACGCTCAGGACAGGTTTCGTGTTTTTCGTGGACAAAATGATTTTTCCAGAAAACCGCCTTAATCCAAGAATACGTAATCACTTTTACCTACCCCACATTCAGGGCAACGCCAGTCTTCTGGCACATCTTCCCAGCGTGTACCAGGTTCAATGCCTGATTCCGGATCACCGTCTTCTTCATCATAGATATGACCGCAAACATCGCACACGTATTTTTTATAGTCAGACATCTTTATTTTCCATCAGCTAATAATTAAAAATCAATTTTACATTTCGTAAAGCAAACCGGACTATAACAGTTTCAGGTTAAATTTCAATGCGTGTTATGTTTCCTGTTTAAAGGGCAAATAAGAGGCGGCATCTTTTTTATAACGTTGCACCGCTTTTTGCTCTTCGGTTAGAAACTGATCAATTGCTTTTGCAAACCGAACATCTTTGAGCCAATGTGCAGAATACGTAGTGACAGGCTCAAAGCCACGCGAGATTTTATGTTCTCCTTGAGCGCCTGAATCAAACTGCTTTAAGCCCTGTTCAATGCAATAGTCCATACCTTGGTAATAACAGGCTTCAAAATGTAGACCATTATACTCTTCATAACAGCCCCAATAGCGGCCATATAAAGTATCTGCACCGATAAAACTCAATGCTGCCGCAATCGGTTTGTCATCTTTAACCGCCAGAACCAGCAATAATTGCTCACCCATGGTCGCTGCTATTTGTTTAAAAAATGCCAGATTCAAATACGGCTGCGAGCCTTTTTTTAAATAGGTCATCGCATAAAATTCAAAAAATGCTTGCCATTGCCCATCACTGACATCCGGCCCTGCTATACGCAATAAACCAACCCCTTGCTCACTGACCCGGCGGCGTTCACGTTTCAGCATTTTGCGTTTACTGGCACTTAAGGTTTGCAAAAAATCATTAAAATCCCGGTAGCCCTGATTAAACCACTGAAACTGCACACCCTCACGAATACTTAAATTTAATGACCGAAATAACTCAACTTGATGAAGGACAGGGAACAGACAATGCCATGAAGAAATGCCCCGCTGTTCTGAAAGCTGTTTTATAAACGTCAACAAGAGTTGCGTGATCTCAAACGGATCAATGGCGGCTTTAACAACAATGCGTGAACCCTGGCATGGTGTCAGCGGGATGGAGGTCAGCCACTTTGGATAATAGTCAAGTCCATGTTGCTGATACACCTGAGCCCACTGATGATCAAACACATATTCGCCCCGAGAATGCTGTTTAAGATACAGCGGCATAAAAGCAACCAGTTCTTGTTTATCCAACACCAGTAAATGTGCCGGCCTCCAACCCGTTTGCACAGCGATAGAGCCGCTTTGCTCCAGCGCTAATAAAAATTCATGGCGCATAAAAGGGTAGGCGTCACCGGCAAGGCCGTTCCAGTCTGCACAATCAACTTGCGCCATACTATTGATTTGCTTGATGTCCATTTTTTAAAAACAGGGTCGTTAAAATAATAGAATAACATCAATTCATCAAAGTCATAATTCAGTATGTTGGAAAGTAAGCCTTGGACGAGTAAGATAAAGAAATTTTTTAATCAAGTCTTGGCAATCAGTCTTGAGATAAATGATGATAAGTGCATTTTACATCTAGTTGTTGTGAGGAAAATCGGGCGATACCAGTCTAAAAAAGCAATTCATACCGAGTATGAATTGCAAAGATAGCGGGATTATTTTTATACCAACACCATAAATAGTGGCATAAAAAAACCGCATTATGTATTTATCTTTTGGTGTTTTGCATTTGTAAGTTATATTGGAAGCGTCTGGTTTATTTCAATATTTGGTTTAATGGCATCCGGTTTTAAAATGCCGGCGGTCATTTATGGTAATGGCAGCAAATTAAAAAAGGGGTAAGATCAATGGTGAAGCAAAGCACTCCAAAATTGATACCCTTTAAGAATAACAATTAACTTTTATAACAATCATTTACAGGTAACGACAGTAATGCGTAACAATTTTTTAAATCTGGGTTTTTTAGTTTTGGCATTGTCATCAGTTTCGGTTAACGCTGAAATTTTGAGTAAAGATGCAATACCCTCGCCGATATTGGATCAATTTTACAAAAGACATCCAAACGCTATCGATATTTCTGCGGAAAAGAAAATCCACTTCAAGCAAGCTTTATATGAAATCACTTTTAAAGAAGAGAAAGATAAAGCGGCTATAATTGAGCTGTATAGAGGTAATGGTCATTTTTTTGTTAGCGGTGATGATGTAACCACCTCTAATATGATGCCCACTATTGCCCATGATAATTTAAAGGCTGCTTTCGATACCTACAGTATTAAAGAGGCGATATTAGTGGTAAATCCTAATGGTGTTGGTGAGGAATATGATTTGACCGTTAATGCAGCAGGCAATAATTGGAGTGTTATCATTGATCGTAACGGCAATATAAGCCAAAAAGAGCGTGATTAAAGGTTGAGGAAATCAACGGCACAAGGTTAGGAGCTTGCAGGAAATAACTTGACTCTATTTATCCCCTCACCCCAACCCTCTCCATGTGGGAGAGGGAGTAAGATGCCTAAGTTATTTCATAAGCACTTCTTAGGATGCTTGTGCCTTCGCTGATTCCACAGAGAGAAAAGTGATCGCGAATAATATCCAAGCGATAAAACCTGAAACTTTAAAAGGTTATTATTGTAAAATGGTTTTTTTCAAAAGACATGATAGAAGATACTGTTAACACGAGTACGGTACAAGCGGATCAACCAATGCCCGATAATACTTCTACCCAAGCGTTTATTGAAGAAATAGGGGAGTAAAAAAATTTATCCATACTCGCCATGGCGATTGGGAAAAAGGGTCGTTGCGTTGATTTTTGATTAAAACAACCACTGGATAACACGATGGCAATAAATAGTAACAGACCTGTTTCACCACATCTTCAAGTCTACAAGCTTCCTTTAACCGGTGTTATCTCAATTTTGCACCGCATGACTGGCGTACTATTGTCGGTCGGATTAATCTTGATTGTTTATGTTCTCTACGCAGTTGCAGGCGGTTCCAACACCTACACTGCAATGCAGGATTTTATGCGTCCAATATTAATGCAAGTGATTTATTGGGGGTTTATCTATGCACTTTTTTTCCATTTATGTCACGGTGTGCGTCATATAATATGGGATGCCGGTAAAAGTTTTGAGCGTGATACACTGAATCGCTACGCAATGATTGAACTGGGTAGTTCATTCGTGCTTACCGTCATTACCTTCCTGTTTGTCTAAGTTAAGGATTATTTATGAAATATAGATCGCCTTTAGCCAAGGCTGTTGGATTGGGTTCCGCAAAAACAGGAACTTCGCATTGGTGGATGCAGCGTGTCACTGCAGTGGCACTGGTTCCCTTATCTTTTTGGTTAATTATTTTCCTCGATTTAAGCTTAAACGCTCCTTATCAAGAAACGGTCGCCTGGTTATCCTCACCATTAAATACTTTGGGTATGGTCGCTTGGTTGCTTGCGGTTTTTTATCACGCTGCCTTGGGTTTGCAGGTGGTTATTGAAGATTATATTGCCGCTGAAGGTGTCAAAATTGTTGCAGTTTGGACGGTAAACCTCGGTTTTCTGTTGTTGGTGCTGGCAGCGTTGATTGCGGTGTTTCGTACACTATTGATAGGGTAACTTATGTCGGCAAATTATAAAATTATTGAGCATGCTTATGACGTAGTTGTCGTCGGTGCGGGTGGTGCAGGTCTTCGAGCCACTTTTGGCATGGCTGAAAAAGGTTTAAAAACAGCGTGTCTGACTAAAGTATTTCCTACCCGCAGTCATACCGTTGCCGCGCAAGGAGGCATCAGTGCGGCGTTGGGTAATATGGGCGAAGATGACTGGCGTTTTCATATGTACGATACCGTTAAAGGCTCTGACTGGTTGGGTGATCAGGATGCCATTGAATACATGTGCCGTGAAGCCATGAACGCGGTTATCGAACTGGAACATTACGGTGTCCCTTTTTCAAGAACGCCCGAAGGCAAAATTTATCAACGTGCCTTTGGCGGCATGACGACGCATTACGGCGAAGGCACCGCACAACGCACCTGTGCGGCGGCTGATAAAACCGGACATGCGATATTGCATACCTTGTATCAACAAGCCTTAAAGCATAATGCCGAGTTTTTTGTTGAATATATTGTGCTTGATTTGATCATGGAGAATGACGAATGTCGTGGTGTTCTGGCTTGGTGCCTTGATGATGGTTCGATGCATTTATTTAAAGCGCATGTGACTGTTCTGGCAACCGGCGGTTATGGACGCAGTTATTTCTCTTGTACATCGGCACATACTGTCACAGGCGATGGTAATGCGATGGTTTTACGGGCGGGTTTACCGTTACAGGATATGGAATTTGTCCAGTTTCATCCGACCGGAATTTACGGTGCAGGCTGTTTAATTACCGAAGGCGTAAGAGGCGAGGGCGGTTATCTGACCAATTCGGAAGGTGAGCGTTTCATGGAACGCTATGCACCACACGCTAAAGATTTGGCCTCACGCGATGTTGTCAGTCGCGCCATGACCATTGAAATTCAGGAAGGGCGGGGTGTAGGCCCGTTAAAAGATCATATTTACTTGCACATTGAACATCTCGATCCTGCCATTATTAACGAACGCTTACCCGGTATTTCTGAAACCTCGAAAATTTTTGCCGGTGTCGATGTCACCAAAGAACCGATTCCCGTTTTACCCACCGTGCATTACAACATGGGCGGCATTCCCACCAATTATAAAGCGGAAGTCGTAACGCTGGACGGCGATAATCCCGATAAAGTCGTGACCGGTTTGATGGCTATCGGCGAAGCGGCGTGTGTGTCCGTTCACGGCGCTAATCGATTGGGCTCGAACTCCTTACTGGATTTAGTTGTCTTTGGGCGCTCAGCCGCCATTCGTTGCGCCGAACTGATCAAACCAGGCACAGCACAAAAACCACTGGCCAAGACTGCCTGCGATAAAGCGCTGGCCCGCTTTGATAAAATTCGCAATGCCAACGGCAGCGGCACCACCTCGGATATTCGTTTGGCCATGCAAAAAATCATGCAAACCAAAGCGGCAGTATTCAGAACGCAAGCAACCCTGGATGAAGGGATTGCCGCCATGGCAGACATCACGCAAGCGTTTGCCGACGTGGGGGTTAAAGATAAGTCCCTGATTTGGAATACCGAACTGGTTGAAACCCTGGAGCTGGATAACCTGCTCGGTCAAGCCAGTGTCACCATTAATGCCGCCGGTAATCGACACGAAAGCCGTGGCGGCCATGCGCGAGAAGATTATCCTAACCGTGATGATGCCAACTGGATGAAACATACGCTAACCTGGTTGATTGACGACACTATAAAAATCGATTATCGCCCCGTGCATTTATATACCTTAACCGACGACGTTGACGTTATTCCACCCAAAGAGAGGGTTTACTAATGGCCGAGTTTACCTTGCCAAAAAATTCGGTGATAACCGAAGGCAGAACCTTTAAAGCAGCTGCCGGTACTACCAATATCCGCCGTTTTGAAGTCTACCGTTGGGATCCCGATTCCGGCGAAAATCCGCGCATAGACAATTATGAGCTGGATATGGACAACTGCGGCCCTATGGTACTGGACGCGATTTTAAAAATTAAAAATGAAATCGACAGCACCTTAACGTTTAGGCGTTCGTGCCGTGAAGGCGTCTGTGGCTCTTGTTCAATGACGGTCAATGGCAAAAATACCCTGGCGTGTACTAAAGCCATCGATTCTTATCCGGACACTATTAAAATATTTCCACTGCCGCATATGTCCGTTGTTAAAGACTTGGTGGCGGATATGACCCATTTTTATGCACAATATGCGTCCATTAAGCCGTGGATAGAAACACAAACCCCAGCTCCCGCCGATTCTGAACGCCTCCAAAGCAAAGAAGACCGCGAAAAACTGGACGGCTTATATGAATGTGTGATGTGCGCCTGTTGCTCAACCAGTTGCCCCAGTTACTGGTGGAACAGCGAACGTTATTTAGGCCCTGCCGTCTTGTTGCAAGCTTATCGCTGGCTGGTGGATAGCCGTGACGAAACCACCGGAGCACGTCTGGATGAACTGGAAGACCCGTTTAAATTGTACCGCTGCCACACCATTATGAACTGCACCGATACCTGTCCAAAAGGTTTAAATCCCGCCAAAGCCATCGCTGAAACCAAAAAATTGTTAGTCCAACGAAAACTGGGTTAATGATTCCACTTGCCAAGCTGCGTTGGCAATGCCGACGCGGCACCAAAGAACTGGATTATCTGTTGCTGCGCTATGTCGACTCGGTGTATGCGCAGGCTGATGCTAAAGAAAAAGCGTTGTTTATTGAATTGCTGGCGCAGGAAGATGATGAGTTAATAGGAGTTTTACTGGGGGATTTGGAGGTGGCAACGGCGGCTATGAAGGTTTTGGTTGGGAAGATTCAGGCGTAGGACGCGATACCGTATTGCTTCAACATTGGATTCATCAGTCGGTGCAATACCACTATCGACTATTGTGCCCTATGGATGCCATCTTATGCGTTTGAAATAACAATAATTTTTATAAAAGAATCGGCAAACAAATAACGCTCCAGCTTGGGAATTCAGTCCTGGAAGCTTTAGCTTCCTGTTTTGCGAAGCTGGAGTTTTGCCACCTGAAAAAAAATAGGGACAGCACAAACCGCGCGTCAATTATTCTGCCCGAATCGGTTCTACACACCGTGTAACGGGTTCATTTCACAAGAACGATAACTGATGCCCAGATCGTTACGTTCCGGTTGATTATTGCGTTAGGCGGCCTTCAGATTATGGCTGTATAATTTATTAAAACGTATAGGCATAACATAAAGTAACTTGGTGGCTTTTGTTTTTTTCTTCTCTCTGGGCATAGCCTGACGAGTCTCGAAAACGCCATAATTCTGAGTCTCTTTGCTAATCTTGCGTTCGGCGATCAGAAACCAGGCTAATTTATTACCCCTTCATAGCGGTTTTTTGCAGTAATATTCGAAGCGATAGTGCCTTTTCTGTTCCATTACACTGCTATAGATCACCACAGACAAACCGCCATGAAAGCATTATTCATATTGATAGTCCTCGCTTTGCTATCCGGGTGTGATAGCCTCACACTTGCGCTAAAGTCTGCACAACGATTCTATTCTGATTTGCCAACATTAAAAGTCGTTAATACGATCCCCGTTGATAGCTCTCATTTATCTAAGCTAAAAGCATTGGCACCTATCGCTACGCCGTCTCCACCGTCAACTCCAGTTTTCACCCAGAGCACAAGCATTTCTTCGACAACTCCAATAACAGTCGTTTCGATGACGTCACTTGATTCAAAGCAGTTTTCCCCTTCCAAGGTTCTTAAAGTTGGCTCGCAAGGTGAGGCGGTATTGGCGCTAGAGAAACGGCTGACAGAGCTTCGTTACGACGTGGGTGACGTCGATGGTTTTTACGACCAACAGACTTGGCAGGGTGTCATGGCGTTTCAAAAGTACACACGCTTGAAGCGAACCGGCACTTATACGTTGGAAACACAAAAAGCATTGCATGAGGCAATACACCCTGAAGGCATTCATCCTGAAGCGGGTTTGCCGCGCGTCGAGATAAATCTTACGCGTCAGGTGTTATTGTTTTTCGATGAACAAGGACTCAATCGTGTTATCGCGGTGTCAACGGGTTCCAATCGCAATTATTGCGAAACGTCGAAAAAATCGGGAGAACGGATTTGCGGTGTGGCACACACGCCGCGTGGCAAGTTTAGCGTTCAATGGAGAATTCCCGGTTGGCGTGAAAGTGATCTCGGAAAGCTTTATAACCCTTTGTATTTTAATCGTGGATTTGCAATTCATGGTTCGCCGTTGGTGCCTGCTGACAACGTGTCCCACGGTTGTGTCCGCATATCGTTAGCAACGTCACTCTGGTTTTACGATGCCGTCAAAAACGGCACGCCAGTCATCGTGTTCGACTGATTAATGAAAGTCTGTTCCGGACAGATATAGAGACCTTCGTTGATTAAGCGACATTATTTTCTGTGGGGCGTACTGCTAAAAAAAACAGTCAATGTCAGATCAGATTTGAACTTATACAATAACTGATATGTCTTACCCGATTTTATATTTCCTAAAATCTTTTATGAGTTAAGACCGTGAATAAGCAACCATTTAAAAATACGAAGATTGACGAAGATATTGCTATCGAATCAAGACGCAAGTTTCTGAAGAAGCTGGCTTGTGGATCTTTGCTAACCTTGAGCGGATCGGAGGTTGCAATAGCTACTATTAAGCAGGTAGGTCGGCACGGACATCACCCTGGACATGCAAAACCTATTCACACGGTGGCGCGACAAGCTTACTCAAGCTTTTTTACCCCGCAAATTGCGGCGCCTGAACCTTATCTCCCGAGTCCCGGATATAAAACGCTTGCCTTCGAGCATACGCATACCGGCGATAAATTAAAATTAACCTATTTTGAACGCGGTAATTATATTAAAGATGCGCTGCAAGAAATCAATTATCTGCTTCGCGACTTCCGTACCGATGATATTTACCCCATCGATACGGCCTTATTGGATCAGTTGTTTGATCTGAAGCAAACGCTGGGTGTTAATAAACCTTTTCATATTATCTCCGGTTATCGCTCTCCTTTTACCAATGCTTTGTTACGCAAACATAGTCATGGAGTTGCCGAACATAGTTTTCATACGCAGGGCAGGGCTATTGACATAAGGCTTGAAGGCGTATCCTCCAGAATGATCAGAAATGTTGCGCTGTCTATGGCGCAAGGTGGCGTGGGTTATTATCCCCGGAATAATTTTGTCCATTTGGATACCGGCAATTTTAGAACCTGGTAGCAAGCTCAATATGACCTTCTGATTTTTCGTGAAATGTAATCTAAAAGTGTCGCGCTGGTGCCTGCGCAGTGTCAAGGATTGGAAAAGAGTTATCCATCGCTACTGTCGACAGGCTGTTTTCGGGTATAATTTACAACATTTTTAACTCAGGGCACTAAGGCGTTATGTCAAAAATCAATAAAGTTGTATTGGCTTATTCGGGAGGTTTGGATACTTCCGTTATTCTTAAATGGTTACAGGATGTTTATGCGTGTGAAGTGGTTACTTTTACTGCGGATTTAGGGCAGGGCGAAGAAGTTGAACCGGCGCGTGCAAAAGCCAAGGCCGCTGGCATTAAAGATATTTTTATTGAAGATTTACGCGAAGAGTTTGCGCGTGATTATGTTTTTCCAATGTTTCGCGCCAACACCGTCTATGAAGGTGAATATTTACTGGGTACTTCAATTGCCCGTCCTTTAATTGCCAAACGCCTGATTGAAATAGCCAACGAAACGGGCGCTACGGCCATTTCTCATGGTGCGACCGGCAAAGGTAATGATCAGGTGCGTTTTGAGTTGGGCGCTTACGCTTTACGTCCTGATATACAGGTTATTGCGCCGTGGCGTGAATGGGATTTAAACTCCAGGCAAAGTCTGCTGGCTTATGCTGAAAAGCATGGTATTGCTGTAGAGCAGAAAAAAGGCAAAACCTCGCCTTATTCAATGGATGCCAATTTACTGCATATCTCATATGAAGGTCGTATTCTGGAAGATCCGTGGGCGGAGCCTGAAGAAGACATGTGGCGCTGGACAGTTTCACCTGAAGCGGCACCCGATAAAGCGACTTATATAGAATTAACCTATCAACAAGGCGATATTGTTGCGATTGATGACGTGCCTTGTTCGCCAGCGACGGTTCTGGAAAAATTAAACAAGATTGCCGGTGATAATGGTATCGGTCGTTTGGATATTGTTGAAAATCGCTATGTTGGCATGAAATCACGCGGCTGTTACGAGACGCCCGCCGGTACGGTTATGCTAAAAGGCCATCGTGCAATTGAGTCATTAACCTTGGACAGGGAAGTAGCGCATTTAAAGGATGAATTAATGCCACGTTACGCCTCGTTGATTTATAACGGTTATTGGTGGAGTCCTGAGCGCGAAATGTTACAAACCATGATTGATTCTTCACAAGTGTCCGTGAACGGTAAAGTCAGGCTTAAGTTGTATAAAGGCAATGTGATTGTTGTGGGCAGAGCCTCTGAAACCGATAGTCTGTTTGATGAAAGTATTGCCACGTTTGAAGATGATGGCGGTGCATATAATCAAAAAGATGCCGAGGGTTTTATTAAATTAAATGCGTTGAGAATGCGTATAGCCGCTGCTAAACGCTTGCGCTAAGCGGGTTAATAAAAACAGGACAAATGTTATTTAACTTGTATAATTAGCCGCCAGAAAGTTCCTATAATAATAACTATGTTCGAGTTGGGTGTTTTTGGGTGCCTGGTTTGAGAGGAAGTCAATAATGAGTGAATTGCACGAGATAAAATCAGAGCTTGTGGTTCTGCAAAGAATAGCGTCGGATCAAGGCTTGATTAAAGTTAATCGATGGCTAATGGCTATGGTTTTTTTCTTGATGACCGTCATTCTTGTTGCCGGATTTTTCTTGTTGCCTGCTAATGACGTTACCCGATTTAAAAAGCCTGAAGTCAATATAACCGAAATAAATCCTGTGTTGTCTGCTGAAGTCAATACGTTGAAAGGACAGTTTGTCGGGTTGGTCAGTGGATCAATTGAGAGTAAATTAAGGGCATTGGAAGACAGTGTTCGTATGGGTACGGTTTCTAACGCATTAGGGACGATTGAGGATTTAAAAAATGATGTTAAAGTTTTGCGATCTTACTCAGAGCCTGCCAAAAAAGAGAAAGTAGTTGTTGCCAATGCGCAACTAATTCAGGAAATGTCTGAGTTAAAGCGTCTTGTTTATATGACGTTAGCGTCTTGTGGGTTAATGCTGGCGGCAGTCGGAGGTATCTGGTTTAAAAACCGATATCGCCTGCCTTATAAAGAAGCCATTATGCGTCATTTAGGAAAACATTAATGCTAGTAACAAATCCCTAAGTAGTTGCCTTGGATTTTATTATCGTCATAAAAAAGCCTCCCCAATCATAGACTGAGGAGGCTTTTTTTTGTGCCTGACTTGTTTTTTATTATTATTTGCTGCTGATATAGGCGTATAAAGCGTCAACCGCTTGATCTTCGCCGTATCCGGCTTTTTCAACAGCTTTGTTTTTCATGATTTCTTCAATAGCTTTTGGCATGCCGCCTTTGCCTTCTTTCAGAACTTTTTCAAATGATGCTCTGTCCAAAGTACCTGCTTTAATGTTGGCAGACAACTGTGGGTTTGAAGCGATATCGTGGCAAGTACCGCAACCACGGCCGAAAGCACGGTCATAGATTTTTTGACCAATTTCAAGTTGTTCATCAGCCAATGCTGATCCACTTAACGCGATTAAAACAATACCTGCTAATGTGCCTAATGATTTTTTCATACTGACCTCTTGTGTTGTAAAAAAAGAGAACTGCAGTTCTCTTGGTGGGGAAATAGAATTTGAGTAAAATTCGAACTAGCAAAGAATAGGGAATTTAACTGAAAAATTCAATCTTTTATTTCTCTTAAGTAGCATTAGCATTCATTTCACTGAGCAATGAATAAATTTTACGCTCTATTTTTAATGGTGTAAAAAGGCATTGCGATAATCAGGCAAGCTATTTTAATCTTCATCACTACCATGAAACCATTTGAGTTTGTCATGTAAAGTCACTACCGTGCCAATAATAATTAACGTTGGCGGTTTAATGTCCAAACTGGCGATGGTCGTTGGTAATGTTTCCAGGGTGCCGGTAATGACGCGCTGATTAACGGTAGTGCCTTGTTGAATCAGGGCAATCGGTAAGTCTTTTGGGCTGCCGTGGTCAATTAAAGACTGGCAAATTTTTTCCAATCCGATCAAACCCATGTAGATAACGATGGTTTGATTGGGTGCAGCTAGTTGTGTCCAGTTTAAATTAATGGAATCATCTTTAAGATGTCCGGTGACAAACGTACAAGACTGGGCGTGATCCCGATGCGTTAAGGGAATGCCTGCATAACTTGCGCAACCTGAAGCGGCGGTAATGCCGGGTACTACCTGAAAATTGATGCCCTGTTGCATTAAGGTTTCAATTTCTTCACCGCCGCGACCAAAAATAAAAGGATCGCCGCCTTTTAAGCGCACCACCCGTTTACCCGCTTTTGCCAAGTCAGCCAGTAGGGTATTGATGGATTCTTGGGGCAGGGTATGTTTATGGCGTTCTTTGCCCACATAAATTTTTTCTGAATCCCGGCGTGCCATGTCGATAATCTCTGGTGAAACCAGGT
>JBAXUR010000129.1:0-8688 GCA_037129595.1 Methylococcaceae bacterium | reverse complement strand
GAAAGGCGCAAGGCCATTCCTGCCGTTACGCCTGCCTTACCGTTCAGAACTTTAGAAAGTGTGACGCGAGAAACCTGCAATTCTTCAGCTGCCTTTGTTACTGTCATACCTTCCGGTAGCCATTCCCGTAATACTTCGCCGGGATGTGCGGGGTTGTGCATTCTGCTCATATCAATTACTCCTAGTCGTAGTCCAAATAATCAACCAGTTCGGCATTTTCGCCATCAAAGATAAAGGTTAATCGCCAGTTTCCGTTTACAGTCACGGAATAATGCCCATCAAGGTTGCCCGTCAATGGGTGCAACTTCAAGCCAGGGGCGTTCATATCATCTGTACGTTTAGCGCTGTCCAATGTGGTCAGCAATATGCGCAATTTTCCAGCATGGTTCGGCTGTATACCCGCCTTGCTTCCTGTCTCAAAAAAGACCTGCAAACCCTTATGTCGAAAAGTTTTTATCATTGTTAAATTGTATACTGTTAAGTATCACTTATCAACACAAGTAAATATACTGAATACTATTTTACTGATCAATTATGGGGTTCTACGTAGACATTGTTAATAAGTCTTAAGCTATTTTTCGCCAGAAAATATTTTAATATAAAAAGGGAAATTACATCGTTTTACAATGATCAGAAGGACTTTAAAATGGCCCAAAGCACACGGCAAAGCAGACATTGAAAATCAACTAAATTGAGATTTTTGGTCGTCAGTCCACGACCACAGCCGTCAGGTATTGATTTAAGCGTCCTAAAACCTGCCATTCGCGAATGGTTAACAAACGGCAATAAACGGGTTTTGATATCTAAAATTGTCTTTCACCTTAGACGCCCATAATATGCGTCTTGCCACGATAAAAAATGTTACATAACAGGGACCTTAACCGGTCGCTGTCTATGCAGTAACAACCAATCTCCAGTTTCTATCAATGCTTGTTTGCCAATATCAACAAACAGCTGATCTATTTCATCCGCATGGGCCTCATCCAAGTTTTCTAATTGTTTTTCGCATAAGCCATAATATTGACCCATACGTAAGTAGCGTTTGGCATGTTCATCAAAAGCCATTGTGTCTAAATAAATCTTTATAGAGGGCACCATACAAAGGATGGCACCAGAAGTAGCTAATAAGCCGTTTAACAATAAAGATTTCCATTCCATTGTTAAGTCGGGATAAATCCATTCATAACCAATTGCAGAAATAAGCATTAATCCCAAGCCGGTAAAAAAACACAGTTTCATTTTGCGAGTTAATTTTTTTTCTGCTCTTGCATCAATTCTGGCTTTACCTAAACGACCTTTAAAATGATCACCTATAAAATAAATACGCTGATCTCTAACCCAACGCTCAATAATCCAACGATGTGATTTTTTATAAGTTTCTTTAGGTGACTGTAATTCCGTGGCGGTAATCGCATGTCTAATCCATTCCAATTCATCACGTTGCTCACGTAAGAAAAAGTCAGCAGCACTTAAATTAACCCCGGCAATATGCCAAAAGAACTGTACCCTTAACCCTTCTGCAAGTGCACGAAAATCGAGGTACTTCTCTTCTAAACGCTGGCGTTGTGACTGTTGATACAGCCAAAATGAGAGGCCGCCCAAACTTAAACTGCCCACTAACAAATACCACTGTAAAAAGAAGCCGTAACTTTGTTGGCTTACTACCGCAGATAAGGCAAAAATAACCAAAGCGACAAAGTTTTTATGACGACGGCTTTGAGCGAAAGAAGACATGGCGTCACTGATCGCGAATAAATCGGCAATGCGCTGAGCTTTTGTATCCAAGGTTGAATAAACGGTATCGTCACCTAAAAGATACTGGCGACTGGTTAATACAGCTTCTGGATTAGTTTGACCAAACTGCTGCATGTCATGGTTAAAGGTACCCAAGCTAAGTAAGCTCAAACTCCATCGTTTTTCTAACCACGCATCATCATTAAAAGTAACTTGTGGCCAGCGCGTTTCAACAGCGCCAATTTGTTCATTGCCAATAGCATTCGGTTGCGACAGGCGCCTGGTTAGAATATGCTCTACTGGACGATAACTGGGCAGGTTTAATGCCGTCGTTTTATCTTCAGGTTTGCCCGAAACACCTTGTAAAAAATAACGCACCACTTGAGACGTGCCACCGATTTTTTCTTGCTTGTCACCATCCCAAAGCGCTAATAATAGATGAGAATTATTGGTTAAATAAAAGCCTAATTGCTCGTAACACGCATTGCGTGAATAACTTACATTACCTTCAGTTGTTGTTTGCGTTAAGGTTTCAACCCAAGCGGCTTTGTCGAGCCATTTATAAAAATCTTGTTTGGAACCAGGCTCATTAAAATCAGTGGCATAATCGTCTTTAGTCAAAGGTAAAATTGCCGCAAAAGCGATACCCATTTCATCAGCTACTTCAACCACTAAACGATCTGCGCCCTCTGCCAAGCCGGATAAAACCAGCAAAGGCGTGTCTTTATAGGTGGTTTGTAAATGTAACAGACGCGATTTAATAATCGGCTTGAGTAATGCCTCATCTTCAGTAGGAATATCACGATGACCCGTGATGCCGATGGTTAAATAAAAAGACTGGAGATCAAAGGGGAGTGATTGCATTAGTTTCTGTTTAACCCGTTGTTATTTCGAGAACCTATTTTATCTTTAAGTAGAGATTCATAATGCATCACCTCATCTTTGGTTAATGATCCTTTTGGAAAAACATGATGAATTGAGTACATAACATTATTATCAATAGAGCTAAGTAAACGCTTTAAATTTAACATGGTATATCTTTATTTATGTATGATTTTATCGAGCGGGCACAGAGCCCACTTGTTGGCCGTGTTCATTGTAAGAATAAATAATAGCTCCACGCTGAACATTTATTCTTGTGGATGTGTAACCTTTTAAACCATCATTAGGGCCATTGCCAGCAGGCACAGAATTAATTTGTCTATTGTTTTCATCATAGATGTAAATTAGTGCACCGCGTTGTACTACATTTCCGATTGCCATAAAAACCTACCTTTAAATAATTTTAAATTCTCTAAGATAAAATAAACTGACCATGTTGACGTTTTATCGGTATATCAAATTTTCTTTCACCAGGCCTATTTTTTAATCTGCTTTCAACATCCTTTACAGCTTTTTTTATTAAGTCACCTAATTCATTCCATTTTTGTCTTTCCGGACAGTAACAATTTCATTGCCACTTTTTGCCATTCATGGGATACCAATATTTGAATATTGGTAGGTTATTTTTATCTAATTTCATATTTCAGCTGATGGTTTATTAATATCTTGTTTATTTGTTATTTCTGCCAGACGTTCACGAATAAGAACTGTCGACGGATGATCAGCGCCTAAGGCTTTCTCTCTGATATCTAAGGCTCGTGTATAGAGTGTTATCGCTTCTTCAATACGGTTAGTTTTTGCTAAAAGCAAACCTAAGGCATTAAGTGAGCCTGCTAATTCAGTATCATCGGTCTTGGATGATAATTCCCTATTTTTAACGACTTCTCTTAGCAGTGATTCTGCCTCTTCATATTTTTGTTGCTCCCTAAGAAAAACTCCTAATTGGTGCATTGATTCTAAAGTAGCATTGTGTGTATGGCCATGGATTTGTTTCAATATTTCAAGTTCATTACGAAAATAATCTTCTGCTTCATTAAGTTTACCTATTTCCCATAAACATTCAGCAAGTCTCCGATATAGAATTGAAACTTCGGGTGATATCGAACCATACTGTTTTTCATGATACACTAATAATTTACAGTAAAGTTCTATGGCATCTACATAATGACCTTGTGCTTCTAATAAACCAGCCAAATTATTAAGACTGGTGGCTGTGTCAGGATGTTCGCTACCCAACACTTTTTCATCGATTGCCAAAGCACGTCGATATAGAGGTTCTGCAGCATCATAGTTACTTTGAGCTTTTAACAAACCGGCCAAATTATTAAGGCTTATAGCTGTGTGAGGATGTTCGCTACCCAACTCTTTTTCATGGATTGCCAAAGCACGTCGATATAGAGGTTTTGCTGCATCATAGTTACCTTGAGCTTCTAATAAACCTGCCAAGTTACCAAGGGTTATGGCTGTAAAAGGATGTTCGCTACCCAACACTTTTTCATCAATTGCTAATGCACGTCGATATAGATGTTCGGCTGGATCATAGTTACCTTGAGCTTTTAACAAACCGGCCAAATTATTAAGGCTTATAGCTGTGTCAGGATGTTCGCTACCCAATACTTTTTCATGGATTGCCAATGCACGTCGATATAGAGGTTCTGCTGCATCATAGTTACCTTGAGCTTTTAATAAACCTGCCAGGGAACCAAGGATTCTGGCTGTGCCAGGATGTGCGTCACCCAACACTTTTTCACGAATTGTCAGTGCGCATCGATAAAGGTGTTCTGCTGCATCATGGTTACCTTGATTTTGTAAAAAAACAGCCAAACTATAAAAGCTAGTGGAGGTAACAGGATGTGCAGCACCCAATACTTTTTCATTGATTGCCAATGCACGTCGACATAGAGATTCTGCTGCATCATAGTTACCCTGGACAGATAATAAACCTGCCAAGTTGTCAAGGGTTATGGCTGTGTCAGGATGTTCGCTACCCAACACTTTTTCATGGATCGTCAATGCACGACGATGTAGCTGTTCTGCTGCATCATAGTTACCTTGAGCTTTTAACAAACCGGCCAAATTATTAAGGCTTATGGCTGTGTCAGGATGTTCGCTACCCAATACTTTTTCATGGATTGCCAATGCACGTCGATATAGAGGTTCTGCTGCATCATAGTTACCTTGAGCGTCTAACAAACCGGCCAAGTTATTAAGGCTTCTGGCGGTTGCAGAGTGCTCGGCACCCGATACTTTTTCTCGAATTGTCAGCGCACGACGATACAGCGGTTCTGCTGCACCATAGTTACCCTGATCTTCTAATAAACCTGCAAGATGACCAAGGCTATTGGCGGTTTTAGGATGTTCGGGACCTAATACTTTTTCACGTATTGCCAATGCACGACGAATAAGTGGTTCAGCCAAATTCAAACAAACACATCTCTCTATTAGAAAGCCTCCTAACGAAGAAAGGATATCAGCTAATTCTGGCTGCTCTACATTATTCTCTGCCTCCCATAAGGCTAACGAATTTGTGTAACACTCACCTGCATCAAATTGATCCCCCATTGCCAACCAATAAGCCAATAACTCTAAGTCGTCTTTTTTGTATAACAATTCAAACATGGGTATTGCACTAATGCAATCTTTTAAGACTTCCCATTGTTCTGCCTGTTGCCATTGCCAAGGGAGTTCTTCTGCAATTCGAGTATTTAATTCTTGTTGCTGAAAGTAGCGGGCTAGTTTGGTGTGTGCATTGACCTTAGCATTTTTATCTTCAAAACAATGTTGCTTAGCTGCTTGTCTTAAGTAATCATGAAAGAAGTTTAATAAACCGCCTCGTTTGGCTAGATGAGCATCAATTGCCATTAAAAAAGTTGAAATCACCAAGCGACTTAAGCCGGTAATGCCGGCAATTTCTGTTTCTGATAAACCGCGTCTGGCCGCCCATAATGCTTGCATAATTTGGGTAACGATGTCTTTGCCAAAATCGTTTTCCAGGCGCTCAAGCACCAACACAAATAGTTTTTGTGGATTGTTGGCTGTTAACAAGGTAGCAATACGCTGGTCTAAATGCTCAAAGTAGCCAAAGATACGCAGTTCTTCCAATACGGTTTTTAAAAAGAGTGGGTTGCCTGTTTGAGGTGCTTGGGCAATGCGTAGGGTTTGTTCGGTAGACAGCGCTTTTCGATAACTAGCTAACCACTCGCGGATTAATTGTTCACGGCGGTTTAAATCAAGTGCTTCAACGGTATGGATAGGCCATTCTCTTTGGCTAAAGGCTTCTAATTGTTCACCCGGAATCACGCTAAAGATCGCTTTAACGTTTTCTTGCCAAAAACCGGGTAGCCATAGCCCTTGTTTACTTTCCAGTTGATTGAGACCATCAATAATCAACAGTAACGGAACACGTTCACCGACTTTTGCCAGCCATAAAGGGAAGTCTTGAATGATGTCTTCGGGTTTACTGGGTAGTTCTGCACTGTCATCGGTGCGCTGTTTTATTTCTGCCATAATCCGGCGAATAATGGCCACAGGATCAGCATCACCAGAAATGCCGACATAATGTTCAATGATGAAACGATCAGGATTAGCAATGCGTTGTTGATTGACCCAATAGGCCAATAAAGCGGATTTACCCAGACCTGATTCCCCTGTCACCAGTAAAGCGTTATTGGTTTTGGTATTTAAATGGGCATTTAACGCTTCAGTATCCCTGGGGTTGGCAATATAGACTTTGCAGCGGTCATTGGCATAACTGCGGTGCGCATTTTGTTCGGCTTCAAGCGAGGTAGGCGTTAAATCTGCAGGAAATTGCTGGTCTAAAACGGCCAATAAATCTTGCTTGATTAAGTCACCGAGTGCTTCGATACTGGCATAATTATCCCTGAGCGGTAAGCCACAGTTACGAACCTTGTCTTTAAGTGCCGCTAATTTATCTTGTAAGCGTTGTTCTGTTTCAAAGTAATCAGTGACTGCAGAAAGGCTATCAGCTAATGTTTGGGTGAGTGCGGCGTCTCTTAAATAAAAAAAACAATGGCCGGTCATGTCCGGGTTATCCATGACACCGTGCAGAATTTCCATTTCGGTAACGCTAAGACCTTCTTTTAGGCTGCTTTCCAGAAAGGGAAATAATGCCAGCAATTCAGCTTTATGATCAAGATCGGCATCTAAAGGCGCCCAACCATAACGTTCACCCAGTAAACTTAAAAAATAAGGCCGACAGCGATTAATTTCTTCCAGACAAATTCGAACGACTTTACCTTGTTCGGCTTCTTCCTTGGTTACTCCCCAGCGTAAGTCGATGTCCGTAAATTCAACTTGGCGCTCGCGGCAGGCACGGCGAACGTGCGGAAATACATGACTGACCAAATAATCCCGTTCCGCATGCATGTCACGAAAGGTTGAGGAGATAAACACGCGAATTTCGCGGTCTGTGTTTGCTTGGGCGGTATTTGTCATGCTTTTTGGATGATCCTGATGTGTGATTAGGTCAAGTCTATTCGATTAATGAGTCAGATTATGTCGCATTAAAAAATTTATATTGTTAAGTCATGTACCTGAGTCGTTATGGTAAAAGCAATTTAATAACACCAATACCGTTAGCATAATATAAAAAAGGTTATTAAACATTTACTTTATTTTAAAATTGCATTTTTGTATCCCGCCTTACCCCAAGTCATTAACCGATATCTAAAGCTTCGTTGTACGTTGCGGCAAACGGGATTACACTCAGCGATATGCGTGTTATTGAATCCGACAGGAAGTCTTATCCGGTTACAGGGATTTGAACAAGTAAAGTATTAAAACCAAAAGGGGGGGATTTTGAAAATAGGGTGACTAATCAGAAGGTGACTTAAGATGTTATTTGTATAGATAAGGATTAATTAAGGAGACTTTTGTCGCTTCAAAATGACGGGTATTGCGTGTCGCAACGATTAGGTTATGCTCGATTGCGGTAGCCGCAATCATTAAATCTGCACTGCTATTGCCGATTTCTGCGCTTAACTGACCCCAGCGTCGTGCAATATTGACAGATAGTGGCAAAATGCGTTGCTCATATCTGAGTAAAATGGTGTCCAACCAACGTTCCAAGTCTTCGGAGAAAGTTGGATTGATTAGTCTTTGCTGTGTAATACCACGCTCAACTTCACCTAAGGTAACGACACTCAGAAAAATGTCTGTCGAGTTAATGGTACGCAGCCATTGTTCTAAATTTGGATCGCGCTGTTTACGACGGATTGCCGATAAAATATCGGTATCTAAAAGGTAAGACATTATTCAAAATCTCTTGGCTGTACATTCATGCGCTCAAACTCACCATCATCACGAGGCATACTGAGTAGATGATCTATAAATGAAGGTGCTTGGGCGGCTTCTAGGCGTTGTAGTTTTTCAAATTCCTCGATTGATAAAATTACCGCCGTTGGTACACCACGACGCGTAACTATCTGTGCCTTACCGGTTTTAGCGGCGGCAACCACGGCCCCTAATTTATTTTTAGCGTCCTGTATTGACCATTTTTCTGTTTGCATAAATACCTCTTTTTATCAGTCAGTGATGAGTCTAGTCGTAGAGATGTATCATTTAACCTATTGCTGTGCAGTATTATTTGCTAACCATAGTACCACGCATGCTTAAACAGCATTATGGCATTAAAAGCTGTTACGTAATATGGCAACCATGAATAAGATGTCCACATTATTTAAAGCAGTTGATCGATTAAAGCATCAATAAGGCATTCCAAGGTACTTTGACGATAATCTTGGAGTAGAGCGTTAAGTTCCTCATCCATAGGCACTGCGCGATCAAGAATAGGGCTTACCATTTGCCCGGAAGTTAGGCCCAATTTGTTTGCAGCTTCTTGAATAAGTGATGCGTGTTTGGTTAATGCTTCAATGGGCTTTTCTAAACGTCCGGCAAGATTTGCGGTTTTAGCACCTAAAAGTAGTGATAAACAGGTAAGGCTGGATTGGTCTGATAATTCTGCAATAGACTTGGCGTAATCGGTAGCGGTAATTAATTGTTAAGCCAGATTATGACGTAATTAAATTTCGCCATAGGTAGAATTAATTATTT
>JBAXUR010000128.1:0-8706 GCA_037129595.1 Methylococcaceae bacterium | reverse complement strand
CATTGATTGCAACTTTAATTGGCATTGAGTATCTCCAGAGTAATTGGGTTAAAAATATTAAAACGGGTGGGTCGAAGTTTTTAAAAACAGTATAACTATACCAAAATAGTGGGTGTTTAGTCTATTGATGATCAATACGCACTTACAAAGTAACCTGCTTGGAATGATAGAGCGGTTAAATATTTAGTTGGGTAGAAGTATTAGCCGCTTGCCATTTTTACGTCCAGGTTTGTGATTACGCAAAGCGGAGCGAGCTCAATAACGTTAAGTTAAGTAGTCAACTGGAGTAAAACTGCTTTAGGAACACGCATGAAATAACTTGATCATTTATATCCCCTCACCCCAGCCCTCTCCCGGAGGGAGAGGGAGCAAGATGCATAATTTATTTCATGCGCATTCCTTAGCTGTTTTTACAGGCAATAGCTGAAGCGATTGCACTCCCGTTTTTTAAACAACTTGTGCTTAACTTGGCGGTATTGGGTTAGAGGTTATTAAACCAGTCGTTTAATGTCCTGTATTTTCCTTTTTTGGCGTATCGAACAATGCTTGATGGGCTTCTTTTGAAGGCAGGCCGGAACGTGCGCCTATTTTTGTGCAGCACAATGCGCCGGCGGCACTTGCGTAACGTAATACATCAAGCCAGTTCATGTTGGAGGCAACGGCAACTGCAAATGCGCCATGAAACGCATCACCTGCACCAGTCGTGTCAATGGCCTTGACAAGAAAGGCGGGTAAGAATCCGCGCTCTTGTCCGCGTTGCCAAATCAGGCCTCTGTCGCCCAAGGTAATAACAACTGTTGGCGATAATTCTGCCAAACGCGATAAAGCCGCCTGTTCATCGCTTGCAAATTGGAGTGCAAATTTTTCGGAGCAAACCAGGTAATCCATACGTTCCATCAAAGCCAGCGTTCCTTCATGCACGGAACCTGCATCCAGAATAGTGGGGATTCCTTCTCTTTGTGTACGCTTCAGCAGGGATATGGACAGATGAGGTTCGTGACCATCGAACAAAACAACTTTCGGCGTGATAGAAGAAAAATCAACAGCTCCCGACGGCAATGGTCTGGTTTCACCTTTGTAATTGACCAAGGCTCGTTTGCCGTCCGGTTTGACTAAAACCGAGGAGAGAGGGGTTGGGGAGTCGCCGCGAATAATGTGGTGTGTGTTAATGCCGTATTGACACAGCTCCTGATAATGTTTTTCGCCGTAAATATCCTGCCCCAGATAACCTGCGAAGGCCGCTTTAAAGCCAAGTTTGGCAATGGTTACGGCAGCATTGGCCGCAGGACCGCCGCCACAACTGACAAAGCCTTGTGCGGAAATTTTTTCATCTTCGTCGGGATGATGATCAACCGAAAAGATCAGGTCATAAGAGGCATGACCTACACAAAGGACGTCAATGGGAGTCGGGTCATTAGTCATTAAAGATTAAAATTAAAGGGTTGAAAAAATCGTAATGACCATGAAGATGCGGGCTTCGATCATAGAACACGGACTGCAAACAGTTAAGGGGGTTTTGTAGTTTAAAAAATACCCGTCTTGTTCGCACGTTCCATCGTTACGATTCATGATTAAGGTATTTTCCATTCCCGTGTCTAGTAGTCAAATCCGTATTCTAATTTTTAAGGGCTGATGAGTGATTAAAAATCAATTACAGAAATCCGGACTGGTTAACTCTTCAATTCAAATTCACTCATCCATTGACTAAAATCGTTAACGGATAATGGCTTGTTCAGAAAAAAACCTTGTGCCATATCACAGCCATAATCCTTAAGTTTAGTCATTATATCTTCGTTTTCTACGCCTTCTGCGGTAGCCTGTAATCCCAGGTTATGGGCCAGATTAATGATGGTTTTAACCATAATTGCGTTATTTTTATTGCTTACCATATCTTTAACAAACGACTTGTCTATTTTGAGCTCTGTCAGGGGCATTTTGCTGAGGTGACCTAATGATGAATAACCTGTTCCAAAATCATCGATTAAAAATTGATAGCCCATGTCATGCAGTTGATTTATTATTTCCATCGCACTTTCAGGATCATTCATAATAGATCCTTCAGTAATCTCCAGCATGATCCATTCAGGTTTAATCAATGCGGAAGCCGCCACACCAGCTATAAGATCGGGTAATTCAGGGTCATGTAAATCTTTGGATGACAAGTTAACAGATACTTTTATATCAAGCCCTTGCATATGCCAGTCCGCACAATTGCGAAAAGCCCGTTGCAATACCCAGAGGGTAACCTGTTTAATGGTTCTGGTATGTTCCGCCATCGGGATGAATTCATCCGGTGAAACAGTTCCCTGAGTGAGATGGTTCCAGCGAACCAGTGCTTCAGCGCCCAGCAACTTGCCGGTCTGTATTGATACCTTGGCCTGATAAAACAGCTCAAGTTGATCCCGGTTTATGGCATTACGAAGTTCTGATATTAAGGTCAACCGCTTTGGGCTGTACTTATCAAATGAGGGTTCGTAGATGCAATAACCTTTGCTTGATTTTTGGGCCATGTGCAGCGCTACGCCCGCTCTTTGTATCAAGGTATCAACGTCATCACCGTGATCCGGAAAATTAACAATGCCAATGTTGGGATGCACAGAGACTTTAAGGTGACTGATAAGAAAAGGCGGTTCCATGACCTGCCCAATAGCCTGAGCGAGTCGTTCGGCGATCGCTATATTGACAATGTTGGTTAAAATAAAGCCGAAAATATTACTGTCAATTTTCGCAATGGCATCCCGTTCTTGACTGACTCCCTTTAAGCGAGAGGATATTTGCTTGAGAACAAGATCACCACTGCTACGACCCAATGTATCGTAGACATCTTTGAAATTTTCAATCTCTATCAGTAAAATAGATATTAATTGATTTTGGGCATCTGCCAAAAAAATAGCTTGCTCTACCCTGTCATAAAACAGCGCTCTATTAGGCAGATCGGTCAAAGAATCATGGGTGCTGTCGTAATCGAACTTTTTTTCCAGGCATTCTGCCTTGCTGCGTAACTCCTGAGTCTGATCAAAAATCATGGCTCCGGCCTGGTAGGCTATCATTGTGCTTGAGTACTGCCCCCAGAAACCAAATACAAAAGGAATACAGTCTAAAACCCAAAGTGCCACGTTGTTCTTTTGTGCGCTCTGAATGCCTTCCAGCGATATTGCGCCGGTACTAAAATAACTAACCATAAAAGTAGCAATTATAATAGCGGAAACTGCTATTAAAACACCTTGATAGGCTTTTTTTGAAGCCTCGCTCTTAAGAATTTTGACGTTATCGCCGAGTAAGCTTTTTGCAATCGTTAAAATCATGACGCTCTCTCCAATACCATAAATGTCTACACAAATGGAAGCCTCTTCTCCCTTGAGGAAGAGTGAGGCGAGGGTGCCAGATTGGGAGGTGAGGGATACTAGATGATATTCGTGCCCCAACCCTCTTTAAATAGAAGAGAGCGCTTGTTCCCGATGTAACCCGTTTTTTATTGAGCATTCAGGCTGTGTAGATACCCATGCTCCTTTATCAGACGATTATAACCCCTTTAACAGATCATTTTTAATATCGTTAATGTGTTCTAGTCCCACGGAAACTCTAACCAAGCCGTCCTTAATACCAGCGGCCGCTCTGGCTTCAGGTGACAAGCGGCCATGTGTTGTGGTGGCGGGATGGGTTATGGTGGATTTAACATCACCCAGGTTGGCGGTAATTGATATCATTTCTGTCGCATCAATTAATTTCCAGGCTTGTTCTTTGCCACCGTTTAATTCAAAACTAACAATTCCGCCAAATTGGCTTTGTTGGCGTTTTGCCAATTCGTGTTGTGCGTGCGATTGCAAGCCGGGATAGTGTACTTTAGCGATGCCGGGCTGTTGTTCCAGCCACTTGGCTAACTCAAAGGCATTGTCACAATGTGCTTTCATGCGGATGGCCAAGGTTTCCAATCCGGACAAAAATACCCAAGCATTAAACGGGCTCATGGTTGCGCCGCCGGTACGCAGATAAGGATAAATTGCTGTTTCAATAATTTCATCACTGGCGATAACAGCACCGCCTACGCAGCGCCCCTGTCCATCCAGGTACTTGGTTGCTGAATGGATAACAATATCAGCACCTAATTCAAAAGGCTTTTGCAGAATGGGGGTGCAAAAGCAATTATCAACAATCAGCAAGCAATTATGCGCATGGGCAATATCGGCGAGTGCAGAAATATCAGCAATTTCAATCAAGGGATTGGAGGGGGTCTCCAGAAATAAAAATCGGGTGTTGGGTTTGATAGCGGATTCCCATGCCGCAGTGTCGATTAAATCAACAAAATCAGTTTCAACACCAAATTTTGCGAAATAATTTTGGAATACCAATACCGTATTACCAAATACACCACGAGAACACACCACATGATCGCCAGATTTAAGTAGCCCCATGCCAACCGCCATAATCGCCGCCATACCCGATGCAAAGGCCAGGCAACGTTCGCCTTTTTCCATCAGGGCCAACCTTTCCTGAAAAGCGTTGACGGTTGGATTGGTAAACCGGGAATAGATATTACCCGGTTTTTTTCCGGTAAAGCGCAAAGCAGCTTCTTCAGCACTTTTAAACACATAACTGGAGGTCGCAAAAATCGGGATGCTGTGCTCATCTTCATGAGTGCGCTTATGCCCGGTTCTGATTGCCTGAGTTTCGAGAGAGTAGTCGTTCCAGTTAATGTCGTTCATAGATAAAGGCTAAAGGCTAAAGGCGAAAGGCTCAAGGCGAAAAAGGCCAAAGGTAAGTTGCGATTGGGTTGAATACTTGATTTTTTCGCCTTTTATCTTTCGCCTTTCGTCTGTCATAACATTTCAATAATGGATTTTTCGGAGTTGCGTTCGGCCTGGGCATTATCGTTACGCAGCGACTCGGTACGCTCCAGATAGGCATCATCAATATCGCCGGTAATGTATTCTTTACTAAAGCATGACGTATCAAAATGTTTAATGCTGGGGTTGCCTTTGCGAACCGCTTCAATTAAATCACTCAGATCCTGATAAATCAAGCGATCAGCACCAATGGCCTCACAGACCTCATCCTCGGTACGATCATGGGCGATCAGTTCATTGGCAGCCGGCATGTCAATGCCATAAACATTGGGATAGCGAACCGGTGGCGCAGCAGAAGCAAAGTATACTTTCTTGGCACCCGCATCCCGTGCCATCTGAATGATTTGTGCAGAAGTCGTGCCTCTCACCACTGAATCATCAACCAGCAAAACGTTTTTACCACCAAATTCAAGACCAATGGCATTGAGCTTTTGTCTGACCGATTTTTCACGCATTTTCTGGCCGGGCATGATAAAGGTTCGACCGATATAACGGTTCTTCATAAAGCCTTCGCTGTATTTAACGCCCAACTTGTTGGCCATTTGCAGTGCGGCCGTTCTGCTGGTATCCGGTATCGGGATAACGACATCGATATCATAATCAGGCCATTCTCTAATGACTTTTGCGGCCAGTTTATCACCCATGCGCAGACGCGCTTTGTAGACCGAAATGTCGTCAATAATTGAATCCGGACGGGCAAAATAAACATACTCAAAAATACAGGGACAATGATCAACGACTTCAGAGCATTGCTGGGTGTGTAATATGCCGGACTCTTCAATAAAAATGGCTTCGCCGGGTTCTATGTCTCTAATAAGCTCAAAGCCCAGCACATCCAGCGCAACACTTTCTGAGGCAATCATAAAATCAGGGCCCTGTTCGGTTTCTCTCTTACCAAAAACCACCGGTCTGATGCCATGGGGATCCCTAAAACCCAAAATACCAACGCCTGCGATCATAATAACAACCGCATAAGCACCGCGGCAGCGGCGATGAACACCTCTGACCGCTTGAAAAATATCATCGACACTTAAATCCAGTTTACCCAGGCTTTGTAGCTCATGAGCAAAAACATTTAACAGGACTTCAGAATCAGAATCGGTATTAATATGGCGTTGATCCTCTACGAACAGGGCTTTTTTCAACTCCTCGGTATTGGTTAAATTACCGTTATGAGCAAGCGTCAGTCCAAAAGGGGAGTTAACATAAAACGGTTGCGCCTCTGCAGAACTGGTGCAACCCGCTGTTGGGTAGCGAACATGGGCAATGCCCATGTTACCTTTTAGTTTTAACATCTGAGCGTTATTAAACACATCACGTGTTAAACCATTATCTTTACGTAAATGCAAGCGTCCACGCTCACAAGTGACTATGCCTGCAGCATCTTGGCCACGGTGTTGCAAGACTGTCAGTGCATCATAAAGTTCCTGATTGACAGCTTGATGTGAAACGATAGCAGTAATACCACACATAATTTTTTTATTGAATCTAAAAGTTGTTAACGATAATGAATATATTCAGCCAGTGCTGAGGGAATATGATCTAGCCACCATGTGGCGCAGGTTTGAAAAGATGGCAGTAATTTTGATTCTTTCCACCAAACATCATTAGGTAAAGCTGTTAGCCCCGCCATCATGACTAAGACCACAACAACAACCGTGCCGCGTAAAACACCAAAAATCATGCCTCCCAAACGATCTGTAACGGTTAATGTTGTTTTTTTTATGGCTTCACCCAAAAGCCACTGGATTAAGCGACCCACCAGCAGAGTGATCAAAAGCAACGATAAAAAAGACGTTAGAGTTTTAAGTAAAGGATGGGAGATAAAGGATTCCAGGAAAACAGAAAATTCCCGGCTAAAATTTAAACCAATTCCGATTGCCAGTAGCCAACATACGAATGAAAAAAATTCCAAACTAAAGCCCTTCAGGAATCCTGTTATCAAGGTAATAAATACCAATCCGATAATGACATAGTCTATCCAAATCATTTTTTAGATTATAAAATTCAAAATTTAAATTGATGTATTACTCGGCAACCAAGAGCGATTGTATTTTTTGACTATCCATTTTTGCCTTCATTTCCAGCGCACGTTTCTTATCAAGTGTAGGTCCCACTTTAACGCGATAAAGAGGTGTGTTACCTGCGCCTTTAGTTATATCCATGGTCACGGGCAGGCCTTGTTTACGTAACTTTTCCACCAGTATCACGGCATTTTCTTTTTTACTAAAAGTACCGGCCTGAAGAGTCCATCGACTTAATTCAGATTTTGATGTTAAGGGCTTAACAACCGTTTTATCGGTGATGTTATCCATTGACGTAATTAAAGCGTTTACTTTTTCGGCTGGTTTAGTCTCTGGTGTTTCAGTATTTCTTACTGATTTATTGGTTTTTTTGGCTACACCGGTATCCAGAGCCGTTGATGAGTCATCATTGATTGGCACATCACTTGCTGGCTCATCGCCTTCTGCCGTATCGGCTTGAGGCTCATCATTTAAAGATGCGTCTTGGGAAAGCTGATTATCTGCTGATAGTTCCGCTTCTTCTTCTGTGTTGACTACCTTTTCTGAGCCTGAATCAGGCGCATTTAAAACCTGATTGGCATTGGTCGGTAATTTATTGGCAGATTCTTCACCCGTGTTAACGGGTGTTGCCGGAATAACCAATTCACTGACTGATTGACCGCTATTATCAACAGGGTCATCAAACAGCATGGGGATAAAAATAGCTGCCAGAGCCGTCACCACGACCGCACCAATCAACCGTTGTTTTAATTCTTGATTCATTTTGTTAACTCACCTTTTTTCAAATTCATTTAAACAATCAGATACTAAAAAAAACGATCCAAAAACCAGTAGTAAATCATCATCTAGTGATTGGCTTTTTGCTGCGTTATAAGCTTGCGCAAAACCGCTAAAACCAAAGCTTGCCCGTGACACTGAACTTTGTGAAAAAAGCTCCCGCATAACCGGTTCTGTCACTGTTCTTGGGTTGGCCAAGGGGGCAAAAAACCAGTCGTAGACTACCGGATTCATAATTTCCAGCACACCCGCTATGTCCTTGTCTTTCATCATTGAAAAAATCGCGTGTATTCTTTTTCCAGGGAAAGTGGTCGTTAGATAATCAACTAATGTTTTGACAGCCTCCGGATTATGTCCCACATCTAACAGCACAGGGATTTTATCATTAATCAATTGAAAGCGACCGAGTAAATGGCTGTTTTTAATTCCGGCTCTAATGACCTCATCGCTCACGGGCAGGTTTTTTGACAGCAGATCGATCGCCAAAATGGCCGCTGACGCGTTACGGTATTGATGTTCGCCTTTTAACCCTGGCTCCGGTAATTGATCAATATGTCGGCCATTTGCAAACCAATCCCAAGTAACTGCCTGCTTGGTATAAGAAAAATCTGTGTTAATACAATAGAGTTGCGCTTGCTTATCAAGAGCAGTTTGCAACAATGAGTCAGGAGGATTGCAATCACCTACGATAGCAGGTGTTTTTTTCCGGAATATACCCGCCTTTTCCCTGCCTATAGCTTCGCGTGTAGCACCCAGCCAGTCCACATGATCAATACCGATACTGGAAATCAACGAGACATCGGGATCAATGATATTAACGGCATCAAGACGACCGCCCAAGCCGACTTCAAGTAATTGAATGTCCAAACCTGAGCGCCAGAATATATCAAGTGCAGCCAGCGTACCAAATTCAAAATAGCTTAATGAGGTATTGCCCCGGATGGCTTCTATTCTTGCAAAGGCTTCACAAATCAGTTCATCAGATACCTGTTTGCCGTCTATTTTAATTCTTTCGTTATATTTTAAAATATGTGGAGAAGAATAAGCACCTACGCGGTAGC
>JBAXUR010000127.1:0-8712 GCA_037129595.1 Methylococcaceae bacterium | reverse complement strand
CAACTCTAATGCTACGCTTGATTCGAATATACTGCTTTGGACAGTCTTGCTCCTCAACCCCTGCTGATTGAAGCAAAAATACAAAGGGTCCGGCACTACCATCCATGATGGGGACCTCAGCCGCACTCACATCAATAAGGGCGTTGTCTATCCCTAATCCGGCAAAAGCTGAAAGCAAATGTTCGATGGTTGATATTTTTACATCGCCGGCAACCAATGTAGTCGACAGCACTGTCTCACCAACATTTACTGGCGTTGCCTGAATAGTAACGGGTTCATCTAAATCCACCCGGCGAAATCTGATCCCTGTATTGGGTTCGGCAGGGCGTAAAGTTAAATGGACTTTATCGCCAGTATGGAGCCCTACGCCTGTAGCTCTTATAGTGTTTTTTAAAGTTCGCTGTTTAATCATAAAATAAATAACGCCGAATGAAGGGGCAAAAAATGGCTCATTGTATCACGATTTATACTCAAAAAAGAGTGTGATTCGATATTACTTTTAGTGAGTACAATGTTATACGATTTTTTGAGCTCAAAATAAATACCTGCCGGTGGTTAAAGTTACATGCATTAATCGACAAGCCATTTAACACAGAACAGACTTAACAAGCCTTATAATCCTGCCAAATCTAACGTCGCTATTTTTTGTCCCTACTAAAATGGATAGTCCATTAATCAATCATTACAGGTAATTTGATGTAGCTAAACCGGGCGAATTAATGCTAGCCTAGGAGACTATCCGAGAAAGAACCGTGGCGAGGGGAAGTCGTTTTGAGTCAAATTTTTTGACCATTTGATATAAATAGTTTATTCGTGTAACGAATAATGAGCGGAAAATCTGGCCAAAATTGCTTTTCCGCACTAGGTTTTCTATTCTCCGACAGCCTCCCAGTCATCATTTTTTAGTCATTATGGACATGTTAAGAAAAATTTTTCAACAAAAATCCCCTGAACACTTACCCGATTATTCAGGGATTCTGAAAAAACAATATATCCATCAAGTATCTCAAAACCATATCCAACACGACAACGCGCAATTGGTTGCTTTACGGCATTTACAAACACTTCTTGATTATGCAGACGCATGCTCCCGTTATAATCAAAAATCCGTCGCGTATAAACTCCTATCATCGCCTCCGGAAAAATGCCAAAGTGTATATCTATTTGGTGATGTAGGTCGAGGTAAATCCATGTTGATGGCGCTATTTTATGAAGCGTGCCCTATTGAACAAAAAAGACGTGTGCATTTTAATCTATTTATGCAGGAGGTTCATGCCTTTACCCACGAATGGCGTCAAAATAATGATACCGATGCAATTATTGCCTTGGCAAAAAAAATCAAGGCAAGCGTTTCACTACTCTGCCTTGATGAATTTCTTGTAACCGATATAGCAGATGCCATGATTTTGGAAAGATTGTTTAGCAAACTCTTTCAGCTTGGATTATTGGTTGTTATAACCTCTAACCGACACCCGGATGATTTATATCAGGGCGGCTTGCAACGGGAACAATTTTTGATCTTTACCAAGCTACTGCAAAAAGAAGCCAAGGTTATTGAGCTTGTTGCAAAAAAAGATTATCGATTGATGCACCTACATGCACTTGAAGCAACCTATTATTTTCCATTGGATGCCCATGCGAATGAGTTTGTGGAACAAACCTATAACGAGCTTACTAATTTTGCATTACTAAAAACCGGCTGTTTACAAGTATTAGGCAGAAAGGTTACTTTATCATCAGTGCAAGGTGACATTGCGCTCACTTCTTTTAAGGAGCTCTGCATGCAACCTTTGGGCTCGGCTGATTATACCGAGATTGCCCGTGAATTTAGCACTTTGATTATGGCCGACATTCCAAAATTATCAGCCGATAAACGTAACGAGGCCAAGCGCTTTATGATATTGATTGATTCACTTTACGAGCATAAAGTCAAATTAATATGTACCGCTGAAGTCCCTGCCCAAGAACTTTATACGAAAGGTGACGGGGTATTTGAGTTTAAACGCACGGTATCAAGATTAATTGAAATGCAATCCGAAGGTTATTTTCGTAGTAAACACATCGGGCACTGACCGCTGATGAGTTTTTTATTCACCCCGAAGACACGAAGAAAAAAGCAAAGTAATTATTCAAGCCCACCCACTATGCCAGTGAATTAAGCTCTTCAAAATGCATATTCTGGCTCAGTCTAATTGGCCATTAACAACCAGGCTGAGATTTTAATGGTTTCCCGTCCGCGCGTCTCTGATTTGATGAATAAAAAGGTGAGTAAGTTTACCATCAATGCTTTGTTGAATATGTTGAGCAGTGTCGGCAAGCCGGTTCGACTCGCCGTTGGCTAATGCTACTTTCAAAATTAAAACAAGGGTGCGTTAAACGCACCCCCTTTCAAAGATTACCTCAATACCCCCGCCGGACTGGAATAACTATCCAATACCTGCACGTAATTGGCACGTTCGTAAGCGCTGGGATCAATGGCGTGTTGTTGGCTGACACTGCCTTTTAACTGGCTGATTGACTCATATTCATGCTCGATTAGCCACTGTTCCAATTCGGTCAATATTTGAGTTAAATGACCTACGCCCTGTTTGAGTAAAACACTGCACAGATGCACGACATCGGCTCCGGCCAATAATGCTTTCAAGACATCAGAGGTTTCGTGAAAGCCACCGGTTACGGCCAGGGAAAGCTTGGTTCGGCCATACAACAAGGCCGTCCAGCGTATACGTAACAAGGCTTCCGATGAAGAAGACAGCTCCAGTTTCGGCAATACTTCCAGCGTTTCCAGATCAATATCGGGCTGATAAAAACGATTAAATAGCGCAATACCATCGGCACCTGCCGCTTCCAATCGTCTTGCAAAATGAATGGGAGAACTGAACTGTGAAGACAACTTCATGATGATGGGTAGACTAACGTGACCTTTCAATTCCTGCAAGATATCCAGATAACGGTTTTCAACGGCATCACTGCTTTCTTCGGCATTGGCTGCCAAATGATAGATATTCAATTCCAACGCGTCGGCACCTGCCTGTTGCAATTGCTGGCCGTATTCAACCCAGCCACTCAAAGACGTTCCATTCAAACTTGCAATGACCGGAATCGACAGGGCTGACTTTATTTTTTGCAGTTGCTCCAGATAATGTTCCTGATAAGTCTGAATATTATCTGGCATGGGATGAAAAGAATCCGCTTCACCATGCCCCAGAGATTGTTCATAAAAAAACCGCTGAATTTGATGCTCTTCAGCTTCTATTTTTTCTTCAAACAACGAATACATCACCAACGCCGAGGCACCGGCATCTTCCAATCTACGCGCACTGCTTACATTCTTGCTTAAGGGTGATGCTGACGGCACCAAGGGATTGGCCAGTTTTAAGCCTATGTAATTTGTCGTTAAATCAACCATTATCATTCTCCTTGGCAGTTTCGGTTTTAAGTTGCGCTTTTACCGCTGAAACACTGGTGGCTTCTGTCCATTCCAGCTCGGATAGTTGTTTGTAGTAACGATAGCGATTTTTAACATCTTGCTGTGCCTGAGCCAAAAAACGTTCGGCCGCTTCCGGATGCGTTTGCCACAACATACTAAAGCGGGTTTCGGTTTTTACAAAATCGCGGTAAGGGATTGAAGGTTCCGCAGAATCCAGTTTCATCGGATTTTTACCTGCTTTGGCCTTGCTGGGATCAAACCGAAACAACGGCCAATGTCCACTTTTAACGGCCAAATTTTGCTGCCTGTGGTTATTGGACATATCCACACCATGGGCGATACAAGGCGCATAAGCGATAATAATAGACGGGCCATCGTGGGCTTCTGCCTCCAAAAACGCATTCAGGGTTTGGATATCTTTACCCGCATAGGCAACATGGGCGACATACACATTACTGTAATCCATCGCCAACAAAGCCAAATCTTTTTTGGCCGTTGCCTTGCCGCCCGCAGAGAATTTTGCCACGGCACCTAAGGGCGTTGATTTTGAAGTCTGCCCACCGGTATTGGAATAAACCTCCGTATCAAGAACCAGAATATTGACGTTACGGCCACTGGCCAACACATGATCGACCCCGCCAAAACCAATATCATAAGCCCAGCCATCACCGCCGATAATCCAGACACTTTTTTTGCTCAGGCTGTCCGCTAATTGAAGCAAGGTTTCGGCAGATTGGCCTGTCAAAGACGGCAACTTTTGTTTAAGACTGACAACCCGTTCGCGCTGTTCGTAAATCCCCGCTTCATCGGACTGGTCGGCATTTAGAATGGCATCAACCAATTCGTCGCCTAACTGATCACGCAGTGAAGCCACCAGCTCTTTGGCGTAGTCATTTTGTTTATCCAGGGCAATGCGCATTCCCAAGCCAAATTCGGCATTATCTTCAAACAAGGAATTACTCCATGCTGGCCCTCGACCTTCGGCAGTTTTAGTCCACGGTGTCGTAGGTAAATTGCCTCCATAAATTGAAGAACAACCCGTCGCATTGGCAATCACCATGCGGTCACCAAACAACTGCGAAGCCAGTTTAATATAAGGCGTTTCACCACAACCAACGCAAGCGCCGGAAAATTCAAACAGCGGTTGCAGAACCATGGCACCTTTAATGGTATTGGTTTTTAACAAGCGTCGATCATATTCAGGAATACCTAAAAAGAAATCCCAATTGTCGCGTTCTGCTTCCCTTAGCGGCGGTTGTGGCTGCATATTTAAGGCTTTACGACTGGCGTTGGATTTATCCCGAATCGGACAAATATCAACACACAACGTACAGCCCGTGCAATCTTCGGGTGCGACCTGATAACTGATTGCCAAGCCCTCCGGAAAATCTTTACCCAGCATCGGTGCAGATTTGAAGGTTTCGGGCGTATCAGCCAAAATATCAGTCGAAAAAATCTTGCTGCGAATAACCGAATGCGGACACACCATCACACATTTTCCGCATTGGGTACATAAATCGGTTTCCCAAACCGGAATTTCCAGGGCTAAATTGCGTTTCTCAAAAGCGGCCGTGCCGGTTGGAAAAGTACCATCAATCGGCATAACACTCACCGGCAAGGCATCACCTCGACCGGCAATAATTTCACCGGTTACCCGTTTAACAAAATCAGGCGCTGCATCGGTAATCGTTGAAGTAATATCGAACAGACTGCTAACCAGTGTGGGCAGAGGAACGGGATGCAAACTGGCCAGTGTTTCGTCAATGGCCTTGAAGTTAAGCTCAACAACACGCTGACCTTTTTTGCCATAGGTTTTTTCGACGGCATGTTTAATCGCGGTAATGGCATCGGTCTGAGGCAACACCCCGGAAATCGCAAAAAAGCAGGTCTGCATGATAGTGTTGATACGCTTCCCCATACCGCTTTTTTCAGCAACGGCATAACCGTCAATGACATAAAAGCGGATTTTTTTTGCTATCATCTGCTGTTGCATTTTAGCAGGTAGCGATGCCCAAACCTGCTCGACCGGTTCTGGTGAGTTTAATAAAAACACGGCATTATCGGCGGCATTAACCAGCATGTCATACCGTTCCAGAAAAATCGTCTGATGACAGCCGATAAAATTGGCATCGTTTTCGGCAATCAGATAAGTGGAACGTATCGGCTTGGGGCCAAAGCGCAAATGCGAGACGGTAATAGCACCGGATTTTTTTGAGTCATAAACGAAATAACCTTGCGCGTTTAAATCAGTCGCTTCGCCGATAATTTTAATGGTGTTTTTATTGGCGCTGACCGTACCGTCACTGCCCAAGCCATAAAACATGGCCTGAAAAGTATCGCTAAGGGCATCGGTGCGATAACTCGCATCCCAATCCAGACTGGTGTGCGTGACATCATCATGGATACCGATGGTAAAATTATTTTTCGGATGCGCCTGTTTCAATTCATCAAAAATCGCCTTAATCATACCCGGCGTAAATTCCTTGGAAGACAGACCATAACGCCCGCCCACCACTTTCGGCAATTCCGAAAACCGGGACGTACCGCTGATAAAATCTTGGGCAAGCGCACTCAAAACATCCTTATACAACGGTTCGCCATCCGCACCCGGTTCTTTGGTACGATCCAGCACGGCGATTTTTCGGCAGGTATCCGGCAGTGCCGCGAGTAAATTTGTTGGGTCAAAAGGTCGGTATAAACGAACTTTAAGCAAGCCCACCGCTTCGCCCTGACGAATGAGATAATCCAGCGTTTCCGCTACAGCCTCCGCGCCTGATCCCATAATGACGATAACACGTTCAGCCTGTGGCGACCCTGAATAGTCAAACAGGTGATATGAGCGGCCTGTTAGTTCGGCAAAGTGATTCATTGCCTTCTGAACAATCGCAGGCATTGCCTGATAATAAGCATTAACCGATTCCCGCGCCTGAAAATACACATCAGGATTTTGGGCGGTGCCGCGCAGTACGGGCTTATCGGGCGTTAAAGCCCGGCTTCTGTGGGCGGTAACCCACTCCTCCTTAATCATGGCCCGCAACACCGTATCATCCAGTATTTTAATTTTGGCGACTTCATGCGAGGTTCTAAAACCGTCAAAAAAATGCATCAACGGAATACGACTTTCCAGCGCCACGGCATGGGCAATCAACGCAAAGTCCATCACTTCTTGCGGCGAATTGGAACACAGCATCCCAAAACCGGTCATCCGTGCCGACATGACATCGCTATGATCACCAAAAATAGACAAGCCCTGACAAGCCAGCGAACGGGCGGCAATATGAAATACCGTCGGCGTTAACTCGCCGGCAATTTTGTACATATTGGGCAGCATCAGCAGCAGACCTTGAGAGGCGGTAAAGGTCGTCGCCATCGATCCCGCCTGCAAAGCCCCATGAATGGCTCCGGCGGCACCGGCTTCACTTTGCATTTCGGTCACTTGCGGCACTGTCCCCCACAAATTGACCTGCCCGCGTGATGACCATTCATCGGCCCATTCACCCATATTCGACGATGGGGTTATCGGGTAAATGGCGATGACTTCGTTGAGTTTATGCGCTACCGTAGCGGCAGCCTGATTCCCATCAATTGTAAGTGTTTCCTGATTTTGCATTAGACAGTCCTGTGATGAACAAAAGAAGTATAACTAGCGTATTCTGGGTAAGTTAAAAGAATAGTCGATTTTACGCTTAATCTCAAACACTGACATAACCATTTGCATTACAGGGTTATAAGAGACTACTTCAGCAGGAGTAAAGCTTTTTAAATGGGAACAAGAACAACTCTTTCCTGCATCGTTTTTATCATGCCGGATGGAACGGAATAACATAACCGAGTAATGCGCGCGATACGCACCAACCTTTAAACCTCACCCCAACATCTCCAAAGCCAGTTGCGACATATTCTTTGATCCACCGCCCTGCCCTAACTGTTGCTTTACCAGAAATAAATTGGCTCGCATTTGATATGCATAAGCCTTATCCGTCAATATTTTGTTAACTTCTTCAGCCAAGTTATCGGCGGTCGCTTCATGCTGAATAAGTTCTTTGACAAAGCCTTTGCCCAAGACAATATTTGGCAAACCTATAAAAGGCGTATTAACCAGCCAACGCCCCAACCAGTAGGTGATCGTAGACAGCTTGTAAGCAATAACCATAGGCACAGTCAATAAGGCAATTTCCAGGGTTGCGGTTCCTGAAGTTGTCATCACCACATCACAGCATTGAATAACGTCATAAGGCTGGTTTTTTATCACGGCTATGTTAAGCGGTGACAGACTCAAGTAATGCTCAAGCAAGTCATCACTGATTGAATCCGCTTGGGGCAATATAAATTGGCTATCAGGCAAACGGGTCTGTATCTTTTCAGCCGCCGCCAACATAACCGGTAACATTCGGTTAATTTCATTGGCGCGACTACCGGGCAGTAAACCGACCACTGGTTTATTTTCATCCAAGCCAAAATGTACCAGATCTTCAGATCGGCTATGCTGAGGATGAACTTTATCAACCGAAGGATGCCCCACATAACGTACCGGCACATTCTCGGCATCATAATAAGCAGTTTCAAAGGGAAATATCACCGCCATCATATCAATCGCCTTGCCGTACGTTTTTACCCTGCCCGGTCGCCATGCCCACACTTGTGGACTCACATAAAACAAGACTTTGATACCACGTTGCTTGGCGAAACGCGCCAATTTTAGGTTGAACTCTTTATAATCTACACACACCAGTAAATCAGGCCGTTCAGTTGAAACCAACTGCTGCATCAGTGTTAACGCCCTGCGAATTTCACCATAATGCTTGAGCACTTCAACCACTCCGATAACGCCGATAGCACCTGAGTCATAGCGAATATCGATACCCGCCTGCGCCATTTTTGCGCCACCCATGCCAAAGCCTTTAAGGTCTGGCTGATGTTTTTTCAGCTCCAGAAACATATTGGCGGCGTGTTGTTCACCGGAGGATTCTCCGGCACTGAATAGGATGGTTAAAGGGGGTTGTTTAAACATGGATATGTTTCTCTGGGCTATAAACTAATTAATAGCCAATTCATTAGCAATCATTCCGGCCTGCTTAAGCACGGCTTCAGTGGCAAGTAATTGCATGTCTGGCGGATAATGGTCGTATTACCTAATGTTAAAATTGACGATGCATAATATTTATCTTCTTGCCATCGTAATGGGTTATTTTGGATATATTTAGCGATTTTTAAATAGGCTTTTTCGTTACGAATAACATGTTCATGAAAACGTGGCTGCCAGGAAAATTTTGTATTAATTT
>JBAXUR010000126.1:0-8714 GCA_037129595.1 Methylococcaceae bacterium | reverse complement strand
CTCTGAATTCTTGTACGTGAGTGCCTTGTTCGGGTGTTACACAATAACCGGGATGGGGACTAAAAAAGCTGTGCGTACTGTAACCCCAGTAGTTTTTTAGACCAAGACTTGCGGTGTCGCCGGGTACATCTTGTTCATCAAAAGCCATAACAGGCAATAGCTCAACATGGGTGATACCCAGTTGTTGAAGGTAGGGAATTTTTTCAATCAGCCCTGAAAAAGTACCTGGATTGGTTACTTTTGAGGAGGGATGACTTGTAAAGCCACCGACATGCAACTCATAAATAATGGCCGTTTCGCTTCTGATAGATAGTGGCGTGTCACCTTCCCAGTCGTATTTGTCATCAATAACGACACTGCGCATAGCCGTGCAGGTGTTGTCGCCGGGTTGACATGCCGCTTTGCGACTCCAGCGCTTATCACTGACCGCACGCGCCCAGGGATCAACCAGGTGCTTGTTCTTTTCAAAACGAAAGCCGGAATCACGGGCGTGGCCGGGGCCGTCCATACGCCAGGTGTACCAAGTGCCTGCGGGCAATTTACTGACATAAACATGCCAAGAGAAAAAGGTTCGGTTGACTTCTTTTTTTAAAGGTATGATTTGAAAAGGCTCATCACTGTCGGTGCTGGCAAATAGTAAAAGCTCTACCTGTTCCGCATGACGACTGAAAATGGAGAAATTAACCCCTTTAACATTAAATTTGGAGCCGGACGGGTAGGGTTTGCCGTCCTTTAATTTGTAAACTTGCTGCATAATCTCTCTCTGTATTCTGTAAACATGAGGCAATCAACGTTATTTTCTTAATAAAGGATTGCATCGTTCTCGCTTGAGAACAGGAATCATATGGCCCTGTGAGAATACCTCACGTTTAAAGCTGGATTAACCCGGCTCTTTTTAAGGGTCATTATATTCTATGCATGTGTCAGTCAAGCAAATAAATTATTGTAACTGTTGCAGTTTTTGCAATAAAAAGCTTTGCCAGGTGCTATTAAAGTGCTTTTTAGATACTTAATGAGAGACCTACCGTTACTTTTTTTCCACGATAGTGCATGAAAAATATCATCTTTAATCACTTCATTTTTGCTACTTTAATACTTAATAGCAAAAAACAAGCCATCATCTAAAAGCAGGGTATCACTATTCTTGAACGCCCAAAAGCCGAGGATTGTATGCGCTAAAATAGTGCGTGCCTCACCCATCTGGTGCGCTCTATTAAATGCAGTCCTGATTTTGTCTATATACAAGCTGATTTTTATTAGGCTGGAAAAGTATTGAAGCCGAGTAATCCGTAAAATACAAGGTTTTTGGTTTTATATTTGATATTGCGCAGAATAATAAGTAATCATTTAAAAGGATGTAACATCTTTGTAAATATAATAAAATAATCTAATCCAATCCATAAAGTATGGTTATTTATTTTCGCGTGATTTGTGTTTAAAATGCTCTGTGTATCGCGCAGATGGACTAAAATTATACTGAAAATGATAAGCCTTTGGGTTGGTGTGCTACTTTCAGAGAGTTAAGTCATGTTCAGCGCAGCTTAAGGTTGGCTTGAGAAAATCACTTTCTATACTTTTGTGGGGCAATAATCAGATATATTTCTGATTAGCCGAGTAATTAGATTAGCCTAATAAGCAAATTCTTTTCAGAAAATAACCCATACCTAATAAATCTTAACGGCATAATATTATTTGCTTAACAGATGGGCATGATTTTAAAATTAAAAATAAGGCGATAATATGCAGCATTTTTTAAAAAAAACGCACCACGCTCGATTTTTTTTGGCATCTTCTTTAATCCTTACATCAATTATCTTATTGTCCAGTCCAGATTCAGAAGCTATGCCAAGTTTTTCCCGGCAAACAGGCGAAGCCTGTAACGTATGTCATACCCAATCATTCGGGCCTAATCTGACGCCTTTCGGTCGTGATTTCAAGTTGGGCGGATATACAATGGGCGGAGGTAAAGGTATTGCCGCTAAATTGCCTGCACTCAGTGGCATGGTCATGGGATCATTTACCAATACTGCAAAAGACCAGAATCCCGCAGATCTCAATTCCGCCTACAATGCTGGCTACAATAAAAACAATAACTTCAGTTTTGATCAGGCGTCGTTGTTTTATGCAGGTCGTGTTTATGGCAAGGTTGGTGCACTCAGTCAGTTAACTTATGACGGCTCTTCGGATCGACTTAAAATGGACAACACCGATATTCGTTTTGCCGATCGATTGGATTTGGACGATACTTCTCTTCCATTTGATTTGGACTTCACTTACGGCATCTCTTTGAATAATAATCCAACTGTGCAGGACTTATGGAATACCACACCCGCTTGGGGATTTCCTTATAACAAAAGCGCCGTGCAGCCGGGTGTCGGAGCCAGTACATTGATTGACGGCGCACTGGGAGCTCAGGTAGGAGGCGCTACCGCTTATACAATGATTAACGATCTGCTGTATCTGGAAGCCGGTGCTTATGGTTCATTTGGCAGCAATACCCAGAATGCATTCGGTTTTGCTTGGGCAGACAGGTTCAGTCTCAGTGGCCCTGCACCCTATTGGCGCGTGGCATTGCAACAGAACTGGAAAGGTCATTATTTCGAGCTGGGTCACTATGGGATGAGCGCCGATGTTGTTCCTGGTCGTGACACTATTAATGGTTCAAATCATTATACCGATGTCGCAGTTGATGCGACTTATCAGTATATGGCAAACCCGAAGCATATCTTTGAAGCCAAAACGACTTATATTTATGAGGATCAGAATTTATCGGCAAGTCAGCAAGGAACGCCGTTTAATTCCAATGCCAATACCTATCTGACGACTTTTAAGATCAATACTGCCTATACCTTTGATCAGACTTACGGTGTTACTTTTGCTTATAACAGAACGACAGGTTCAACTGAGCCCGCTCTTTATTCAGGTTATACTGATGGTTTAAATGTAACAGGTTTAAACAGACCCAATAGCCAACTCTACACAGCAGAACTGGTCTATGTCCCGTTTGGCAAAGATAGTTCGTATTTGTATCTAATGAATTTGCGTACCAGTTTGCAGTATATTGGTTATTCACAAGCCAACGGCTCCAGCGCTGGTGCTCAAACCAACAACACCTTCATGGTAAATGGTTGGCTGGCGTTTTAAGCAGAATTAATCCTATCGTTTTAACCGAAGTAATTCGGTTATCTAATCAGCCACCGGTAAGTTGAAACTATACCGGTGAATGCTTTCAGAAAAATTTAATAAACATATTCCCAATCATTATTATGGTCAAAGAACGTTACACCCGTTTTAAAGATATTTCCGTTAGCGAACGAATTTTAAATACCGTATTCCTGCTGACCATAGGGCTTGGTTATCTGATGGCTCTTGCTAATATGTATTACACGCACCAAGGTCTGGATGGCAAAGCAGGGCTTTCGATTGAAGATGTTGTCATCAGCTATCATGGCTCAACCAACCAAACGCGTTTGGGTTCGGCAATCAGGGGGATTATGGAACCCAACCTGAAATATAAAAGCGATAAAGACGTTATTTTACAATGGATAGCACGAGGCGCTGAAGAACCTGAATATAACGAAAAAATCGCGCCGATATTAAACAGGGACTGTGTTTTATGCCATACGCCCGGCATAAATCCTTCTTTACCTGATTTAACGCATTACGCAACGGTCTCCGAAGTCGCACACGCAGGCGGTGCAACTATCGCTACGCTGGTTCGCGTTTCTCATATTCATTTATTTGGCATTGCCTTTATTCTATTTTTTATCGGCAAAATCTTTTTGCTTTGTGATCTCCATGTTTACGTAAAAAGAGTGGCAGTCGTGATTCCGTTTGCGGCAATGTTACTGGATGTGGTGTCTTGGTTTATCACCAAGTCCATGCCCTCGTTTGCTTATGTGGTTGTTTATAGTGGTGCGTTAATGGGGCTTTCCATGGGCTTGCAAATTCTACTTAGCGTTTATCAGATGTGGTTTTATTCCAGAAAAATAATGGACAGTTGATTTTATTTAAAAGTGCCATGCTAAGGAATGTTTTGATAAGTGGTAGGGTGTCGCATCGCGCACCTTAGTGTGCTCGACCCAATCTAAGGAATACGTATGAAATAATTTAGGTGTCTTGCTCCCTCTCCTTCCGCGAGAGGGTCGGGGTGAGGGGATATAAAGGGTCAAATTATTTCATGTGCGTTCTTAAGCTAAACAGTAGTGTCGATAAACTTGGCGTACGTTATTTGTTGAGAGTTAACTATGGCGATTTTTTACGAAGAATATACTTGGCTTGATGTCTTTTTCTGCGTTGTCAAAATAGTTACGTAGACACCTACGCGCATATTTTTCCGTATAGACTTGTCATTTCCAATACAATATCGTTAATTAAAGTGGTATAAAAGCCATCTTCCGCCACTAGCCTTGTACGTTTTTGTGAGTTGCCAATGAGTCTTGTCCCCGTTTTATCTGATTTTATCCTGATACCCATTTTATTAGTCGGTGTATTGTTGATTAATAAAACGCAATTAATCAGGGGTAAAACTGAATATGACGCACGGGCTTTGTTGGCGATTTCTGCATTATTTAAATTAATACAGCGATCAGTTTATTTTAAATACAGCCCCGTTTTGCCGGTTTTGTTTTTACCTTCCCTGGCCTTGGCGACTGAAGGTGTCGATGTTAGCAGTTCATTAAAGCCGCTCGACTTGACGCAGCATTGGGCTGGATATATTGCCTTGGTTGTTTTTGCTGTGGCTTACATTCTGGCCATGACCGAGGAAGTTACGGAATTAAAAAAATCGAAACCTATGGTATTTGCGGCCAGCCTTATCTGGATATTTATTGCCGTTGTTTATGTGAATGGCGGGATGAGCGAACAGGCAGGACATGCGTTTCGGGCTTCTCTGGAAGGGTATGCAGAGCTGTTTTTGTTTATCATGGTCTCGATGACTTACTTAAACGCCATGGAAGATCGAGGCGTGTTTGACAGTTTGCGAGTTTGGTTGTTAAGCAAAAATTTTACGTATCGGCAATTATTCTGGATTACCGGCTTTCAGTCATTTTTCATTTCGTCCGGTTGTAATAATCTCACAACTGCCCTGTTAATGGGTTCGGTTATTTTGGCGATGGGTAAGGGTAGTCCGCGCTTTGTTACCTTGTCTTGTATCAATGTGGTGGTTGCTTCCAATGCGGGTGGATCATTTAGTCCTTTCGGCGATATCACCACGTTGTTGGTATGGCAAAAAGGTGTCGTACCGTTTGCCGATTTCTTTTCTCTGTTGATTCCCGCCATCATCAATTTTGTCATACCCGCCGCCATCATGAATTTCTTTATTCCTAAAGAAAGACCCGATGCGGTCATGGAAGCCCAAGCTATGAAACGGGGCGGTTGGATTATTATTTTTTTGTTCGTGCTGACCATTATTACTTCCGCCTGTTTTGAAAACTTTCTGGGGTTGCCGCCTGCGGCCGGCATGATGCTGGGCTTGACCTATTTGAAGTTTTTTAGTTATTACCTGCAAAAAACCCACGACTCCCATTTAACTGTGATACCCGTGGATTTAACTGATGTCAAAATTGATTATTTTGCGCCCATGAAGTATATGAATAATCCACAAGCAGAGAAAAATAAACAGGTGGCGCAGGAGTTACCGTTTGATATTTTCCAGAAAGTGGCAAACCTGGAATGGGATACGTTACTGTTTTTTTACGGTGTCATGGTCGGTGTCGGTGGTTTAAGCTTTATTGGTTATCTGGGCGTGGCGTCTCATCATCTTTACGGTAGCATTGATCCCAGTGTGGCGAATATTCTGGTAGGCATTGCTTCGGCATTTATCGATAACGGTACTATTATGTTGTCCGTACTCACCATGGCACCGGATATTTCCCAAGGTCAGTGGCTATTGGTAACCTTGACGGCCGGCGTGGGTGGCAGTCTGTTGGCGGTGGGTTCAGCAGCAGGTGTCGGTTTGATGGGGCAGGCAAAAGGTATTTATACGTTTACCAGTCATTTAAAATGGACGCCCGCCATCGCCTTGGGTTACGCGGGCAGTATTGCCGCCCACTTCCTGATTAACGGCCGTTATTTTTAGATCAACTCAGAAGCGTTGGATTATCGTGCCTAAGCTTTTTAACCCGCAATATAAACGGCTTTTAGATTAAGTTGTGAGTACCGATATTTCAGAAAACAGTTTCGATGCCGCTGCCTTTTTAAAAAACCTGACCACGCGTCCGGGCATTTATACCATGCTTAATGACAAGGGCGAGATCATTTACATAGGCAAAGCCAAAAATCTTAAAAATCGCGTTTCCAGTTATTTTAAAACGCAAACAGCCTCCATCAAGCAGCAGGTAATGGTGGCTAAAGTAGCCGCCATTGAAGTCACCGTAACGCATACGGAAGGCGAGGCATTATTGCTGGAATGTCAGCAAATTAAACGCCATAAGCCACGGTATAATATCTGCTTAAGAGATGATAGATCCTTCCCTTATGTGTTTTTGTCCAGTGAGCAAGACTTCCCGCAAATCACCATTCATCGGGGTGCAAAAAATAAAAAAGGGCGCTATTTTGGCCCTTATCCCAGTTCGGGAGCCGTTAAAGAAAGCCTTAAATTACTACAAAGGCTATTTCCAATCCGCCAATGTGACGATGCCATTTATAACAATCGAACCCGCCCCTGTTTGCAATATCAGATAGAACGCTGCACCGCGCCTTGTGTAGGGCTGATTGATAAACAACAGTATGCGCTGGATGTCGAAAGCACCGTGATGTTTCTGGAAGGGAAGGGCGGCTTGCTGATTGATCAGTTAATTATAAAAATGGAGCAGGCATCAGCTACTCTCGATTTTGAGCAGGCAGCCGGTTTTAGAGATCAGATTGCAAAATTGCGCTCGGTACTGGAAAAGCATTTTGTTTCAGGCGAAAAGGGCGATGTGGATATTATTGCGTGTGCAAGCAAAGGCAATGTTGCGTGTGTGCAAGTGTTTTTTATCCGTAACGGCCAGCATTTGGGCAATAAGGTCTTTTTTCCCGGACTTGCTGATGCGCATGATCCGGCGGCTATTGTGCAGGCGTTTATTCCACAATATTATCTGGATAAGCCCGTACCTCATGAGTTGATAGTCAGTCATCAACCGGAAGAGTCGGCGTTATTAACCGACGTGTTGAGCAGTCAGGCAAAGCATACGGTGGCTATTTCTGCCAGCGTTAGGGGCGAGCGTTTAAAGTGGCTGCAAATGGCCTGTACTAATGCCGAGAATTCATTGTTAAGCAAGCTATCGGATAAACAGGGACTGTATGCCCGATTTCTTAGTCTGCAAGAAGAGCTGGGTTGCAAAGACCTGCCCAAACGACTGGAGTGCTTTGATATTAGTCACACGCAAGGCGATCAAACGGTTGCCTCCTGTGTGGTTTTTGATAGGGAAGGGCCGGTAAAATCAGCTTACCGGCGCTTTAATATCGTTGGCATAACCGGTGGTGATGATTATGCGGCCATTCATCAAGCGGTTTTTAGACGCTTTAAACGGCTTAAGCAGGGTGAGCATGAGGCACCGGACATCTTGTTTATTGATGGCGGAAAAGGTCAGGTACGTGAAGCACAAAAGGCATTAGCAGAATTAGACATAAATAATGTTATGATAGTCGGCGTTTCTAAAGGACCGGATAGAAAACCCGGCATGGAAAAACTGATTCTGGTTGATCAAGAACAGCCGGTAGACATAACACCGGGTGCCAGCGGTTTGTTGTTAATTCAGCATATTCGCGATGAGGCGCACCGGTTCGCAATAACAGGACATAGATTACGTCGCGGTAAGGCATCAAAGCAATCAGTATTGGAGACTATTCCTGGGCTGGGTGCCAAGCGACGACAGCTTTTATTAAAACAGTTTGGGGGGCTGCAGGGCATTTCATGCGCAGGCGTAGATGCACTTTGCAGTATAGACGGCATAAGTCGGCAGTTGGCACAACGAATTTACGAACTATTTCATCATCAAGATGACGATTGAATTTAACATACCCACTACGCTTACGCTGTTAAGAATCGCGTTAATTCCTTTATTAGCCGTGGTTTTTTATCTGCCCTGGCACTATTCCAATCTGGTTTGCACGCTGATTTTTATGTTGGCAGGGCTTACCGACTGGCTGGATGGTTACCTTGCCAGAAAATGGCAGCAGGAAACACCGTTTGGTGCATTTTTAGACCCGGTCGCTGATAAATTAATGGTCGCCATTGTTCTGGTTTTAATTGTTCAGCAACAAGCAACGCCGGGACTGACTATTGCCTCAGCCGTTATTATCGGTCGCGAAATAACGATTGCTTCTCTGCGCGAATGGATGGCAGAAATAGGTCAGCGAGCACACGTCAAGGTCTCTCAATTAGGTAAATGGAAAACCACGGCACAAATGCTGTCAATTGGCATGTTGTTATATCGTGAAGATTTATTGGGGCTGCCTGTCAATTTAATCGGTCTTGGCCTCTTGTATATTGCCGCCATATTAACATTATGGTCTATGATTAATTACTTAAGTGCTGCCTTGGCAGTTATTAAGAAAAAATAGTAATTATTCAGCCCCCCTCTTTGAAAAAAAGAGGGCTGAATAATTACAAAAATAAATACTTAACACATCCGGGATTGTCATTGATAGACCCGTTTGGTTTTTTGGCTTTTAACGGTCTGTTAAAAGCCATTTTTTAACATAAACAGATACAGCATAGTGATACGCTG
>JBAXUR010000125.1:0-8722 GCA_037129595.1 Methylococcaceae bacterium | reverse complement strand
CCGTTGGGTAGTGGGCGTTGGCTTATTGCAGATAACAATTATTGCCGCGTTAATTTTACGGCTGACGGGTAAGGCTTAACACCATGAGAACTTTTAACGAGGGATACTCAATCATCGAAAGAGATGGACAGTTCTTCATTTACGACCCCGAACAGGATGCCACCGTTGACAGGTACGGTGATGTTACAGACGAAGGCTTGTTCACAATGGACGAGGCATTGGCAACGCTGGACTTTTTAGAAAGCAAAGCACCGGCACAGGATAGCGACCGCGATGACTGAAAATTGGGTACTGGGCAAATAACCACATTTATTATTGAGAAAAACATGAAAACATTTGTTATTGCCGGTCACTCTTACTCAGCGCAAGACTGCATTGATGACATTCTGATTAATCCTGTTTTACCGGATGACTTCGACAGCACGCCTATTGATGCCAGAACCGAGGAACACATAGCCGCTTGGTACAACCTGCCTTATATCGTAGTTAAAGAGTATCAGGCCGATACATACCGCGATTACTGCGACAGATGCTTAAGCACTTTTAAACCGATGACAGTGGATGCCTTTATGTTGGTTATTGCCGATAATGAAAAGCTTGGTTTGAGAATTACCCAAGCGGGAAAGCGTACTGGATTTATTGCCTTTCGTCTGGATGCTGGGACAGGCCAACGCTTTGGGGATTGGTCGATAGTCTGGACAATGCCATAGCTCGGGTAAAGAGCAGGCAAGGACTGACAGCTTAACTGTAACAGCTTGCATTTGAAAATGGTCGTGCTTGCAATCAGCGCCTTTTCTTGCTCACAATAACTGCAAATGAAATCACACCCATGCTCAAATTAACTGCAAATGAGCTTGCATTTATCGACCTCTGCTTGCATTCCATTGTCTTGTGCTCAAATTAAATGCAAATGAAAATTGGCTACTTTGTACCAAATGGGTACACCCAAATGAGCCGTTATAATGAGACACTTTTTTTGTCCCAATAGGATTTAATTAGCTTTTTGAGAGATGCCAAAATTAAGGTCTAGATCCTAATGAAACGAAATCAGGGGCATTTTACATTTGCAATTATTGTGAGCACAAAAAAAATGAATGCGAGCCAGTCCGGATAAATGCAAGCTCATTTGCAGATAATGTGAGCCGAACTGCATTTTCATTCTCACTTAATTTGAGCCAAAAACAGCGTTGATTGCGAGCACGACTATTTTCAAATGCAAGCCGTTACAGCTACGGCTCAGAAATGGACACTATTTATTTTCTTACTCATCGTCCTTAGTTCTTTTTTTATCACCTTCTCTTTGTGCCGGAGTGCGATCTTTCCCTTTATCGTAACGGTGATCGTGACCACCGTCATTTTTATTTCCCCCATAAGGGATATCATAATGTACCCTGGGATCGTCGCTTCTTGATCCATTTCCGGCGCCATTTTTGGTTATGGTTTTGACCGCATCTAATAGAACATCAAAAATTCCCATTATATTTTTCCTCACCCTTAAAAAAATAAATATAAAAATGTACTCTGTACATGACAAAAAAACAATACATTAATTTGCACATGATATCAGTGGTCTAGGGCTGTGCAGGCCAATTGGCAACTTGGACATGATATCTCCCCGCACGCGGATCTGGTAGGTAGAAGGGATGAGGAAAGATTCCCGGCCAGCAGGAGTACCATTTTAGACACTAGACAAAATGGTTCAAATTGTTTAATCGTCGAAGCATAGTTTTTTTAGAAAAATGCTATATACTAGAGGTCCATTGGACTTTAGAGGCCATAACTGAAAAGGATCAAATTATGAAAGCATTTGGCATATTTTTGGTGGTCATTGGAATTCCTGGCCTGCTATTTGGTATAGTTCCCGGTCTGATACTCATTGGGATCGGGTTACTCTGCATCAAAGCAGGGTCTTGATTGCCAGTCTTTTCCGAAGACGCGACGGGAATCCTTACGCCTAGCCAAAATAGCGACTCCCCGCTAAATGTTCAAGATAAATTTTGCGGGGAGTCGCTATTTTTGAGTAAAGATTTTCCTTGCGCCTAGCGTGTAAATACTCAAAAATACCGCGACCAATTAGATTGCTACGCAAGCCCCAGCCGTCCTGGTCACTCGCTCACCACCCAACAAGGGGTGGTTCACATGCTCTCCAATGACTCGACGCGATTTCGTAAAGCCTACATTACTACATCAATGTTTACTTGGGTATCATAGAATTTATAGTTGATATTTTGATACGTTGTTAGGGGTCTGAAGTCCAGTGGTTGGAAACCTTTGTGGTATTTTAGGTAAATTGGGGTGGTGAGTTAGTGCAACACCAAGAATATTTGTTAAAATCAATATAGAGTATAAAAATGGATATTTGTGTTTATTCAATAAAGAGCGTTACAAATGAAAAAATCGCTAGCTTAATTGAACAAAGAGCATCATTCGTTCTTGAAGATATTGATACTCTCAATATAAGCGAATCCGTTAAAACAGTAGAAAAACTAATTGAATCAAAAGGGTTGAGTTGTCGGGTTTATTTGAAAGGACGATCAGCAACAGTCGCAGCTGCTGCAATTCCGATTTCTCCGACCGTCATTGGTGGTTGGGCGGCTGCTTTAGCAATCGGTATCCATGATCTGGCAACTTGGAATCCTGATTACGAAATTGCTAAAAATATAGTTACTGGCACTTTGTCAATTAACTACAAAAAATAAGGAAACAACAATGGGACTCTTTGATAAGCTCATAAAACCATCTCAATCACCTAATAAAGGGTAAGTTTAAACAAACTTTATTTACAGAGTGACGCCAGACATTAGACAGTCCGTACCCTTTTGTCTCATGTTTCGTTGTAGAATCTCTAAACCGCACCGATTGAATTAACCATCTTTTGTGATATTTTCTATCAAATCCTCCATATCTTGTTGTTCTTCTTCATCTAGATCAAACTCGCCTTTATGTTCTGGACACAGTAATTTATCATCTAAATCATCGGTATAATATGCAATATCACTTCCGCAGCATTCGCAAAAATCAATATCTTCTTGCGACTGCTTCTCTTTAAGACAGGCAGGACAAATAAATTCTTTTTCCCCATCAACATCATCTCCAGTGTAGATTTCGGTTAAATTATTATTTGTGTGACACCAGTTACATTGTTCACTCATTGTTTTAGGGTGACCGTAAGGATTGCTTAGTAGATGAGTAAGACATCATTCAACTTATTGAATTTGTTTTAGTTATTTAGTTAATTTTTTTATAAAATTTTACATGCGTATTTATACGCAAGAAAAGATAAATATTGATTAACAACATTGCTTAGTTTTTCTTAATGAGTTTTCTTGTACATTTCTGCTTTGTTTTTGACGTTTTTTCGGGTGCAAGATTAACGCTCGTTTTCCTTGTGGTACTGAATTCCAGATGTTACTCATTTACGAATCAATCCTTACCGTCCCCCTAAAATAGCGACTCCTCGCTAAATGTTCAAGATAAATTTTGTTGTGGTTCGTAACCACAATAACCTACCGCGCTTACCGAGTTAATTCTTTGATTACTACATCAATGTTTACTTGGGTATCATAGAATTTATAGTTGTCATTTTGATACGTTGTTACATACAAATACCTTTTTCCCCATTCAAAAAAATCTTGACCATTAAGTTTTCTTTTTAATGCCAGACCAATCATAAGTGCTGGATGACCATAAGTGCGAATTTTTTTCTCTTCACTATGGCAAACGCCGAAGCTTTTAATATTAGACCGCTTAATGCGGGTTTCTCCTATTGTTATAAATTCATTGCTCATTAGATTCTCTTAATAGGGTGATATATGAATGATAACATCTTAATAATGTAATGGGGGTGCGTTTAAACAAACGACACCAAAGTTCCATAGAATTTATTGAAAAGCCACAGATGGCATGGCCTTATGCCATTTTCAAACTTCCCAATTTTAAACATGTTTAACTTGCTATTTTTTGGGAAGCCTTAACTGTAGTTTCTTGATTTCATAATCGGAATTTCTTGCACTTATCCGCCTTTTTCATCTCAGATTAATTGATTCTATAAATTCACTTTTTCTCACATTAACTGCACCTGAACTTTTAGCTTCTCACATTAAGTGATTTTATCGATTGGTATTTCTCACATTAATTGATTTTATCTGGTGCTTTAAAATGAAGTTTGGGAGCAAAACCTATATTAAAAACGCTCATTTTTATTGGCTGCTTTCGGAAAAGAAAAGCACTGTGTTTTCTATCTTATTTTGGTTATTAAATATACCATTTTTAGGGTTTTCGTTACCCTTTAATGGAGATGGCTTTGCATAGCTATAGCTCGAATGCTTTATGCAGACCTTGAACACACGGAGAAGGTGAAATCAAGCAGCGTTTCAATCGTCAATTATTGGCGGTTTGGGTCGATTGAATTTAATATTTAAATACAAAAGCTTGTGTCTTTGTTAAGTAAGACTGACTGCACTCAGTCAACTACCTGTCTGATTAAGCCAGGGTAGTCGACGCCTAACAACCATCACTTTTTGGGCGGTGGATAGAATCAAATAATGTGAGAAATTTCACCAGATAAAATCACTTAATGTGAGAAGGCTAAAAGATAGGTGCAATTAATGTGAGAAAAAGTAAATTTATAGAATCAATTAATCTGAGATGAAAAAGACGGATAAGTGCAAGAAATTCCGATTATGAAATCAAGAAACTACACTTAACTATCATTATAGGGGTAGTTATGCTGCGCATTGGCTATTTATCGTTATTTATGCTATTTTGTGCTACACATAGCAACTTTGGACTTAACATGCTCACTGTCAACATCCGCAAACAAGGCGGCGCTTCCGTCATCACGATACCGCCTGACGTATTAAGGACACTGCATATTGGCGTCGGGGCAACGCTGTCGATAGAATTTGTCGAGGGCGCGGTTACGCTGCGTCCCGTTACCCGCAATAGCCGTAAGCGTTACACCTTAGCCGAACTGATGGAAGGTGTAACACCGGAACTCATCACCGAACTCAATACAGACCTGGCCTGGTCACTGGACATTGAGCCGGTTGGCCGGGAACTGCTTTGAGTCGCAGAACCATCCAGAGCGGCGATGTCTACTGGATTGACCCCAACCCGGTGGCGGGGCGCGAGTTGAAAGACCGGCATCGTTTCGTGGTTATCACCCGGAAAGAAATCAATGCGCTGGGCGTAGTCATGACCGTACCTGTCACCAGTGGTGGGAATTTCTCTAGGCTAAAGGGTTTGGCAGTACCAATTATGGGGCATGACACAGCGGGCGTAGCCATTTGTAACCGCGTGTGTTCCTTCGATATTGAAGCCCGTGTCCGCTCCGGTAATGCAAGCTATATCGAAACGCTTGATACAGCGACAATAGATGAAATTGTATCCCGCGTTATCAGTGTCATTGATCCGGAAAACGGTGATTTTCGGTGACTAATCCAGACACAACTCTGCAAAGGCAACTCAAAGGGTAAGTTTTGAGACGGTTTTTAAAGCAAGCAAACCCAATGGCTTAGGAGTTGCAAAAGTCAGTTGCAAAAAGCCTGTTTGAAGCCTGCCGGCGGCAGCCCGATTTTTTGAAACAGGCAAAAAGCCGCCTGTTTCAAAAAATCGGGCTGGACTGTAAGCGGAAAAGCAACCTAAAGGTTTGACAGTGCAAGATTGCTAATATGCGCATAAAAAAGGTGTTATGTTAAATTAATTGGCGGTGGTTTTTGAACTGCTGGCAGCGACCTTGTTAAAACTAAAACGATTGACGTCTAACGGCCTTGCTGTTGCATAATACCGGCAACACGCAACACTGTCACAGAGCAACATTATGTACTTCACATTACAGGGCGCGGCCGACGCTACTGGCAAGGCGAAAACCACGATTCAACGGGCTATAAAGGCTGGAAAACTCAGCGCAAACCGCAACGAGAACGGCAGCTATGCGATTGATGCAGCGGAATTGTCGAGAGTCTATGTGTTGCGTGATACGGGTAGCGATACGGCAGCAATGGAACGCCAAGCGATCGCCTATGATGCCGAAACGCTACGGGCGCAGGTCGAGTTGTTGCAAATTCAAGTCGATATGATGCGTGAGACTACTCAGGATTTACGGGTTAGGCTGGATAATGCGGAGCAGGAACGGCGGCAATTGATGGTGATGCTTACCCATCAACCAAATCAGACAAAGACAAAAGAGAAGCCTATCAGTTTATTATTTGAAAAACTGTTTGGAAAACGTGGGCGGCAATAGCAATATTGCAAAAGAATTATTTTGATTTAAGCATCATTTTTCTAACTTCAAGTTCAGATTTACCTTTTGTCAGTCCTGGATTCTGACGAACGAATTGATCTATCGTTAAAACCTCTCTTTCTTTTGCTCTTTGCGGTTCTTGAATGTCAAACTTGAACTGAAGATGAGTGATAGTTTTACCCGCCTTACGCGTTCCGAATACAACCTTTAGATTACTATGCTGGTTAATTTCCGCAATGCTTGGCTTGATTACACGTTGAATAAAGTTGTTTGTTCTTGGGTATTTGTCGCTGAGCTCCAAAATATTCTTTAACCAATCTAATGCTACCTCCCTTTCACCTTTGCTCTGCCATTGAACAAGCAATTCATAGAGCCTTATGCTATGCGGACTTGAAAACTTTTTTACCCATTCCAAGCGATACTTTGTGAAATTCCCTTTTAGCTGGGATAGGTAAGGGATGAGTGTTGGCGAAAAGTAAAGGGTTACCGATCCTTCATTCTTGTTGTATTTTTTTTCGTAAATCCACCTTCTTTCAGAACCTTCACCATCAATCGTTATTGTCCTGTTGTAGAGCCTATCAACTGCCTCTTTTATTTCTGAATATGAAGATGGGGTTTTGCTATTCGACACTAAATCTCGTATCTCAGAAACGTGAATAGTGAACCCTTGTGTTTCAGAAAGTTTCTCGGTGCTATCAATTTTCGCAATACAACCAAGGATTATTCTCTGCTCTACGAGTGTGAGTCTGTAGGAAGCCTGAATTATTTGATTGCCTTTGACGACGACTAAGTTTTGATTCATAGGACTATCTAAATTTATCGAGTAGTCGTATGTTACTACAATTACGACTACTTATAAACTTTGAATAGTCGAAATGAAGAAAAGTGTAGTCTTTAGTGAAGAAAAGTGTAGTCGTATGAGTAAAATATTGAAGAAAAGTGTAGTCATTAAACTCCTGAAAGCCTTTATATAAGCGGCTTGTGATACGTCTAAAAAACATAAAAGAATAAAAAAGAAAAAAGAAACCGATTTTTTTGAACAGAAAAACGACCTATCGAATAAAGTTTTTTTGATGCATCAGCCAAATAGATTCACCCTTGGTTATCTTCATTCTTGGCGTTATACGGTCTCTAAGAGCGGTTAACAGGATGTCGATATAGATTTGTCATGGTTATCTTCATTCTTGGCGTTATACGGTCTCTAAGAGCGAACTAGGGAAAGCTTTAAAATAGATTTTACTCAAATATGAACGTACAATGTGATTACAAACCTTCAATTCTTAGGATAAATTCACAATGCCAAGTTCAACGACTTACCAAATTCGCTTAGGCGAAGAAGAAAAAAAAGCCACGTTTGCCGTTTTTGCCGAGCTTGGGATAACCCCTGCCCAAGCGGTAAAAATGTTCTTTGCCCAAGTCCGCACAACCCACTCTATTCCGTTCCTTATCGAGCATAGGCCGAACGCTGAAACTATCAAGGTGATTGAAGAGGCAAAACGCGGGGAAAACATAGTTGTTTGCAAGGATACGAAAGACCTATTTCATAAACTCGGTATTTAAATGCGAACGCCCATCTTCACGAAGAAATTCCAAAAAGAGCTTAAGAAATGTAAAAGCCGCGGCCTCAATACCAGTGAAATAGGCGATATTATGACGAAACTCATTGAAGACGAGCCATTGGAAGCAAGAAACAAAAATCATCCACTCAGCGGTGATTTTTATGGGTGTTATGAATGCCACATTCGCCCCGATTGGCTCTTGGTCTATATGCTGGATAATGAAGCCAACACGATCACTTTTTTAAGAACGGGAACACATTCTGATTTGTTTTAAACTTTAGTAAGTAGAGCGTCCCCCGCCCGTTTCCATTCTAACCGCCTTGGATCTTCCGTCGTAACTTTAGCAAGACCCAGCAGCGCCCCCAGTAATTCGCCCTTATCGATTTCGGGCTTGCCTGTTTTGGTATCCACCAGTCCCGCCAAGATAAGCAGCCCCGCAGCATTACAAAGCTCATGGGTACGGGCGGCGCGTTCCGCTTTTACTACGGCCTTATTCTCTTCATTAATTAACCTGGCCGCATCCTGTCTCGCCTTGCTTGCTCTCTGCCCGGCTTTTTCAGCCCTTATGATGGCGTTAAACTTCTTATCGTCCTGAGCGTTTCTGTTGGCTTTTTCAGCCAGCAACACCAGCAATTCCTGCTGTTCACTTCGTGACTTTAAGCCCTTCAAATAAGTCACTCGATCTTTCAGCCATTCATCATTTTTCATAGTGCTGCCTTGTTTGTTGTTGATTGATTTATAAAACCAAATTCTAGCAGATTGCAGGCGGTTTCACAGCGTGTTATCCTTACAGAAGAATGATGTAAGGCGCACTTATACCTTTCCCTATGGATACCCAACTGCTACGCTTTGGGTATCCATAGGGAAAGGGTGCGCTCTCCGAGGGCTAAACAAAAGCATGATATCCGCATGGCATCCT
>JBAXUR010000124.1:0-8831 GCA_037129595.1 Methylococcaceae bacterium | reverse complement strand
AAATCATGGGCGTCAGGCATAAAACCCTGGATATCGAAGGCGTACAATTTCATCCGGAATCCATTTTGACGGAACATGGCCATGATTTGCTGAGGAATTTTTTGGAAAGATGAGTCCAACGGTATTTAAAGAGAGTGGATACCGGTTCTTTTTCTTTTCCAGAGAACAACTACGCATGCATGTTCATATTGTATCCGGAGATGGCGAGGCCAAATTTTGGCTGGAACCTAAAATTGAACTGGCTAATAATTGCCAGTATTCAAAAAAACAACTCAACAATATCGAAACACTTGTAGAGAAGCATTATGATGAACTCGTTAGCGCATGGCGACAACATTTTTCCGGTTGAGATTACCCATATTTCCAGTCATGGTGTATGGCTGTTGACGGGTCAAGAGGAGCTGTTCATGCCGTACCAGGATTTTCCCTGGTTCAAAAACCAGCCTGTGAATGCCATTATCGAGGTTGAAGAAGTCTCTAACGGACATTTTTATTGGTCAAAGATTGATGTGGATTTGACTGTGGAAATGATTAAACACCCTGAAAAATTTCCTTTGGTAGCGAGATAGGTGGATTAGTGATTTGTCGAAAATATTCCCCTGGATTTATTTAAAATGCACATACAACAAGCTTTACAAAAACTGCTGGATAAGCAAAACCTGACCGCTGATGAAATGCGCGAGGTGATGCGTTTAATCATGTCCGGCAAAGCGACTGATGCACAAATCGGCGGTTTTTTAATCGCGTTGCGTTGCAAAGGCGAAACCATCGACGAGATTGCCGCCGCTGTTGAAGTGATGCGCGAATTAGCCAGCAAAGTAACCATCACCGGTGAGCATATTATCGACACCTGCGGTACCGGTGGCGATGGTGCGAATACGTTTAATATTTCCACCACTTGCGCTTTTGTGGTGGCAGCGGCGGGAGGGCAAGTTGCCAAACACGGCAATCGCTCGGTGTCCAGTAGTTGTGGCAGCGCGGATTTGCTGGAAGCGGCGGGCGTTAATCTGAATTTAAGTGCTGAACAAGTGACGCAATGCGTTAATGAAATAGGGGTCGGCTTTTTATTTGCTCCCAAACATCACGGTGCCATGAAGCATACCATTAATGTGCGTAAAGAAATGGGCGTTAGAACCCTGTTTAATTTATTAGGCCCTTTATCCAATCCAGCCGGTGCGCCCAACCAGTTAATCGGTGTCTTTGCAAAAGAGTGGGTCGAACCGCTGGCGCAGGTTTTAAAAAAACTGGGTAGCCGGCACGTTTTAGTCGTCAATGCTGATGATGGTCTGGATGAAATCAGCATTGCTTCCGCCTCCACTATTGCAGAACTTAAAAATAACCAAGTCACCACTTATACCATTACCCCGGAACAGTTTGGTTTTAAACGCGCCAGTCTTAATGATTTAGCCGTTGACGGTGCCGCCTCCAGCTTGGTGATGGTAAAGTCAGTGCTGGATAACCAAGCGGGAACGGCACTGGATATTGTGCTGTTAAATGCAGGCGCTGCCATTTATGCGGCAAATATTACTGATTCCTTGGCTTCGGGTATAGAAAAGGCTCGGCAAGTTATCGCCAACGGCACAGCAAGAGCCAAACTCGACGCATTAATCGCTTATTCAAACCTTAACGAATTAACCCATAAACATGACTAATACCCCTGACATTTTAAAAACCATCCTGGCAAAAAAAGCCGAAGAAGTCGCCAGACGCAAATCCGGTATGTCGATAGCCAATCTTGAAGAAATTGCCGGTGGTGTAGAACGCCCGCGTGGCTTTTATAAAGCTATCCACGAAAAGGTATTGAAGAAAAAACCGGCGATTATTGCCGAAATCAAGAAAGCATCACCCAGCCAAGGCGTAATTAGAGAAAATTTTCAGCCGGTACTTATCGGTCAGGATTACGCCATGAATGGTGCCACATGTTTATCGGTATTAACGGATAAAGAATTTTTTCAGGGTTCGGAAGCGTATTTGCAAATGGTCAGAGAACGCTGTCCACTGCCGGTATTAAGAAAAGACTTTATGATTGATGCTTATCAAGTCTATGAAGCCCGTGCCTTGGGTGCCGATTGTATTTTGCTGATTGTTGCAGCCCTTGAAGATGAGCTGATGCACGAGCTGTCAGATACCGCCACCAAATTGGGTATGGATGTGCTGGTTGAAGTTCATGATGCCGAAGAACTGCAAAGAGCGCTTAAGTTGGATACCCGATTAATCGGTATTAACAACCGCAACTTGCGCACCTTTGAAACCGCGTTGCAAACCACCTTGGATTTAAAACAGCAAATTCCTGAAGATCGCATCATCATCACCGAAAGCGGCATCCACACACACGACGATGTGCAGTTGATGCTGGATAATGACATTTACGCCTTTTTGGTCGGTGAAGTCTTTATGAGAGCCGAAAGCCCCGGCAAAAAAATGCGCGAATTGTTTGCTTTGTAGCGTTTAGCGTTTTGAAAAGCTATTAAAGTCTTCAAACGTTTCGGTCGGGGTTCTAAACCCCGACCGGCATTGAGGTCAAGCAACGTCGGCGTTTTGCCGACTATAAAATCACACCGAATATATTTATCTGCTCGCGCCAAGTTGATTATTTTTCTTGAATATTACTGTTATTAGGTCTATATTTACACCCGCTCACCTACCATTGTGTAGAAAGAGGTGGCCGTATCGTCCGGCCTTATAATAGGCGACCAACCTTCAACATCCCGCTTTAGAACCATTCACAACCGTCAAGCTCCCGGTTTTCCTTATTTTTATAACTGCAATAACGACGTTCATAATCACGATGTTTGCCGCTGTCGTCTACATAAAAACTGGTGACCAAGAAAGAACTACCACGCCCCAGTTTCTGTAAAATAACCACAAAATCATCCTTATAAGCCCAAAGATAAAGACGAATATCACGCTTTGGATTACTTTCCCGATGATAAAACAACTTGATTGATGAATGATCGTGGTTTTCCAAGATTTGTTTAACCCATTCAATCCGCTCAGAACGCGCATAGTCAGTTAAACGCTCCTCACTTACCCAAACCCGACGATTCCCTTGCCGGACTTCCCGCTTATTTTCACGGGTGGTCAAATGCCAAAAATCTTGCTCCTTACCTTCATCTAAACGGTTACTTCTGGGATTGATATAAATCGACTGATTTAAATAGGTTTTATTAGCCACAAAATCACGATGAAAAAACGCATACAAATAGTCGATTAGTTTAGTAGCATCAACTTTACCCAACTGTAAAGGCTTGCTCAGCATGTTGTTGCTCGGGGCGAGAAACGAAAAATATTAAATTTTTGTTCCCAAGGCGGTGTCCCCATATCTAATTGATGGCATAGTTTTAGCCTAAGGTAATCAACCAGTTCGTTTTTTACTTTGCTTTCATGAGTAATATCGGTGCGATTAACATAAGATAACGCACCGATCAGTAGATCACATAACTGAATGAGTTGTGACTCATGAGAACGAATAATATAAGCCTTTATAGCGAAATTGCCCGGTTTGCCATTACTTAAAACATCCATTAATTTTGCAGCCTTGTCTCTACCTTGCGTATCCATATAGTCAAGATAAATTTTATAATCGTTTCCAGATACCAAAAAATCCCGCAAAGCGTAATAAAACATTTTGTAATAAAAATTATTATGAGACCCTTGATTAAACTGCTCATGATTTAATGATTTCTTGTTAAGCACCACAGTGGCTTTAAAACGCAAAGCCTCTGTTTCCAAAAACAGATCAATTAAGGCTTTGTAAAAATCAATCTGCTTAGCGTGTAACTTCGTCCATTTTAATTCAGTTTTGTAGTTATGTTGGTAACGCAGGGTTTTTATTTGACGGTTAATAGTCTCGACGCGCTCTTCAGGACAACAAATTGTACCGAGCACCATGACATCAGAAGCATCATGCTCAAGATGACAACTTTCATCACAGAATAGCTTGTAATGGCTTGGTGATGCTGAACCATTAAACATTAGCCGGATTCCGTATAGCTTCTTCAATAATCAGATTGATTTTTGCCCTATTTTTTTCTATTTCTCGGTCAATATGGCTTTGCGCGTCTATCTGGGTTTGAATTTTTTTAACTATCTCCGCCTGTTTTTCCTCTGTCCAATCTGGGATAGGAAACTCTTGTATTTGGCTTGGGAAAATATTGGTGTTGTTGCCCAGTCCTTTTTTGTGCGTGTAAACCAAATATTGAAAAAAATCGCTTCGGAAATAGTAATAAGCTAGGCGATGGTTGTAATTTTTCAATCTTATTCGCTGCGTAAAATCCGCAAAAATACCTTGTATATCTTCATCTTCAATTAAAGCAACCTTACCGATAGTTCCTTCGCCCGAACGCGCTAATAAAATATCATCTTTTTTTACGGTTTTATTTGGGTTTGCTGATGAGTAGTTTTCTGAGACTTTTTTACATCCCTCAGGATCAAAAGCCCAAGTTTTGATGTTTGACATAGCGATATAATAAAATTCTCCTTCATCATCATAGTTACTAGGAGATACACTTTTACCTAAAACAATCGGCTCTGAAATAAAATGCTTAATCCGTGTCTTGGTTTTTGAACACAAGAAATCATAAATAAATTGACCTGCTTGGTTATGAAATTTGTAACTGAACCGACAATCCACATTTTTTGAAAAATCTGTAAATGTTGCAATAAATTGTCTTTTAGATTTTATTTTTTCAAACGCATTCCAATCAAAACAAAACGCCTCACCAATTACCTGATTGATAATGTCAATTGGCTTTAGTTTTGAATTTTTTAAGGTAATGATCTTTGTTTCGAGTATCGCAATTTTTTCTGCAATTGCATCTTGAATTTCAATCGAAACTTTAGGAATTTGAATCTTTAATAAATCAGATGAATTAACCCTTTTATGAGTTTTACCACTTTCCAAGCAAGCCAATACACTCAAAAAGCAAGGATTTACTAAAAGATAATAAAGAAATAATGGATTAAAGTTATTTTTGTTGATTTCATATTCAACTAACTCTGTTGAGCCTAAATATTCATTGTGCTGTGTGTTTAAAAAAAACTGACCTTTTTTGGGTTCCATTTTAGGAATGACAATATCCCCATTTTTTAAAAGTGATTTATCAGAACCAATTTCATTTATTCTCTCAGCGTTTACAATGGAGTTACCTCTTCGTTCAATGTTTGCCAAATCAATCAGAATATATTCATCTTCTAGCTCGCCCTTTTTTAATTTAGGTGAGCTTAATTCCTTTAATGCAAAAGAAAGCGAATAACAATTTGAAATGTCCCAAGCTTTATATTTCTGAACATCAGCAAAAACTCTATATTTTTCATCCAACCTTAAAAATTCATCATTTAAAAATGAACTTAGTTTGATTTTATTAAAAATTAATCCCACACAACCTCCTGTCTAATAGCATCCAAAATAGTTAGCTGGATAGTTTTGCGAAGTAAAATATCATCGCTTTTATAGCGTGATAGCAAACCGTTTTTGAAATGGCTGATCAAAATAGCATCGGTGCATTCGGTGTATTCTTCTTTTAAAATATCATTTTCATAGTAATTCGCCAATATGCCTTCTACTTCGGTTTTTTCGGCTTTTAACAACGTTATTTTTTGAAAATAACTTTCTGTCTCCTCAATCAATTTCTCAAGCTTCTTATATATAGCCGAATTTTCCTTGATGCCGTTTTTCTTTATTAATACAGTTTTTTCAGGCTCAAGATCGGCTTGCTTGTCTTCGATGTGCTTGATGTCATGGTCGTATTGGGCGATTACCATTTTGCAATCAAGTTTTGCAGGTGCATATTCAAGATCATAAAGGTCGTTGGGCATTGGATTTTCGCCCCTCTTAGTACGTTTGTATCCTACATTTTCGGCTTCTGCCATAAAAATGGAATAATCTATTTCGCATTCTTTTGCCACTTCGCCAAACACCCACCAGGCATTGTAAAATCCGAATACGTCAGTTTCTTTCTCGTATTTTGAGATTTTTATAATTTCATCATTGTATTTAGTCAATAAGGTTTTTATGCCAAGTTTCTTATCTTCAGGGGTCATATAGTCTTTTAAAAAACGGCTAATATTTTTTAAAATATTTGCCATGTTATTGTCTTCAATGTCTTTTACTACATCTTTCGCCCATTTTTTATTGAGGGCTTTATCCTCAACAAAATATTGCTTGTAGTCATTGATTCGGGTATTGAGTAAACCCCATTCTTTACCGTATTTTTCCCAAAGTTCGTTCCATTTTTGAACCTGTACTTTGGTTTTCTTTTGCGCGAACAGCAAACTGGTTTTGGTTGAGGTAAATGGCTCGAAGGTGATTTGTGGCAGGCTGACTACGGCTTTTATGTGAAAATATTTGAACAGAAACAAGCGAATGTATTTATTTTCGGTGGTGTCGAAAACGCTTTCCGGCAAAACCACACCCAAACGTCCACCTTCTTTTAGTAATTGGTAATAACGCTCAATGAACAGGTTTTCAGAGTTCTTTTTATCGCCAAAAATAAAAGCGTGTTTTACTTCACGTTGGGTTTGTGTGTCCAGATCAACGCTAAAAGGGGGGTTGCTAACGACAACGTCAAATTTGCCGTTGATGTCTTTATCGTTATAAAGCGTTTCAGGGCTTGCTGTTTCTAAATAGTTTGGCGATGTCTCTTTCACATAAAAGCGAAAAGGTAACAAGCCGTCTTTAACAAATATGTTGGTTGAACCATCACCATGCAAAATCATATTTACTTTTGAGGCCGTTCCTAAATCAAAATTAATTTCAGAACCGTACAAGTATTCTCTTGCCCATTTATTTTCAGCATAATCCGGTATAAATAGCTCTTCGAAACGCTGTTTAATCTGCCGACTCGATTTTATTTTATCGCATTGTTTATATTTGAGTTCTTTGGTAATCAGCTTCATAGCTTCAACCAAATACGTACCGCTGCCAGCCGATGGGTCAACTATCAGCGGTAATTCTCTATCATTATTTAGGCGATCAAGTGCCAACTTATCAAGCTGCAAAGCATAAAGTAAAAAGTTTACAATCGGTGTCGGTGTAAAAAACTGGCCTTTGTTTTGTTTAAAACCGTCACGGGTAATACTTTCAAAAAAATCACCCAAAATGTCTTTGCCATCCAACGAACTACGGCCTTCAAGAAATGAGAAGTTTTCCAATGCTTGAACGGTATAGATCAGTTTGTTAAGCGGGAATTTATTGCGGTTGATAACATTGTCATCATCAATTTTTTGCTGTTCCGAAACATTAAGCTGTTGTTTTAATGCCCGTTTGTAAAGCAAATTAATACGCTCGTAGATGTTATGCTGGCTTTCAACGTTATGACCGTATTGATAAACCTGGAAATCATATTCTTGCCCGTCTTCTTTTTCGTATTCGTCTTGTATTTTGGCAAGAATGATATTAACCAGCGAATAGAAAATTTCGCTGTCATTAGTACCGCCGCCGCCCCACAGCACATTGTGCAAGTTTCTCCCCAATCCTGCGATTTCATCACGGTTTATGCGGACTCTTAAATCATACTTCTCATCACCTTTGATTAACGGCTGTTTTTTAGGTTCTCCGTAACCTGCGGTTAGCTCCGAACCGATGGAAATAAAGCCGTCATTTTCCCAGTCGGTGTAGGTTTTGTATTTGTCAAAGTCAATAATGATTGCTCTGTCAACTACGTCTTCCTCAGGCATTTCGGCAGTGTAATAAACCAAATAACGTACTGTAGTTTTGAAATCACGCTCCTCGGCTTGAGCAAGCGCAAAGAGCTGTCCTTCAATTTCAGTCTTATCGGATTCAAATTTGTTAGGCGCTTTGATCTCAATAAAAAAGAATGGGTTGCCTTGTTCGTCCTTAACAAGAACATCAACTCTTGGGTTAATTTTGCTGTGCCCTCCTTTTATGGTGTATTCCTTTTCTGTTTCAAGATTTTCGGGCTTGTAATCGAGTTCATTAACCAAGCGGTCGATAAGAAAAGCTCTTACTACTTCCTCATCACCAGTAAGGGACTTTAAGGCTCTATTATGTTTTACTTTCTCTGAATAGGTAACAGTCTCTTTTTCGAGATTGATCTTAGCGATATTATTCTTTTGTTGTTCAAGCTTAAGCTCGATTATTTCTTTCCAGTCTTTCACATGTTTCCTTTTATAAGTTTTTCAGTCACCAAATCAGAAAAAGTTGGGGCGTGGATTTTGTATTTGTTATCTGGTTGGTATTTTCATTAATCTGCGTCATAAAACTGCTGCACAGCGGGTTTTGTTGCGTCTATTCTCTGATAAAGAGCGCCAAATGACAACACAGGCCTACTTTGATTTTACACGAATGCAGGAAGAAAATTGAAGAAAAATATATCGTATTGGCAATATGTGCTTTTTACCAGTCAACTCCCTATTTCGCATTACCCAATCATAACAGGTCACCTGAAGCGTGACGGAGTTTGCAACCCCGTCACTTACATTTTGAAAGCTATTCGAGTCTTCAAACTTTTCGGGCGGGGTTGTTGAGAGGGAACTACGCATTTAGATCACTCTCGGAAAATACCTTCTCCAAAAGTTGCAACAGATTTACCTATTTAATCTATTTATAATCCGAGTAACTGGGGGTCAGAGTAAAGTTATATTTAAGTTTAACCTGACCCCAGTTATTTTGACCCCAGTTATTTCGTTATTTTTTTGACCGTTGAATGTTGAGTAACGAAAAGAGGTTGCCCAACATAATCTAATTTCATGGGTTAAGCCTCTAATGTAGCGTGCCAATCGGAAAGGATTGAATACATCAACACTGTTACCTTTGCCTTTCCAAAAGTGATGGTTCATGCTGAGCCACTTCTTAATTGAGCAATTACCGC
>JBAXUR010000123.1:0-8885 GCA_037129595.1 Methylococcaceae bacterium | reverse complement strand
CGGGAATGCGTCTGACTTTTTTGGTTTGAATCAGGGTAAGCGCTTCAAAAAGCTCATCCATAGTTCCAAAACCGCCAGGAAATGCAACCAGTGCGACGGCCCGCATTAAAAAGTGCATTTTACGAATCGCGAAATAATGAAACTGAAAGCACAGTTCGGGTGTGATGTAAGGGTTAGGTTTTTGCTCACCCGGCAGTACGATATTAAGCCCCATACTTTTGCCGCCCACATCGGCTGCGCCCCGATTAGCCGCTTCCATAATGCCGGGGCCGCCACCGGTTACTACGGTTAATGGTTGATTAAGGTTTCTTTCACCCACTGTTATCAAGGCTCCCAGTTTACGGGCTTCATCGTAATAACGGCTTTTAGTCAACATACGGCAGGCAATGGTCACCTTGTTTTCAAGGTCAGGGTTACTTGGGTTTGTATCAAGGTTATGTTCTGCATTATGGAGTGCTTGAAGTGCCGCTTCATTATCATAAACCCTTGCACTGCCAAAAATAACTACCGTGGATTGAATGTTTTGCTCTAATTGAACCAATTCAGGTTTAAGCAGTTCAAGTTGCAGGCGGACGGGTCGAAGTTCATCACGCATAATAAAATCAAAGTCATCGTAAGCCAATCGATAAGACGGCGAATGACTTTGTGGTGAGCCGTAGTCATAAGAAACACTGGCAGCATCCTGTTTTGCTGTAGGAAAAGGACTTTCGCTGGGTATTAAGGTTTTTTTTGTCATCTGCTTATCCTTAGTAACATAGTGTAAAATGAAAACTTTTTCTACGTAAAGTCTCAAGAAAACCTTACGGATTGAATCGGGATAGTACTTTTTTGATAGGTTTTTTCTCGTCTGTATCTTGGGCGTTTTTTGCTCTGGAAGCCTTGGATAGCAGCGTTTTTATGGACAACTATTCGTTGTTTGTTTCTATCAAAACAAGCGTCTGGTGGTAGTATTGTCGTATTAGGCAGCGGTTAGGTTAAACTTATTATTTTATGATGGACACAAGTTGTATGCAGGTAAGTATATTGGCAAATTGGGTGAGTATGTTTGATTGGAGAAAGTTATTTTTTTTGCAAAAAAGTAATTTTAAAAAACAGTTAGTGAGCAATGAACAGCAAGCTTGTTTAAAAAAGCCCGCTGCTATTGCCTTGACTGGTTGGGTGGTGTTTTTTTTACTGGGCTTGCCAAGTCAAGCCGTAGTGGCTGAAAGTATAATCAATCAAGTAACGGGGACGGTTACTGAAGAAAGTACCAATCAAAAATCCGAGACAGAAACGGTGCCCGCTGCTGTTATAGGTAGCGAAAACAAAAGTGTGGCAACTGAAATTAACGCCATCATTACGACAGGGCAGCATCCTTATCTGATGCTGTCTAATTTTATTAACCGTACCAAAGATCTTGAAGCGCTTTATAAAATTACCAATAACCAATTGTTGTGGCTAGGCAATGCAGCGGCTGAAAAAAATATTCTTGAAGTCCTTGATTTATTGGATAGCGCTTCGACCAACGGTTTAAATGCGGCAAACTATGACACTCAGACATTACGGCAAAAATTGCCTGTTGCCTTAACGCTGGCAGCTGATAATTATCAGCAATTGGCGGTCTACGACACAGCTATCAGTTTGTCTTTGTTACGTTTTGTTCATGATTTACATTATGGTCGAGTAAATCCACAGGGGTTAAATTATAAGCTGAAATTAAGGGAAAAAAAGCTGATGGATTTGCCAATGCTGATTAAAGACAGCTTGGCCAATGGCACTATTAAGCAATTACCGTTATTGGTAGAGCCTAAGTTACAACAGTATCAAAAGCTAAAGTCAGCATTAACAACTTATCGCCTGCTTGCGCAAAAATCAACGGTTTTTCAACTACATTCTGAAAAGCCTATCAATCCGGGTGACAATCTTCGTCAAACTGATGAGTTACAGCGATTTTTAGAGTCGTTAGGTGATATGCCGGTAGAAGTGGCTAGTAGCGCAAAAAAATCAATGCATTACACCGGAAAAATCGTGGCAGGCGTGAAAAAATTCCAGCTTAGGCATGGCATTAATGCCGATGGTGTGATTGGCAAGGGAACGGTTGCGGCCATTAATATCCCCTTAAGTCAAAGAGTAACGCAAATTGAATTGGCCATGGAGCGGTTACGTTGGTTACCTGAGTTTAATCCAGGGCCTTATATTATTGTTAATATTCCGGCTTTTCAATTATGGGCATTTGATGATATAGATCAGTTTAATGTCGAGATTGCCAGCATGAGAGTGGTGGTGGGTAAGGCGCTTAAAAACGAAACCCCCGTGCTGATGGCAGAAATGCGTTTTCTTGATTTTATGCCCTATTGGAATGTGCCTTACAATATTGTAAAAAATGAAATACTGCCCAAGTTAATACAAAATCCCAATTATTTGGCAGGGGAAAATATGGAGCTGGTTGCTACCTTTGGTAATGAGACCAAGGCCGTTGCTTTTACGGGGTCATCCATTGACGGACTTAAGCAAGGCACGTTAAGAGTCAGGCAGCGTCCGGGTAAAAAGAATGCTTTGGGCCGGGTTAAATTTATTTTCCCCAACAAGGAAGATGTTTATTTACATGATACGCCTTCTCAAGCCCTGTTTAGTAAATCACGACGAGATTTTAGTCATGGCTGTGTGCGGGTAGCAAATCCGGAAGGTTTGGCTGAATTCGCCCTTAAAAATCAATGGAGCAAGGACACTATACAACAAGCGCTGAATAATCCTAAAACACAACGCGTTATCTTGAAAAAATCAATACCGGTGCTGTTTTTTTATATCACGTCTTTCTTCGATCAAAATAATAATCTGGTATTTTACCCGGATATTTACGGCCATGACGCTATTTTGCTGGGTGTGCTCCGGAATCCGGAAGATCTGTCTGATCAGTCAATTTTTGTGAGTGGAAATGTAGAGACTGCCGCACCGGTTCTATGATATTTCAGAGACAACACGCATTATTTTTGGAAAAAGCGAGTTCTCTACAGTTGTTTTAGATAAAAACAATGATAGCTTTGCTACGAATCATTGCAGCATTCTCTATCAAGCAAATAACTTCTACTTACAGGATGATTCACCTCGCAGGAAAAAATCAACATTAATAAACGGTAATAGACATGAGATTTCTGAAAAGCTGTTTGTTGGCGATAGAATTAGATTAGGACGAAAAAACCACATTGAATTTACAGTTGATTTTGAACCCAGACCTATTGATTCAGTTATAAATAAATTAGATATTCAGATCGATGAGAAAAATTCTTGGACAACAAATGTAATTAAGTTTTTATTTGGATAGTCAGCGAATTGTTAACATGGATTGCACTTGAAAAATAAAATGCTGGAGGACATCCTATAATTTTCTAAGATTGCTGGTTAGTTGTATTTTTAGTAAAAAAGTCAAATTTGCATCAACTTTGACATTAAGTGATACGTTTCCCGGATAATGAGAAAATCCAAAAAGTTGAAATACACTGCTGTCCTAAATAACGGTCAACCGGTCAAGATAGTTGTCGTCAGCCAGACAGTATAATTGTCGCCGAACAACCCACCGAGGATTTCGGGCAAAGCATTTGGCGAGTTTGGCGGCGCGTTGGGTGATTTTCATGGGTGGGCGATTCGGTTAATTAATCTGCGTTAGCAGTTTGAGGGTTTCCGGTACGCTCCAAATATTTTTCCCATTTGCGTGCGGTAAGCCGCTGAAACATCGGCACCACTGGGTTGAGTTCGATAGGAGGGGCATCCCAGTAACTTTCGTAGGCTAACATTTCAGCTTCCAGTGCCACGCCATCCTCTTCGAGTATGGGCTTAAATACCAGGGGCTTGGCGATATTCATCACCATTTGGGTTAGCCACTTCGGCGTTTTTATGGAAATTAACGGAATAGTAAGGGCGTCGAAATAAAACAGGAAAAATACCCGAGTGGTTCGCTCGTCGATGGGCAGCATAAACGACCAATTCTTGATGCTGTCGCCCGTGTTGGTCCATTGATAAGGATATTCGTAGCACAGTTCAATGGAGCGGGTATTGACCCGGTTACGGTCAACAAAAATACCGGAAATCCGGCCACCGGCCATGTAGGCATCGTAAGTCAGGTAAACCCTATTCTCATCGGCCTCATGGTGGGTCAGTTTAGCACCTGTGAAGGGCTTGTATTTGCGATGCAGGAAGGCATGAGAAAAATCGCAGATATTGTCCATCACCATGGAATGGTGGGTGTGCCAGGTTAAATCCGAGATAAAATTGGCCCAAGGATTATCTCCGTTAAGTTCCGGTATCTCTGGGATTTTGCGCTCATCAGCTAGTTCAGGAGCGCCGGGAAACAGCCAGATCAGGCCATAGCGGACTTGCACGGGGTAGGTTCGCAACTGTCTTTTAATGAGCGGTTTGCCAAAGCTGTCATGTGAGTAGTCCTCCAGTCGGCCTTCACTGTTGAAAGACCAGCCATGGTAGGCGCAACGTAGATTGCACTGATCTACCGCACCATGGGTGAGCTTGAGCTGGCGGTGCGGGCAACGGTTCTGCAAGGCAGCGAGTTTGCCATCATCGCCACGGTAAAGGGCAATGGAGGTATTCCAAAAGGTTACCTCTTTCACTTGGCCTTTTTTAACCGCACTGTCATATTCCACTACATACCAGCAATCTGGATCCATTCCGGAGGCGCGGGCTTTTTGCCGGGGATTCTTGGCTTCCGCAAAGGCGGGGGGCGGTGATTTCGTCTGCGTGTTGTTCATGTTTAACGCTCTTGTTTGTGGCTAAGGTTGGGATAACTGTTTATTTGGCAGGGACGATCAAGCCCCTGCGTACGAAATCTTCATAGGCTTCCCTTACTGCTTGGATCAATTGGGTGGGTTGGTAACCTAATTCTTGTTTCGCTTTGTCGTGGTCAGCCCTGCGGTGCATCTGAAGCAGGCGCACCGCACCCGGTGTAAAGCGCCGGGGCAGGTTGGGGAAGGCCCGGAACCAGGTTTTGTCGGCCACTTCGGCCAGTGCAGCCATCAGCAACGGCGACAGGCGTAGCCGGGGCAATGGACGGCCGGTGACTTCCCTGAACAGCGCCATCAGATCGTCCACGCTGGCGTAGGCGGTGCTAAAAATATACTTCTGTCCGGAACGTCCATGGCGCATCGCTAAAATATGGCCTTCGGCGACATCGCTGCTGGAAACGAACTCGAAGCCACCGGGAATATAGGCTCGCAGATGGCCGTTAGCGTAATCAATAAGTACGCGCCCCATGCGTGAGGGTACGTAATCGTGGGGGCCAATGATGGCGCAGGAGGTGGCGACGACCACGTTGAGCCCGTTGGCATGAGCCTTGAGGCATTCATGCTCGGTGAGATGCTTGGTAAAGCCATAGGGTAGATGGTGTTGGAAGGGATTGAACGGCATATCTTCGTGGCTGGAACGGTCAGGTTCATAGCCGGTGGCGCTCAACGAACCTGACACGACCACCTTGTCGATGCCGTGCAGCTTTGCAGCCTGAAGGATATGGATTGTGCCATGAACGTTGGTATCAAACAGGTCACGCTTATGGGCTACGTTGCCATTAATAGTCGAAACCAGAGCTGCGCAATGGTAAACTCGGGTGCAACCGCGCACTGCTGCGGAAACTGCCTCGGCGTTGCGCAGGTCGGCAATTACGCGCTCCACATTGAGGCCGTCCAGCGCGCCATTGTCGCGTTCGGAGTGCATCATCACCCGCACTTGCTCGCCTTGGTCAAGTAGCCGACGAACCAGGTTGGCGCCAAGATGGCCGGTAGCGCCTGTAACGAGGGTGATACCGGCACTCATGACATTAATCCGAGTCGGTCGAATTTAATGGAATCCCCATTAAAAATGGTTTGGAAAAAGGTATCGTGCATTTTGCAATGCGTAATTCTGATCATGGCAATTTTAAGCATATTTCCGAAGTCCACTTTAATTTTCTAAAAACTTTACCAAGCGTAGGTAATTATTTAATCACGATAAATTGTGCTCAATAACTCTGTTTTTTTTCGTTTGATTATTTAAATGTCTTGGCATTCTTTAATAGAAATACAGGGTATCGCTAATGTTATATCCCTGTGCATTTCAGCCGCTAATGCCAGTTACTGATGTCCTGTTTCATTGGTTGCACCAATAAACGCTCATAAGATTTCTGTTACTACGATATTATTGAAACAGTATAGGTTATATTATTTTAATGTTTTGCAGCTTGATGACTGGATATTTTGCGTATGCTTTTTGGTAATGCGATATTTTCAATGCAGAGTCCCAATATCTAACGGGGTAATCATTCAGTCTCTCTCTTTAATAAACAGGGGTTAGGGGGGAGGTATTATATAAATTCCCCTCTGCCCCTTCGCTTTGCTCTCCCTTTGTCAAAGGGGGGGAATAACTACCTTCTGGGTTACAACGGTATAATTAACAATTGGGTGTACAATTTAAAATTAATAATGGCGATATCCCTTTAACAGAAAAGTAATCATGAAATCCATCAACAGCATCTGTATCTATTGCGGTTCCAGTTCCGGTCGACTTGAGGCTTATAGTGCAGTTGGTTGCGCCCTAGCCAAAGCGTTGGTTAGTCGCAATATTAAATTGGTTTACGGTGGTGCCGGTATTGGCATCATGGGTAGGGTGGCGGATGAGGTATTGAAGCTTGGCGGTCAAGTCGTTGGTGTCATACCCAAAGCTTTGGCGCATAAAGAAGTGGCGCACAAAAATTTGACCCAATTGCATGTTACCGAATCAATGCATGAGCGGAAAATGCTGATGGCCGAGCTTTCAGACGGCTTCATTGCGCTCCCTGGCGGTATAGGAACGCTTGAGGAATTATTTGAGATTTGGACGTGGGCCCAGCTTGGCTTTCACAATAAGCCGTGCGGCTTGCTTAATGTTGAAGGCTATTACGATTCGTTGATCGTATTTTTGGATCATGTTTTGGCAGAGCAGTTTGTTAAAAAAGAACAGCATGATCTGTTGATTGTGGAGACAAATCCAGAGGTGTTGCTGGATCGCTATGCCAATTACCAAGCACCTGCGGTAAGGAAGTGGGTTGGCAACGACGAAACTTGACGGGTTATAGCAGCCAAGAATTTGCTTGTGTTTAAAAGTTTAAGCGGCTAGGCAACGTCCAACATTAGCAGTCCTTCGGTGCGCTTCATGGTGCCTAAAGTTGATAAAATGTAAAAATAATTCCCCCGTCAATACCGGTAAAATTATTTCTTAATCACGTCGTCTGTAACAATACAGGCGGCGCATTAGTTTGTTTATATTCTGCTTAAATTATTATCTCTCAGCCATAAGTACCCTGCTATTTTACATTCGTGCTTGACAAAAAAATCTCATCATGGACACTAGAGCTGTTTTCATAACCCGAGAGTACCATTTCTTTGAACGATATGTCCCTTAGTATGCTGTTTGGCATACTTGCCTTTATGCTGATTCTGTCTGCTTTTTTCGCCGGATCAGAAACTTCTTTAATGTCCTTAAACCGCTATCGGTTAAGGTATTTAGTTAAGCTTAAGCACCCTGGTGCGATAAAAACACATAAATTACTGCAAAGACCGGATCGTTTTCTGGGTTTAATTTTGCTGTTTAATAATTTTGTTAATAATTTTTCGGCATCCATAGCGACAGTCATTGCTATTAAATTTTACGCCAATGATGAATCTGCCATAGCGATTGCTATCGGAATTTTGACATTGGTTATGCTGGTTTGCTCAGAGGTGACGCCCAAGACATTGGCTGCGATTAAGCCGGAATTACTTGCTTTTCCTGCGGCTTGGATTTATACCCCGTTACTGAAAATATTTTATCCAGTCGTTTGGGTGGTTAATCTATTGGTTAATTTGTTACTGCGAATGGTGGGTGTTGATGTCAATAAAAGCAGCCATCACGGATTGAATAAAGAAGAATTAAAAAGCATTATTACTGAAGCTGAAAGTTCAATTCCGGCACGTTATCAAAAAATGCTGCTGGGGATACTGGATCTTGAGTCCGCGACCGTTGAAGATATTATGACGCCCCGTAATGAAATTGTGGGGGTTGATCTTGAAGCATCGATTGAAGAGATTATTGAAAAAATCAAAGTCAGTCCACACACGCAATTAGCGGTTTATAAAAAAAGTATAGATCGGGTAGTGGGCTTTTTACACTTAAGGAAGGTGCTGACACTGGTTAATCAGGCTGATTTTGATAAACAAGCCATCATAAATCTGCTGACTCAGCCGTCATTCATTCCTGAAAACACCCCTGTGCATACTCAAATGCTTAGGTTTAAAAGTGAAAAGATTCGCATAGGTCTGGTTGTCGATGAATACGGTGATGTGCAGGGCTTGGTTACCTTGGATGACTTGTTACAAGAAATAGTCGGTGAATTGATCACTGATGATGTGACTGCCAGAAAACAAAGCGATGGTAGTTATTTGGTTGATGCCACTATTACGGTTAGAGAATTAAACCGCGTTATGCAATGGTCTTTACCCACCCAAGGGCCAAAGACACTTAACGGGCTTATTATTGAGTTTATGGAAACCATTCCTGAGCCGGGAACCAGTATCAAGCTGCATGGTCATCCCCTGGAAATAATAAAAGGGGATGATCATGCCGTTAAACTGGTTAAGTTTTTATCCGGAAAAAAGGCCATTCAGGTAGGTGGTTTGTTTTAATTAAGCGATATTCCATGTTGCCCAAGAATAGATTGTTGCTACAGATTCACCGCCTGTAAAAAATTTAATCCGTGAATTTACCTAAAGTACAACGATGATGAGGGTCGGACTGTTTAAATAATTTATTGTTAAGTTTATAACGCGTGTAAGATATTATGTGTCATTATTTTAATTTATTGTAAAGATCAGGAAAAAGGTGATTTCCAATGATAAATAATCTTCTGTTTGAGC
>JBAXUR010000122.1:0-9300 GCA_037129595.1 Methylococcaceae bacterium | reverse complement strand
CTTCATTGGTGATAACGGAAATTTGATGCCAGGCCATAATATAGATGCTTTGTTTGAGGATGATTTGTTGGGTTAGGCGATAGCCGTAACCCAACATTTGGGGCTTGAATGTGTTGGGTTACGGCTATCGTCTAACCCAACTTACGCGACTGGCTTTTTCTTCGTGTCCTTCGTGCCTTCGTGGTGATATTGCCCTTAAGTTGTTGTACCTTAATGAATCCCCAGTTTCTTTTCCAGATAATGGATGTTTTGTTGGCCTATTCCAAAAGCGCTGTCATTCATAATATCCTGTTGAAGCGGGATATTGGTTTTAATGCCATCTATAATGATTTCGCTGAGTGCGGTATTCATGCGGGCAATCGCACTTTTACGATCTTCACCATGAGCAATCAGTTTACCTATCATTGAATCATAATAAGGCGGTACTTTATAGCCATTGTAAATGTGCGTTTCGCAGCGAATACCGGGACCACCCGGCATGTGAAACTGGTCAATGGTGCCGGGGCAGGGCATAAAAGTTTTGGGGTCTTCGGCATTTAAACGGCACTCAATGGCATGGCCGGTAATTTTGACCTGATCCTGAGTGATAGATAACCGTTCCCCCGCTGCAATGCGCAGTTGCTCTTTAACGATGTCAAAGCCGGTTATCATTTCTGTAACGGGATGCTCGACCTGTACGCGGGTGTTCATTTCAATAAAAAAGAATTCACCTTTCTCATATAAAAATTCAAAAGTACCCGCGCCCAAGTAGCCAATATCAATACAGGCTTTTGCACAGCGCTCGCCGATGGTTTTGCGTTGTTCTGCGGTGATGCCGGGAGCAGGCGCTTCTTCAACCACTTTTTGATGGCGACGTTGCATGGAACAATCACGCTCACCTAAATGGATGGCATTGCCGAAGGAATCAGCCATGACCTGAAATTCGATATGACGCGGATCTTCCAGAAATTTTTCCATGTAAACCGTTGGATTGCCAAAAGCACTACCCGCTTCAGCTTTAGTCATGGCGATGGCATTGATCAGCGCTGATTCGGTATGAACCGTTCGCATACCTCTGCCACCACCACCGCCAGCGGCTTTGATAATAACCGGATAACCAATTTCGCGAGCTATTTTGAGGTTTTTTTTGTCATCGTCCGACAACGGATCGTTATTGCCGGGGACACAAGGAATGCCTGCAGCCATCATGGCGTTTTTGGCAGAAATTTTATCACCCATCATACGGATGGTTTCTGCATTGGGGCCAATAAAAACAAAGCCGCTTTGTTTTACTTTTTCAGAAAAATCAGCATTTTCAGACAAAAAGCCGTAACCTGGATGAATCGCTTCTGCATCAGTCACTTCAGCGGCGCTGATAATGGCGGGAATATTTAAGTAGCTGTCAGCAGAGGCCGCAGGACCAATGCACACAGACTCATCAGCCAGTCTTACATGTTTAAGATCACGGTCAGCTTCAGAATGAACAGCGACCACTTTAACGCCTAATTCTCTACAGGCGCGTAAAATACGCAATGCTATTTCGCCACGATTGGCGATAACTATTTTATCGAACATGAGTGTCGCCCGTTTTCCGTGTTATTCAATGATGAATAAGGGTTGGCCATATTCGACCGGTTCAGCGTTCTCAACCAGAATTTGAGTCACGATGCCGCTTTTATCGGCTTCAATCTGATTAAGGATTTTCATCGCCTCAATGATGCACAAAGTATCACCGGCCAAAACCGCTTGTCCAACCTCGACAAAAACTTTTGTACCAGGTGATGCCGAGCGGTAAAACGTGCCTACCATAGGCGACTTAACCACATGACCGGTTATTTTTTCTTCGGCAGGTGTTGCGGTAACCACAGTAGCTGCTTGCACAGCAGGAGCCGGTGCATAAGTTACCTGTGCAGGCGCAGCAGAATAACGGCTAATGCGGATAGACTCTTCGCCCTCTTTAATTTCGAGTTCGGCGATGTCGGATTCTTCGATAATTTCGATGAGTTTTTTTATTTTTCTAATATCCATTGCTTATGGTCTCTCGGTTAATATCTGATGTGCGGCTTGTAAGGCCAGTTCGTATCCGGTGGCTCCTAATCCAGAGATAACGCCGACGGCAATATCTGAAAAATAGGAATGTTTTCTAAAAGGTTCGCGTGCGTGGACGTTGGATAAATGAACCTCTATAAAAGGAATCCTGGTTGCCAGGAGGGCATCGCGGATGGCAACACTGGTATGGGTAAACGCCGCCGGATTAATAATGATGAAATCAACCCCGGTTTCGTAAGCCCGATGTATCAATTCAACAATTTGATGTTCGGCATTATTCTGATGAAAATCGAGTTTATGGTTTAACTCTGCCGACTTTTTTTCCATCAACTGACGTATGTCAGCGAGGGTTTTATTGCCATAATGGCCAGGCTCACGAATACCCAGTAAGTTTAAATTCGGGCCATTTAAAACGCTAATAGTCGCCATTTATGAGTGTTTGAGTAGAGTTAAAAGTATAACAGCCGGTAATTCTACCGTGTTTGGAGGTTTTGTCCAGATATTATGATTTTAACAAAAGATAGCAGCAGGATGTCAGTTATTTGAAGTCGATACTTAATTTTACAGTGTTTTGAGAGCTTGGGATGTTGAAAAATCAGGTGTTAGCTATTTTAAGTCGATCTATTTTAACCCGCAAAAATACGTTATTTTGGTGATTTAACCACCTTTAAATACACAGTTAATATGACATTATACATCGGTTAATGATGCTGTAATTAATACTGAATGCGGCAGTCAGCCTAGAGGCCGTTCACGGGTTTTGACTATTGTTAACGATATACTTATCGCTTGTTTTTAGTTGGTTTAGTGTGCGTATTTGTTTACTGCGAGTCGGTACTTGTCGTTGACGAACCTGAACAGCTTCATTAAGGCAAAAGAGGTTTACAGGAAAATTACATCAGACTTTTGGATTATCTGCCCAGAATAGAAGTCGATAAGCTGTTAGCTGAAATTCAAAATCGCAAAGGGCAGTTAAAAGATATGGAAGTTAAGTTCTCAGTCATGTAGGTCAGGCTTTGCGTGACAGTCAGGCAGTGTTTCCTCCCGTTTCAGATTGGCTTTTAGTCGCTTATATAATGTTGGTTGAGTCGTTACACCCATTTAAGTATAATTAAGACCACACAACTTTTGGTATTTTCGCTGGTATCAGTGAGTGTTACAATGAGCTTTGTTAATCACGTCAAAGCGCAGAATATCAGTGGACTCAAATTTCCCCCCCTTGTTTTCCGATGCGTCGCCAACACGGTTACGCGAAATACCTTATAATTACACGTCTTTTTCAGACCGCGAAATCGTTATTCGCCTGCTGGGTGAAGAGAGCTGGCATATTCTGGAATCGTTGCGTGACGAACGGGTTACCGGTCGTTCTGCAAAAATGCTTTTTGAGGTGCTTGGCGATATTTGGGCAGTTCAGCGTAATCCTTATCTTGAAGACGATTTACTGGATAACAGTAAACGCCGCAAAGCCTTGCTGGTCGCGTTACGGCATCGTCTTAAGCAGATGCAGAAGCGCGATGCAGAGGATGAAAGTGAGCATCCTGATCGAACACGGCGCGTCACACAGTTGATTGATGCCGCACATCAGGCTATCAATGCCTTTGAAGCGCACTTTAAAAACACGCGGGAAATGAGGCGTAAGGCGCTGGCTTTGCTAGCCAAACATACCCGTAAAGACAATATCTGTTTTGACGGTTTTGCCCGTGTTTCTCATGTCACCGATGCCACCGACTGGCGGGTTGAATATCCGTTTGTAGTGCTGTATCCGTGCAGCGAAGAAGAAGTCGGTCACTTGGTACGTGACTGTATCAAGCTGGGACTGACCATTATTCCGCGTGGTGGCGGTACCGGTTATACCGGTGGCGCGGTGCCGCTGACGCTCTATTCTGCAGTGATTAATACCGAAAAACTGATTACTATAGATCCTCTGGACCTGGCGGCCAGTCTGCCGGGTGTAGAACAAACTTACGCAACCATTAACACCGGTGCGGGTGTAGTGACGCGGCGCGTTATGGATGTGGCAGATAATGCCGGTCTGGTTTTTGCCTGTGATCCTACTTCGGCAGATGCGTCCTGCATTGGCGGCAATGTCGCGATGAATGCAGGTGGCAAAAAAGCGGTGCTTTGGGGAACAGCGCTGGACAATCTGTTGTCGTGGCGCATGGTGACACCTGACGGCAACTGGCTGGAAGTGGTGCGAATCAATCATAATCTAAGCAAAATTCACGATCAGGAACAAGTCACCTTTTTGTTGAAGCGTTTTGACGCGAAAGGCAGCAAGTTGCTGTCTGAAGAAGAGCTGGTCATTCCCGGTGCAAATTTTCGAAAAGGCGAACTGGGCAAGGATGTTACCGACAAATTTCTCGGTGGCCTGCCAGGTATTCAAAAAGAAGGTTGCGACGGTATCATTACGTCAGCGTGCTGGATTTTGCACAAGATGCCTGCTTTTACCCGTACCTTCTGTTTGGAATTTTACGGTCAGGTTCGCGAGGCGGTGCCAGCCATTGTCGAGATTCGTGATTATCTGGCGGCTTTGCCTAAAAGTGGTGAGATGCGGGTCATGCTGGCCGGTCTTGAGCATCTTGATGAACGCTATGTTAAAGCCGTGGGTTATGCCAGCAAAGCCAAGAATCACGGTCGGCCAAAAATGGTGTTGATCGGTGATATTGTTGGCGATAACGATAAACAAGTTGCTTTGGCCGCTTCCGAAGTTGTGCGTTTGTGTAATGCGCGTGATGCCGAAGGTTTTATCGCGGTCAGTCCTGAAACCCGGCAAAATTTCTGGCTGGATCGTGCGCGTACCGCCGCCATTGCCAAACATACCAACGCCTTTAAAATCAATGAAGATGTGGTGATTCCATTGCCGCGCATGGGCGATTATTGTGACGGTATCGAACGTATCAATATCGAATTGTCACTGCGCAATAAATTGCGCTTGTGTCATGCGTTAAGTCACTTTTTGGAAGGCGAGTTGCCGTTACGTTCTTATGAGGACAGGGTCGATAAAAGCGAATTAATCGGCGATCGGCGTACTCAGGCACTGTCGGTGGTGGCGCAGGTGCGCGAGCGGTGGCAGTGGCAATATGACAACCTCGATTTACCGTTGCCACAAGCTGAAGCGGCTTTCAACGAGCACGGTATTATTGCAAGCGAATTAACCAATCGTGCCGAGCAACCCACTTTATTCCACCGTTTACAGGATCATTCTTTACGGGTGTCCTGGAAACAGGAATTACTGCCACGGTTAATAGAAATTTTTGAGGGCGATAATTTTCGACCGATTGTTGAGCGTATTGACGCGGTACACAAGGAAGTTTTGCGGGGTCGCGTGTTTGTGGCACTGCACATGCACGCCGGTGACGGTAACGTACACACCAATTTACCGGTTAATTCCGATCATTATGAAATGCTGCAGGAAGCCAATAAATCCGTAGCCCGTATTATGGTGTTGGCACGCTCTTTGGGTGGCGTAATCTCCGGCGAGCACGGTATTGGCATAACCAAATACGAATTCTTAAGCCCTGAAGAACTGGCCAGTTTTCACGATTATAAACAGCGCATCGATCCTGAAGGTCGTTTTAATCGTGGCAAATTAATGCCGGGTGCCGGAATGGAAGCCGCCTACACCACATCGTTTAGCCTGATGGGTTATGAATCGTTGATTATGCAGCAAAGCGACATCGGCGCGATTTCGGATTCCATCAAAGATTGTTTGCGTTGCGGAAAGTGTAAACCGGTGTGTGCTACCCATGTACCCCGCGCCAATTTGTTATATTCACCGCGCAATAAAATCCTGGCAACTTCACTGTTGATAGAAGCCTTTCTTTACGAAGAACAGACGCGACGCGGCATTTCCATCACGCATTGGAAAGAATTTGAGGATGTGTCGGATCATTGTACCGTGTGTCATAAATGCTTTAATCCGTGTCCGGTTGATATTGATTTTGGCGATGTGTCCATGAATATGCGTAATCTGTTACGCAAAATGGGCAAGCAGAGTTTTAATCCGATTAAAGCGGCGGCGATTGCCTTTTTATCGACCAGTCGACCCAGTAGTATTAAGATTATGCGCAAGTTGCTGATTGAGTGGTCTTATAAGGCCCAGCGCATCGGTAACTTTTTTCTCAGACCGTGGGGCAGGGCGCAACTGGCACACCCGCCATCATCCACAGGCAAGCCGCCGATGCGTGAATTTGTCCTTCATTTCACCAACCGAAAAATGCCCGATAACGTGCCTTCCAAAACGGCAAGAGCATTGCTGGGTATTGAGAGTGATCAAATTGTACCCATCATTCGTGATCGAAATAAAACCCGTGCCGATTCCGAAGCCGTGTTTTATTTTCCGGGTTGCGGCTCTGAACGCTTGTTTTCTCAAGTCGGTCTGGCCACCCAAGCCATGCTGTATGAGATAGGCGTGCAGACGGTATTGCCGCCCGGTTATTTGTGTTGCGGCTATCCGCAGCGTGCCGCCGGCCAGCTTGATAAGGCGCAGAAAATAACCACCGATAATCGTGTGCTGTTTCATCGGGTTGCCAATACCTTAAATTATCTGGACATCAAAACGGTTGTCGTCAGTTGCGGCACTTGTTTTGATCAGTTACTGGATTATGAGTTTGACAAAATATTCCCTGGCTGTCGCATGGTCGATATTCACGAATATCTGCTTGAAAAAGGCGTAAAGCTGGAAGGTGTTAATGGTACCCGTTATTTGTATCATGATCCTTGCCACAGTCCGATGAAACAGCAAGATCCCATGAAGACGGTTAATGCCTTGATTGGTTCGGAGGTGCTTAAATCTGAACGATGTTGCGGCGAGTCCGGCACTTTAGCCGTTGCGCGTCCGGATATTTCAACCCAAGTGCGTTTCAGTAAAGCCGCCGAGTTGCAGAATAATACCGGTAAGATACGCGCTGACGGCTTCGATGGCCCGGTTAAAATGCTGACCTCCTGTCCGTCTTGCGTGCAAGGTTTACAACGCTTTGAGGATGGCGAAGAGCAGTTGGACGTGGATTACATTGTCGTGGAAATTGCCCGCCATGTATTGGGTAAAAACTGGATGAAAAACTATATCAAGCAAGCGGGAAGTGGCGGCATAGAGCGGGTGTTGTTGTAGGGCGATTGCCAGGCTAAGGTGACACTGCCCACAGTTAAGACAGCGGTTTGTCGTGCCAAGAGGTGCTTAACTTAATGGCGGATTGCCTCTCGGCGAATCCGCCTTACAGCGTTAGCGGAGTCCGCTGGCGCGTTGGGTCAGGCTGTTCGTATGCCTGGCGACCTCAATTAGATAACGTAAGGCTTCATTAATGGCTTCGGCATTTGGAAACGCAGTAATAACGTCAGGCTCTAAACGAACGGTATCACAAAACCTTTTGCGACCAGGCCCCATTTTTCTTACCTGTAAATTTTGCAAATCATACTCGGGCCGTAATTCATCATCTATTTTATTCTTGCTCATAGGCATTCCGCTCGGATAGTGTTGCTTCTCTTGCACTGATTAAACGAATAACAATCTCCCTTGAGCCGATTCAACCAACAGGATAAAATGGTGTTCTTCGAAGTAATGGTCAGGGTCATAGAAATCCACGTACAGCGGATCATCAAAAACCGTTTTCGCTTCCTCGAAGGGAATGCCATGTTTAAATAAATTGCTTTTGCTTTGTTTTCATCCCATTCGTATTATATTTAAAAGTCATGCCCCGTATATGACAAAAAGATATTAAATAAAAAATCAATCGAGCGTGGCTCCATTGATTTTGACCCCATTTATTTTTCAAATAGTTATCGTTTTAAGGGCGCTGTATTAGCATGCGAGTCTATTAGTCTTTTTACAAGGTCCAATACAAAAGTGTAATTAAAAAGAGCGCACGGCACGAACTAGAAAATTATTGTCTTTACTAGCGGTGACTACATCGCCATTATGAAACCGTAAAGTCGATACGTACTTAGAGTTAAGTTCCGTGGCGCTCCAGTAATAATCATGAGTGTTACCACGTAAGATGTTTTTTTGATGGTACATTAACACGAGCTCATCTTTAGTAGGTAGATGCCATTCTTGTATATAATTTAACTTAATGAAATTTTTTGCCTGAGCCCAATTAGTAAAACGTGTTTCATTTGCTGGTCGAGTAACTAAGCCATGACTACCTGAAATATCCACATAAAATACAATACCCCCGTCAGATAAAATATCACCTAAATTATACGTAGCCAATTCGATTGATTTAGCTACCAACTTAGTTGGTTTAGTCGTTAACGTATGAGTGAAAGTGCGAACGGTACGTACTAAGCAAGTCTGATGCTTGACGGTAGATGACTGTTTGCCATTAGAAAATTGTTGGCTCCACGCATAAATACTATCGTATTCTGTAGAGCTCCAGTACGAGTTACTAACAAAATCACTAACAAAACCTCCCACAACATCTTTTTGTGCATACAACAAAGCCAACTCTTCTTTGGTTGGCAAATGCCAATCTAGTCCATGAGCGCTAGCCAATAACTTCGCTTCTGGCCATCTTGATCGCTTTATCTCATCTTTTGGTTTAGCTGCTAAACCATACTTAAGTGAAGCATCAACAAAAAAGACAATGCTTCCATCGGGTAGGAAGTCACCCAGTTTATTCGTTACTAATTCAGTTGTCGTAATCGGTAGTGAGATAGAAGTATCATTAGATTCACTTTGACTATTTAAGATATCCAAATTTAGCTGGACAAGATCATTAATTGGGAGCTGTATTTCTTGATTTTTAATGAATGCGTTATTTTTTATTGACTCATGGATTAAAGAACTATTCGACACATTCCTAATGGCAATAATAGCCTCAGTGACATCACATCTAAACCATTCTTTATTATTCGTGATAATCTTTCAATAATTTATGAACTTTTTGCTCTACTAAATAGGGTTCTTCTACTAATGCATCATATTCAACAACATAGCGATGAGGGACTCCAGTAGTGTGTAATTCATTTGCTCTTAATTCTGGATCTTTTGTACTATAGCCAACATTTTAATAAATGTGGCGTAGCTTTGTTAGTAATTATATAACCCCAGCCTTTCATATTTTTTATTGCTTTATAAATTTTGGTAGACTTTAAGATAAAAGTTATTCTATCTAATATTGAGAATGGCAGCAAGCGACCATATTTTCAAGCTATCTGGGAAGTGTCCATGAGCCTTATCGAATCTTATAGGCAATAAAAAACCCGCTAAGTCTTTCGATTTGCAGGTTTTTTATTTTAAATCTGGTGGAGGCGGGGGGAATTGAACCCCCGTCC
>JBAXUR010000121.1:0-9337 GCA_037129595.1 Methylococcaceae bacterium | reverse complement strand
ATTTCATTCAAAACGGCTTATTCTACCGGATTCGTGAAACGTCAACAGAACCTAGATACTCTATTTAAAGTCAATCCTTTTTCGTTGATTTTTGTCTATTCTGCAGATGCGGGAATAGAATAAAAACGAGTATTGTCGAAAGGTTCATTTTTTTTCAACATGCCGTGGATAGCGTGGAGCAGTTTACGCATGACAGCACAGACTCCCTGTAACGGAGTTTTGCCATTATCTATAAGATGTTGAAAATAAGCCTTGACGTGCTTGTCATGCTGTTTGGCGCTCAGGGCTGGAAAATAGAGAGCTGCACGAATATGACGGTTACCAGCCTTGGATATACGCGTTTTTTTGTGAACACTTTTACCGGAGTCGAAGGCCCGTGGGTCAGGTCCAGCAAATCACTGTGGTCTCGATATTGTAGGCAGTATTCTGTCTAACAAAGGAAGTTTTTTAGACAAAACGCAAAGTCCATAAAATCAAAGCTCATAGTCGGGTGAGTTTAAACAAACGACAGAATTGTTTCATAAAATTTTGAGCAGTGATTACCGTCAGCAATCCGCTCCCAAGGAGACATTCGGATAGGGGTTCGTTATTATTGCCCACTCACCCGGAATTGTAAAATAAGTTAAGTTGGCTTTCTCTCTTGGGAGTGGCAGAAAGGCTTACGACGAAGTCCCTTGGCGTTGCCATTATCAACATTATTTTAATTAGGGTGACAAGTTAATACGGTTTTGCAGTCCGGGCATCAGCAACGGGTTAGCGCTAAAATAATCTTCAAACGCATCTATATCAAGCGCCCCACCGAGGCGTTTGGCCCCTTGTGTTAATACATAAAACTGATCGCCGCCATCCGCTATGTAGTTGTTGACCGAAACCCGATAGCTTGCCGCAGGATCAACTTGAACCCCGTTGATCTTGATGCTGGAGGGGGCAACGTTATTACAAGCGGTTCCCCTTTCCTTCCAGGCATAGGTAAAGCCTTTAGAAACTTGCAGGATGCGGTTGAAAGGTTGCCCCGTAACCGGAGCGCCGACCGGATAACCCAAGGTACAACCGGTGAACTGTTGCTCCAACAAGACGTGAATTTGAGCGCCTGTCAACGTCAGTGTAACCAGTGTGTTGCCAAAGGGCTGTACGGTAAACACTTCGCCATACGTTACCTTACCATCGCCTTCGTCCACGGCACTGGATGGATAGGTTAAATCAGCGCGAATACCGTCCGGATTCATGAAGGCCACCACGGCTTCGCCAAACCCGGCAGCTTGGGTTTCTAACAGTTGAGCATCCGCAATAACATCGCCCAAAGCAGATTCGCCTGCACCATTAGTAGCGCGGGTAATAGTTGCATGAATGGCGCCGATAACACGATTGGCTATTGGCGTAGCGATAGCTTTGTAATTATTCACGATCGTTTTAAGCCTATTGTTTGGCGTTATGGCTGAATTACTGCGATCCACGACGATATTGGTGGCCGTTACTGCGCTGACTTTGCCGGTGGCTTGATTAACCGTCATCTCGATATCGGTTAATACCTTGCCTTGAGCATGGGCACTGGTAACCGAAATTAGGCGGCCTTCCCGATTCGCGATTTGACAATTGTAGGCTTGATGGGTGTGGCCGGAGACCACCAGATCAACGCCACCCTCCAGTTGATTAACGATCGCTTTGATAGGGGAGTCATTCAGACCGCCAGCGCACTGGTTGATTGTCGAAACGCTTTGTGTCGTTGGCACTGTCCCGCCTTGGTGGATCAGCACCACAATGGCTTCAGCGCCCAGCGCATGCAGTTTGGGTATCAGCGCATTGACCGTAGCGGCTTCATCCATAAATGACAAACCTGCGATGCCACTTGGCGTAACAACGGTGGGGGTTTCTTTTAACGTCATACCGATAAAGCCTACGCGGATGCCACCCACATTTTTAATGGCGTAAGCCGGAAAAATCGTATTTCCCGTAGCCGATTCCATGACGTTGGCAGCCAAAAACGTGAACCGTGCTCCTTCAAAAGGGTATGGCGTGCCTACGTCAGCGCCGCGACAAGTATTCGGATCGGTGGGATGACAACCGCCACTTTGCATGCGTTTGAGTTCGGTTTTGCCTTCGTCAAACTCATGATTGCCGACTGAATTAAAATCCAGGCCCAAACGATTCATGGTTTCAATGGTGCCTTCGTCATGAAACAACGCCGAAATCAGGGGGGTTGCGCCGATAATGTCGCCGGCAGAAACAACCACTGTATTCGGGTTTTGACGCTTCAGATGAGCAATATAACCGGCCATCCAGTCAACGCCGCCAACAGAAACATTAGTCGAAGCGGGACTGGCAGGCGTTTGCCGGAACGTTCCCGGTGATTCCAGTTGACCGTGGAAGTCGTTGAAAGCAACAATTTTAATTTTCGTCATTACCGGATGGGCACAACCCAACAGGGTCAAACAGAGAGCCAGAACGATGGCCAGTTTATTTAAATTTATCATGTCTGCTTAAAAATATCAGCCTGGGGAGCCCGTAGCATATAATATAAAAGAAATCTGTGAACGCCTTTTGGCGAAATCCCGGCGTTAATCGGCAAGAATCATGCCTGCTATGGGATTACTGGTGGTCTCCGAATGACCTTCAAGTTTTAAACAGCTGTTCAGGAGAAATCCGTGCCTGTTACTTGTTGGCAAACTGAACGCCTTGGCCTGTCGCAATATGGCTTGCATTAAACCGGTCTTGTTGGGGTTAGCAATATGACGTTAGAAATATGTTGTTTTAGTGAATCAGTCTGCTTGTCTGACAAGGTATCTGATAGTCGTGCGTGGTTGTTGCTCGGCTTGCCATAGCTCCCATTGCGTTTGTATACCTAACCAATCTCAGGTGAAGTACCAAGCCATACAGAAAGGCGAAAGGCCGATCAAAAAAGGTAACAGTCGGTGATTGAGTTTGCGATAAACTTTAAACGCTAAAGTCGAAGTTTGAGCGACTGGCATGTGGCGATTAGGTATAAACTGAAGGCGGCTTCAAAAGTATAAGTGATTATTAAAATAACTGCAGCTGTTTAAACTGACTTATAATTTTGTGCAAGTTGGTATTTATATTTTTTGTTGAGGTCTTATGAATAATGCACATAAAGAAGTTGGTGAGTTTTTTAATGCCTGGACGATTTATCGCAAGGTATTAACTAATAATTACATGCATCACAGAGAAATTTATCAGACGGTTACTGCCTTACTGGCCGAACATTGGGCAACGCAACCGTTTAAGTTGGTTGATTTGGGTTGTGGCGATGCCAGTTTCCTCGCACAAGCACTTCATGGCAGAAATATTAAGCATTATGTAGGATTTGATCTTTCTGATCCGGCTCTGGTGCTTGCCGCTGAAAATATGGCACCTCTGGGTTGTAAAGCGGATTTAATTAATATCGATTTTATGGACGGCTTGGCACAAACCAAAGAGCGCTTCGATATTGTTTTCACCAGTTATGCCTTACATCATTTAAGCAGGGAAGAAAAAGCCGAATTCTTTCGCTTGGCTCATAACGTACTGACTGAACAGGGTCTGTTAATTATCATTGATGTTATCCGTGAGCCCAATGAAAGCTTGCCTGTTTATTTGGATAATTATTGCCAATGGGTACTGGATGAATGGCTACAAATTGATGAGCAAGACTTGACTGCTCTTACTCAACACATTCGACACAACGATATACCTGAAACTGCAGACATCTTGTCTGTGATGGCGGAAGTCGAGGGTTTTTGTCCTGCAAGGCCTATATTTCATGTGGCCTGGCATCAGGCGCTCTTGTTTAGAAAAATTAAGGTGGATTAACCATTACTGTAATGCTTTTGGTGGCTTGTCGTCGAGAAACTGCCCTGCTATTTAGTGGTTTAAAAAGCAGGGCTATTTGTAAATTAGCGGTTTTTACGGGTTAGTTTTCACAAATCAGACTCACGGCTTTTCTACGTTAACAGGTTGATAGTCGCCTGCGCATTGGTTTATTTTTTCAATCACACAGCGATCCAAATCACCCTCATAAAGGCTGAGGTTTGTATTGACGGGTGGATTACCTAAAAATTGGGCTACGCTACCTTGATTAGGAATAGGGCGAATATAATCACCATTCCATTGAATATCAGGCAAGGTATTTTTATATTTTTCAGGCACCAAACCCAAATAGCCGGGCAGCTTTACAAATAGAACGCTAATGAGCCGGTAGAAAAATGTTTGAGAATCATTAGGTGTTTCCTTAATGTCGGGCGCGAAAGCGGGTTCAAAAACAGGTTTGGATATTTTCCCCAAGTCCAGATTTAAGTCGTGCTGTCGGGCTTTGTCCACCATCCACTGTAAGGCCAAATCTGACAGGCCTGTATTTGGATAACCTCCACCGACATTGCTATGCACGCCCGGAAACCATTTTTGTTCAAAATGACGGGCATCATGTTGCGTGTTGGGTGTCATCAATGTCGGTTGAAAAATCAGACGGTGCTCATCAATTGCCAACGCGTGATAAGCATTTTCAATGATAGAGCTTAACTGGGTGTCGTGGAATGTGCAGCCAAACAGTTTATCAACCAGCCAGCCTAATATAATTCCGAATGGCGCACCTAAAGCGCCAACAGTATCAAAAACTCCCAAGAATTTAATCCGCCCATTGGGCCAGGTATGTTCTGTTTTAAAAGTCAGTGATTTTGGACTATTGGGGTGCCAGTCCGGAGTTTTGTTTTTGTAAATATCGTAAGCTTTATCGATTAAGTATAATTTATCTCTTGTTAAAATTCCCACGTTACGAACCAGGCCGGCAAGACTACGTGCGGTGTAAGCGCCCCGACTAAAGCCAAAAATGTAAACATCATCACCGTCTTCGTAATTACTCACCAAAAATTTATAACCGTCTTTGATGTTATCGGAAATACCGTAGCCAAATCCGCCTCCGGAGATACGTTCAAATGTTTTTGTGCCTATGCCTTGTACATAATGAATAATTTGTTCATTTTGCTGTAAATCGTGGGGCAGGGTGGCTATAAAAAGCTTGGTGATATTGGTAGGACAAAGCTTACCATCTTCAGAGTGTTGATCTGCACTGTTCCAGGTGCCATCGAAAAAAATAACCAATTTTTTATTGTTTGGCTTTTTCATTTTTGTTCTCCTGTCTTACACTGATAGTGAAATGAATGGAGACTAATGGTAACCGTTATTTTTAAGTAAATAAAATCTTATTAGATCGGATGATTAGGTTTTGTATTTATAACTTATTTTTAATTCGTACCGTGCATAAAATGACTTAATATTTAATTCCCTCTGGCTAATGACGAGGGTTAGGTTAAAAAATTCGGCTACCAACTTAAGTCGGGACAGATGACTGTCTGGTAACGCAGATGTGGGGCTAAGTGCTCGCGGAATCAATAGGTCAGCTTTATTTATCTGTCCCGCTTTAAATTGGAAGCACAGCAGGTCGGGTTAAATGATAATCGTAACCCGATATGGCTATTGGTAGGTTTTAGTTGATAACCAAGAGTAGGATGGTTAGAGCAGCGCGAAACCCATCGCTTAAGGAGTCAATTATGATAGGTTTCGGCTATCGCCTCTACCCATCCGCTACCCACTTAAGACGGGACAGTTTAAGGTTAAGCCGTTCTTGAGTGAGTTTGCGAACCATGAGCGGCTTAAGAGGGTAGCCAAAAATTCTAATGCTTAAATTTCTATGCGTGTTTCTGACTGATTACCGAGTAAACAGTCAATGTTGAGAGCTTTCTATCGAAAAAAGCGCGTAATTTGATAGTCATCACAACTTCAAAAACTGTAAAATAGTGTTTTATTATTGATTGTGGTGATGAAATGACAGAGGGTAGTGATGAAGTCGCCAATAATCCTGGTGAAGAAGAGTTAGAGTTAAAACGCTTTGCGGATAAAGGTAATAAGCTCAAACGGACTTGGATCATTGGCATTCTGGTAATTATAGTCAGCCTATTGTATGGAGATACTGCGCAGTTGTTATTGGCCGGTTTTGCAGCAGTTTATATGGCTATTTCCACCGCTAATTATTTTAAGGGCGACTCTTCAAGAAATTCATGAGGCGTTAATTATTCGTTAATAGTAACCATTTTCCCTGCTATGCAGAAGATAAGTGACTGTTTTTAAAATTATATTTATTGAAATTATCAATATTGTTCACAATTTAACAGCTTGTTGGTTATTCAAGGCTCTGATTATTTTGAAAAACGACCATTGCGCTTTTGTAAAAAATGCCGCTCCAGTTTTTGAAAATAAGCATAAATTCCATAAGCAAAGCCACCCGCTAACGGCAATGCCAAATACCAATGTTGTTTGGCAGTGGCCAATAAAACCAATATTTCGGCACCGTAATAATAAGCCGGCGTTACGGTAATCGCTGCCCAAACCCATGCACTGATAAGGTTAATAAAAGCAAACTTTTTTGCCGAATATTTGGTAATACCAATGGACATGGGAATAACCGTGCGCAAACCATACATATAGCGCTGCATAAAAATAATGGGCCAACCGTATTTTTTTAACAGCAAATGCGCAATCGCAAATTTACGCCGCTGTTTATGCAGTTTGCGTTGAATATAACCTTTGTTAAAACGGCCAACGTAAAAATAGATTTGATCACCGGTAAACCCCCCCATACCCGCTATAAAAACCGTCATGAAGTAATCCATGTCACCCGTATGAGACATGATGCCACCCATGATAAGCCCCATTTCTCCTTCTACTATGCTCCACAGGAACAAAATAACGTAACCGTATTCCTTAAGCCAACCGATGAATAGTTCTTCCATATAAATCTTTAATGTCGTTGATATATTGCTTTAACTGCAACTTTATTTATGTTTGCAATTGAAATAATGAGTAAATAATTATTAATATAATAACATAGGCCTTGTTAAGTCGTAGCAATACTATCAGCGTAATTGTAATTATTTAGTCCATTTTTTTTAAAAGAGAAGGGCTAAGTAATTACAAATTAAGCACTTAAAAAATATAAAAAGCACTTGTTTTTATTTTTAAAGTGAAGGTCATAAATAAAAATATAAAAACTTCCAGACCTTTGGGATACGATAGCTAGTATAATTACCGAAATGTGGCAGTTTGATAATCTTGCTGACCCTGCAAACTTACTTTTTAATATATAACTCTCAAGAGAACTCTATGGCGCTGTATTGTGGAATTGTTGGCTTACCCAACGTAGGTAAATCGACCCTGTTTAATGCCTTAACCAAAGCAAAAATTGCCGCTGAAAATTACCCGTTCTGCACAATTGATCCTAATGTCGGTGTTGTACCGGTACCCGATGTTAGAATGGACAAACTGGCAGAAATTGTAAAGCCAGAGCGTGTATTGCCTACCACCATCGAATTTGTCGATATAGCAGGACTGGTTGCGGGTGCATCAAAAGGTGAAGGGTTGGGTAACAAGTTTTTGGCGAATATTCGCGAAACCGATGCGATTGCTCATGTTGTACGCTGCTTTCAAGATGATAACGTGGTTCATGTTGCAGGAAAAATTGATCCCATTTCAGATATTGAAGTTATTAACACTGAATTGGCGCTTGCCGATATGGCATCGGTTGAAAAAGCGTTAATACGAGCCAGTAAAATTGCCAGAACCGGCAATAAAGACGAATTGGTAAAAAAACTGGTTTTAGAGCGGGTTTTAAATCAATTGAATGCAGGCGAACCCGCACGCACATTGCCATTAACTGAAGATGAAATAGTTTTCATTAAAGATCTTTGTTTATTGACGCTTAAGCCGACCATGTATATAGCCAACGTCCAAGACGATGGTTTTGAAAATAATCCCCTGCTGGATAAAGTACTGGCTCTTGCTGAAAAAGAAGGGGCAGTGGTTGTACCTATCTGCGCCGCCATAGAATCTGAAATAGCCCAGTTGGATGAAGAAGAAAAGAAAGAGTTTCTGGATGACTTGGGACTGGAAGAGCCCGGTTTAAACAGGGTCGTCAGGGCGGGCTATGCTTTACTGAATCTTGCCACCTATTTTACAGCCGGCGTAAAAGAAGTCAGAGCCTGGACTATCCCTGTTGGAGCATCCGCACCACAAGCCGCTGGTGTTATTCATAGTGATTTTGAAAAAGGCTTTATTCGTGCTGAAGTTATTTCATATCAAGACTTTATTACCTATAAAGGCGAACAAGGCGCAAAAGATGCCGGAAAATGGCGACTTGAAGGTAAAGATTACATTGTTAAAGATGGCGATGTTGTTCATTTTCGATTCAACGTTTGACAAAGTAACGTCAGGTATTTATAATTCCGGTTCTTTACGAAGAACTGTAAAAATGGCGATGTAGCTCAGCTGGTTAGAGCACGGGATTCATAACCCCGGGGTCGGTGGTTCAAGTCCACCTATCGCCACCATAAAATCAAAGGGTTAGCTAATTTTACTAATCCTTAATCATCTGTCTGTAGTAGATTTGTCACATTTGTTACAGATTTTGAGTTGTTTGCGTACTCTTCTAAGTGCTTACTAGACAAATGAGCATAGCGCAATACCATTGTTAAATCAGCCCAACCCCCCAACTCTTTTAGCACATGCAACGGTGTTCCATTCTGGACGTGCCAACTTGCCCACGTGTGTCTTAGATCATGCCAGCGAAAATTTTTAACGTCAGCTCTGACCAATGCTTTCCGCCATGCGTGGTTATTCGCACGCGTTACAGGGTTGCCTTCATATGTAAATACATGGGTATCATGCTTGCCAATCTGTTGTACGATAACTGCCAACGCATCCTCATTTAACGGTGCCGCAATCCCTTTTTTACCCTTAGCCTGATCTGCGTGAACCCATGCACACCGTCTCTGCATGTCGAGTTGTGACCATTGCAAGCCAGTTACATTGCTTTCACGTAGCCCTGTCGCCAAAGTAAATTGCGCCATGGCCTTTAAATGCTCTGGCAATTCGTTAATTAACCGGACTGACTCTTCATGTGTCAACCACCTGATTCTGGTTGACTGTTCCGGCAGCATTCGCACACTAGGAGTTGAATCAAGCCATTCCCACTCTTGTTGTGCTCGATTTAAGATTGAGCGCAACAATTCAAGTGTTCTATTGACGGTGCTATTACTGACTCCCTCACTTTTTTTAGCGACTTTAATCTTGTTAATCTTGGTTTTGGTTATTTCATCCAGACTGGTATTGTTCAAATGCTTATCAAGCCAACGCAACTTGAACTTATCCGTATCAATGCTTTTTTTGTAGCTTGATTCAGATAGCCACCTGATTACTGCTTCTTGCCAAGTATGGCGGGGTTTATCGCCAAGATTTTTAACTCGCCACGCTTCCGCTTTTAATCGATCATGTAATTCTTGTGCCTCCTGTTTTATTT
>JBAXUR010000120.1:0-9636 GCA_037129595.1 Methylococcaceae bacterium | reverse complement strand
TCTGCCCAACAACAGCAATTGGATCTGGGATCTCAGCAAACCAAGTCTGTATTTATAGATTTTCAGATAAATAATTTCGATCTTAACGGATACCATCCCTTTAAGGGATGTTATCCGTATGGACTACAAACTTCATGTAATGGAAATTTAATTTCTGAAAGACTATAGAAGTGATTTAATAGGGCAAATATCTGGTTTAATTGTTTGTGTGATTGCAATTGTCGCCCCATCTTGAATAAAAACCGCTTGGTTATTTACAGCTCTCATAACCATTGGCATTGAGTCAGATTGACTGAAAAATGAATAACCTTTTTCAAAAAACTTAGCACATTTACACGGCAAAGTGGATTAATAGAGGTTTCGCATTAAACCATTGTCGAGTCTACTAATACTGCCCCATATTCTCAACCCGGAATACTTGGTCAGGTTCTATTTTTTTAGTCGATTCGATGTAACGCATCATCCAGAATCGGCCATCTTCTTGCTGGGTCAACATCAAAGGTTTGCCGTACTGCTTATGTTCGGTGTTGATTTTTTCCAACGTGTCACCGTAATTGATGATATGGCTGCCTTTGGTTTCCACCAGCAACAGACCGTCATTGTGATGGCGGTCATTCACACCCACAATAAAATCAGGAAAATAACGGTCACCATCCGGCATAACAATACCCACTGACCACGGTTTACGGGGTTCGTTGCGATGCCACCAAGCCAGTGTGTCGCTGGTGTCTGCATCCAGCATTTCGGTAAAGCGGCGTTCAGTGTTGTTAAGGTCTTGAGGCATAATGCCATAAACATTCAGTCGGGAACGGCTAATGCAATCCGGCGCTTCGATAAAAGACGGCAAGAAATCAGTATCGAAAACTTGCTTGAAACGGGCGGCACATAAGCGGGAAGCATCACGCACCAAATGCGGAAAAGTCGCCAAAATTAAATTCAGGGCGCGCGCCAGTTCCAGTTCGCTTAAGCCCATACCTTGATGTTCATTATATTCTGACTGTAAGCGAGCCAAGATGAGTGAATTTAGTTCATTAGGATCGTAACAATCAGCATCGAACAATACTTTTTGCGCACGTCTGGCAATATCCGAATTCGACAACCGAGCTTGAATGCTATCTACTATTTCATCTGTCTTGCCAAAAATATTATCAACGGTTTTACGGGTGATTTTAAGATTTTTCCGTAAACCGGCGTTTAAAATTTGGGCATTTAAATCAATGCGCTTGGCTATACATTGTACCAACTCATCGGTGCCGAGCGGCAAGCGTTCGGTTTTAAAACGCTTTGGCACTCCCTCGCGTAATTCAAATCGGGTATTACCTGTCAGCACAGGACGAATCGGCACAACTTTTGCGGACTCGATAGTCTGTGTCATTTCCAATGAGAACCAGTCATCAATGAGTGGCAATGTCAAACCTTCCAAATACGAAACGGGCGGTTGGGTATTCACTCCGCCTATTTCAGCGGGTTGCCAAACCGGCATAACATAAGGTTGCGACAATAACGAAGTTTGACCCGAAGCGGCAACTTGTACTTCTGTTTGACCGCCTATTTTCACGACCATCGTATAGGGCGTAATTTCCGCCAGTTGTGAGGTAATCGCGTTGATTTTAGCCCCAGCGCCAATCAAACCACCCTGGCTTTCGGCATCAGCCAAAAATACATAACCAAAGCGCAACACGTTCGGCAAGGATTTAGTAAGCGCCATCGCCTGTAAGCGTTGATGTACCCGTAAAATGCGCCCAACCACCTGAATGCCAAAATCAGTGCTTTTCGTGCCGCGTAACGATACCAGCGTAAAGGCGCGTGGTGCATCAAAGCCCAATGCTGCGGCCACCTTAAAAATCAAGACTTCCTTACTTTCATCCCGCGCCACCGCCAGCAAGTCGTCATTCGGGTCTTTGGCTGTGTACCATGCAATCGCTTCTTCTGGTACACCTAAATTCAGTAAATGCTGTTTAGCTTTTTTAATTGCGTCATCGCCAATTTTATCGGAATCACCCACTTGTACCAGCATTAACGGCGTTAAGCGTATTTTGGCTTCGAGCAGTTGCGCTTTGATGGCTTGATGGGTGCGCCAGCCGTCTTCCAATGCCGTTGCCGACAAATCGACCAGCTCTTTTTGATCTTCCGGCACCAGATAAGCAATGGACTTTACCGCTTCTTTAATCAATCCGGCATCCACGGCATTTTGCCGCGATACTTGAATGCGATGCACCATCGCCAGCCCCGCCGCTTTTTTAAATTTCTCGACATCGGTATCATCCGGCGTGGCAGTAATCAGCAAGGAAAATTCCGGACGCATCACTTCCCGATAAAAATTCACCGTTTCCGTGGCCTTGGTAAAGCTGTGGTGCGCCTCATCCACTACCACGCCAATCCGAAAACCGGCCTCGCGTAATTCCGGAATAAATTCATCCAACGACAAAGATAAATCGCCGCTACTCCGCAACTTTCGGGTTTCCGCGTTGCGTGCGGCAACCGAAGCCCAAGTAGTCACAAAAACATCCCCGCTACTGGCAGAATAAGACTTTCGATCACAGGCCAAGTCGCGGATTTTTAAACCGTTAAATTCTTGCTTTAACGCACTTTTAGCCTGCTCAACCAAGCCTGCAAACGGCGTAAACCAAAACCAGATAATTTTGGCGTTGTCCCGGTGATCCGGGCGGGCAAAGCTCTCGGCGATCAATCCGGCCATTAAGGTTTTACCGGCACCGGTCGGCGCTTCCAGCAACACGCAACCGTTATAGGCGCTGATAGCGCGTTGACTATCGGTATCATCAATCTGTTGCAATTGGTTTTCCGCATAACGGAAAATATCCAGCGCGTTTTCAACGGCTTCTTTCTGATAACCTTTCGGTGCCACACTCATGCCTTACTCCCTATGCCAAAACGATCCACCAGAAACTGCGGAATCGGCAAAAAACTCAAGCGGTCATCGTCAAAATGTTGCCGTAATAAACCCGGTTGCCAGGTGTAGACAATCAATGTTGCCGCCGTGGTGCAGGCATCATGCAAACACTGCAATGTCCTTTCGTTGATGTTGGGCAGGTACACTACCGTGCTGTTTTCCAGTACGGCTTGCTGAATAAGCGCATCGGCAATAAAGGGTGACAGACTTTCGGCATGGATTAACTGCAATGCTGTCCAGATAGCTTCATGCTGAATGCAGTTGAACAAGGTTTCAGCGGGCAGGCGACGAGTGCGAAGGTAGGCGAAATTGCCATCCAAGCCTTCCACAGTTTTGACGCCCTTTGGCGTTCTAAACTCATAACCCTCAATTACTGAGCGCAATCGGCGCTGAGTAATATCTCGACAGACATTTTTATCTGACTCATCTTGTGTTGCCTCCGTACTCGAAACTAATATAAAACGGCGATTACTACTTTCATCCTCAGCATTTAACGTCAAAACCACTTGTCCAGTCGTACCAGAACCAGCAAAAAAATCCATGATTAGATCATCGGCACTCGTTGCTTGAGTAATCAGGTTCTTAATTAACGACATGGGTTTTGGATAGGGAAAGTCTTTGTTTCCTAAAATTTGCGCCAGTAATGTAGTACCTTCGCTGGTGTAACCGGTTGTCAACGTGTCGACATCAGAAAAATCTGCTCCTTCGAGCTCGTCACTTTTACTTGATGCAGGTAAAATCCAACTGGAAACCGGTTTTTCAGCGTGTTTGAGTTCACTCCAAAACCGCTTATATCGTGGTTTTCCAAAGCCTATAGATTTTCCTAGCCAAAAATCCAGGGGCGGGATGTTGTCCAGCAGTTTTTCAGGCGTTTCGTTACGTTCGACTTGCGCTTTTAACTCTTCAAGTAGCAGATACACCCGTAAGTTACGCGGGGACGAGCCTTCTGCAATCGCAGTCAATAGGTCTTCTTGCGTGTTATAAACGACTGGCTTTTCATCTTTAGGCCATAATACCCGACCTTCATCGATTAAGTCCTCAAGCGGCTTGGTACGAATTTTCTTTCCGTTTAGCCGGGTTTTGCTGGCAAAGCGCCAAACATTATCTGAATCGCAGGGATACCAAATATCCAACTCTGGATTGCGGACTGGATAAAAAGCATCAGGGCGTTGCTTCATTGTCTTGCCCTGGATTAAATTGTCATTATTCCAAGCGCCACGCGGGTCACTGTCTGGATTGGTGTAAGCCTCGACATTCTTCGCCGTACCACCGAAACGAAATCCAGGCATTCCATAGGCCAATACATATTCATGATCCACACTTTGGAAACGCTCTTTGGCATCTTGTGCGCCACTGCGACGACGCCAAACAAAGGTTCCCATCTTCATGCCCGCAAAAACCTGATCCATAAGCAAAGTCAGCGGTGCTTGTTCTTCTTCGCCAATTGAAACAAAAATCACCCCATCCTCGGTTAATAAATCTCGCGCCAATTGCAAGCGCCGATACATAAACTCCAGCCACTTGGAATGCCGGTAAGCGTCATCCTTATCAACAAAGCGGTCGTTATAGATAAAATCACGATTGCCGGTGTTGTAGGGCGGATCGATGTAAATGCACTTGATTTTACCGGCATGAGTCATACGCAGATAGCGCAAGGCGTCAAAGTTATCGCCCTCAATAATCAGGTTGCGGTAAGGCGCTACACCACAAGACAGGGCAGGGTCAAAATCCAGCATGACAAAATCGTCATTCACCGCCTTTTCGTGGTCAATTTCCTTGCGCTCCCAAACCAAGCCAAAACGAGGCCGCCGGTCGCGCAAACGCAATTCACGAAGCAATTCTTCGCGGCTGTAATCATCGTAATTGTCGGCCATGTTTAATCCGTTCTGTGGTAAATTCTTAATGTGGGCATTGATAACCCGAAACAAATACAGACCAACAAACAGAACCGCATCAATGCGCCTTTTTTATGCGTGAAATTCTGGCAGGTATTGCCGATAAGAAGCGGGTATTTAAAACGGATAATAATTGGCAATAGATTGAAAAAGTTATCCCATAACGCGGATTTTCTCTTTTTACCAAAAACCTAATTTTGTAACCCATTGTTTCAATTGGTCGGGACGAAAGGATTTGAACCTTCGACCCCTTGTCCCCCAGACAAGTGCGCTACCAAGCTGCGCTACGCCCCGACATTGAAATAATTGTGTAATACTGAAAGGATTGTGAACACAACCCCTAACAACTAAGCGCAAATTATACTACACAAACCGGCTACGTGTCAGAATCTATTTGAGTAATTGTAAAATATCTTCCAGCTCAGCAATCATTTGGTGTATTAATTGCTTTGAGCTGTTTGCATCTTCTTTGCTATTGTCACTCATTAAATGGGCTCTTGCACCACTGATCGTGTAGCCTTGCTCATATAATAACGCTCTTATTTGTCGTATCATCAGCACTTCGTGGCGCTGATAATAACGACGATTGCCCCGTCTTTTTACCGGACTGAGGTCAGTAAATTCCTGCTCCCAATAGCGAAGCACATGTGGCTTAACGCCACACAACTCACTGACTTCACCTATGGTGAAATAACGCTTTTCCGGTATAACCGGAAGTTCATTGTTGTTGCTCGGCTCCAACATAAGCTTCTACTCGGGCTTTAAGTTTTTGTCCAGAGCGAAATGTTACCACACGTCTGGCAGTGATCGGAATTTCTTCGCCGGTTTTAGGATTTCTACCCGGACGACTGGTTTTATCACGTAGTTCAAATTTTCCAAAACCGGAAATTTTTACTTGTTTGCCTTGCTCTAAAGAACTTTTTATTTCTTCAAAAAAAAGCTCTACCATTTCTTTTGCTTCGCGCTTGTTTAAGCCTAGCTCGTCAAACAGCCTTTCGGCAAAATCTGCTTTTGTTAATGCCATAAATCAATCCCTCAGCTTTGCATTTTTTTCATTGTTCAATAGAGTTAACAGTCTGCCAACGATAGCTTCTATTTCAGATTCTGTTAGTGTTTGTGTATCATCTTGCATAATTAAACTTAAGGCAATACTTTTACTGCCCTCTTCGACACCTTTACCACGATAGATGTCAAAGATAATTACCTCTTGCAGGGCTGTCTCTGCACTACTTTTAATGCAGTTGATTATTTCACTTGCCAAGACATCTTCTTTAACGATCAAGGCCAAATCACGCCGTACTGACGGGTATTTTGACAGCGCTTTAAAAACCGGAATCTGTTTATTAAGTACTAAATTTTGATCCAGTTCAAATAGAAAAACAGGGGTATCAAATCCTAATTGTTTCTCCAGATTTGGATGCAACATACCCAGCCAGCCTATTTTCTTACCATCCGCCGCGATAATTTCCGCTGTTTGTCCAGGATGCAACGCTGTCTGCTGAGCAGATAGAAACTGAACGTCGCAACCCGTTAAAGAAAATAGGGCTTGTATATCGGCTTTAATGTCAAAAAAATCAACTTTTCGTGATTTTTCGCCCCATTGCTCGCTGTAAGCGTCACCTAAAACCAGACCCGCCAGCATTTTTTGTTGCTGCGTTTCACCGTCTATTTTATTAAAACACAAACCCGATTCGAATAACCGGACTCTATTATGTTGACGGTTGGTATTATAAAGAGCCGCTTTCAACAAGCCACACCACAAGGTAGTGCGCATGACCGCCAGTTCCGAAGAAATGGGGTTTTTTAAGCGAATAACGTCAGTTTCCGGGGCGACTGCTTTTTGAATATCTTCGTCGACAAAACTGTAAGTGATGGCTTCTTGATAACCCCGATCAACCAGCAAATCTTTAACACGATCTATGTCCAGCACCGCTTCAGTTGCTGTACTTAATTCTGAGCGCATTAACAAACTGCTGCTGGGCAAGTTGTTATAACCATAAATACGCGCTATTTCTTCAATTAAATCGGCTTCAATAGCAATATCAAAACGAAAACCCGGCGGACTGATCTGCCAGCCATCGGCTTGTGTTTGGACAGCCATGCCCAAGCGCTGAAAAATATCAACAACCTGCTCATCAGCCAACGCAATACCCAGCGTTTTCTCTATGCGCAGACGTCTTAACAAGACGGCTTCGCGTTGCGGCAAAGCAGTTGTTGTAGTCACTTCGGTAATGGGGCCTGCACCGCCACCGGCAATGTCAATAAGCAATTGTGTCGCACGTTCAATCGCTCTTGTTTGCAGCATTGCATCAACACCACGTTCAAAACGATGGGATGAATCGGTATGTAAACCAAAGCGGCGTGCTTTGCCTGCTATCGCGTGTGGTGCAAAATAGGCACATTCCAAAAATACCGAGCGGGTTTCATCATTAACGGCAGAATCACTGCCACCCATAATACCGGCAAGCGCCAAGGCTTGTTTATCATCGGCGATAACCAGGGCTTCATTATCAAGTTTAATCACCTGATTATTTAATAAGGCCACACTTTCATCAGCGTTAGCCCAGCGCACGGTGATACCGCCCGCAAGCTTTTCCGCATCAAAGACATGTAAGGGCTGCCCTAGCTCCAACATGACGTAATTAGTCACGTCAACCAAGGGCCCCAAGCTTTTTAAGCCTGAACGACGCAAGCGTTCCTGCATCCATAAAGGTGTCACTGCTTTGGCATTAAACTCTTTAATCAAGCGACCCAAATAACGGGGACAGGCATCTGTAGCTTCTACCGATACGGTTAAAACGTCTTGATGACTAATCGGTGCGTTGATGACTTGGGTAGGTAACCAGTCCATTTTATTGAGCACAGCGACTTCACGCGCCAAGCCTTCAACACACAAACAATCCGCTCTGTTGGGCGTTAAATCAACTTCTATAATGGCATCATTCAGTGCCAAATAATCGCGAATATCAACACCTACCGGTGCGTCATCGGCTAATTCCATTAAGCCGTTGGCATCCGTCGCCAGTCCCAGTTCTTTTTCTGAGCACAGCATGCCAAAAGATTCTTCGCCCCGCAGTTTTGATTTTTTTATTTTAAAATCACCGGGTAAAACCGCGCCACACAAGGCCGCAGGAATTTTTAAGCCAACCCTGACATTGCTTGCGCCACAAACAATTTGCAAAGGCTCTGACTCACCGACAGCAACCATACAAACGCGCAGACGATCGGCGTCGGGATGTTGGTGCATGGATATAACCTCACCCACGACAACGCCGCTAAATTTTGCAGCCGCAGGGTTTACAGAATCGATTTCCAGACCTGCCATCGTTAATTGTTCAACCAGTATTTCTGTACTTATTTCCGGGTTGACATACGACCTTAACCAGGCTTCACTAATTTGCATGATTCAAATTTTCCTGTGTAACGGCAACTTAATTAAATTGCTCTAAAAATTTAAGATCATTTTCAAAAAATAACCGTAAATCATTAATACCATATCGCAACATTGCGAGGCGCTCTACGCCCATACCAAAAGCAAAACCACTGTAGTGCTCACTATCGATATTAACCGCTTTAAAAACTTCGGGATGAATCATCCCGCAGCCCATAACTTCCAGCCAGCCGGTCTGACTACAGACGCGACAGCCTTTGCCGTCACACATAACGCATTCAATATCAACTTCTGCGGAAGGTTCGGTAAAGGGAAAGTATGAGGGTCTAAAACGCACCTGAATGTCTTTTTCAAAAAAAGCACGCAGAAATTCGTAAACCACACCTTTTAAGTCAGCAAAGCTAACATCGGTATCGACCAGAAAGCCTTCGACCTGATGAAACATGGGGGTGTGCGTAATATCCGAATCACAACGATAAACACGACCCGGTGCAATAACTTTTAAGGGCGGCTTTTCAGATTCCATCGTTCTAATTTGAACAGGGGAGGTATGCGTTCTTAAGACGGTATGCGCGTCAAAATAAAACGTATCATGCATTGCCCTGGCCGGGTGGGACTCTGGAATATTGAGCGCCTCAAAGTTATGATAATCATCTTCGATTTCTGGCCCTTCTACGACTTTAAAGCCGACACTGGCAAATATTTTGGTAATGCGGCGCAGAGTGGTGGTGACTGGATGCAATCCTGCCACTGATTGACCACGTCCTGGCAAGCTAACGTCAATACGTTCACTGGCTAATCGTTGAGATAATGCGATATCTTCCAACTGTGCTTTGCAGACTTCCAGTTGTTGCTGAAATTGATCTTTGGCTTGATTGATTATTTGGCCGGCAGATCGCCGTTGATCGGGATCAAGACTGCCAAGTTCTTTCATTTGGAGGGTAAACAAGCCCTTTTTGCCAAGGTATTGAACACGAACTTTATCGAGTTCGTTAAGGTCATGTACTGCCGCAAGCTCTTGTAATGCCTGCGCGAGAATCTCTTCAAGGATAGCCGACACTGCACTGCTCGCTTTATAGGTGGGAAAATTTTTAAAATGGGGTTTCAGGATAAAAATCCTGAACTACCCGTCACTTAACAAGAAACGGGTAGCATCATAAGATGCCTCAGTAAAGACAGACGGCGTCTTTCTTAAGGCTGACTTTGATTGGCTTTAGCAATTTCTGCTATTTTGCCAAATGATTCAATGTCACGTACTGCGAGGTCAGCTAGAATCTTACGATCTATACCAACGTTGGCTTTTGTTAAGCCATTAATCAAGCGACTGTAAGATATTCCGTACATGCGTGCAGCAGCATTAATACGGACGATCCACAAGGCGCGAAATTGACGTTTTCTTTGTTTGCGATCGCGGTACGCATATTGACCCGCTTTGATTA
>JBAXUR010000012.1:0-44391 GCA_037129595.1 Methylococcaceae bacterium | reverse complement strand
AGCGCCTGTCATTCCCTGCCGACATGCTCGAATCATCGTTAAAAGAGTTATGGCGAGTTAAAGAAATCAGCGAAGCCGCCATTCTTTCAACTTGTAACCGCACCGAGTTTTACTGCTTATCAAGCACCGCCAATCAACAAATCCTGATTGATTGGGTTGCTCAAAGCAAACAAATCAAGGAGGCAGATTTCGCGCCTTATCTGTATTGCCATACTGACAGCTCCGTGTATCGCCATATATTTCGAGTCGCTTGCGGGCTGGACTCCATGATTTTAGGCGAACCACAAATTCTCGGGCAAATGAAAACGGCGTATCAGGCTGCTTACGATGCCGGTACTTTAGGTAAACGCCTAGGTAAACTTTTTCAGCACACTTTTACCGCTGCAAAAAAAGTACGTACCGACACCGCTATTGGCTCCAGTCCGGTCTCGGTTGCCTTCGCCGCCGTTCAATTGGCCCAACAAATTTTCGACAAACTCAGCGAACAGACCGCCTTACTGATAGGCGCAGGTGAAACCATAGAATTGGCCGCTCGGCATTTATCCCAGCAAGGCATAGGCCGCATCATAATCGCCAATCGCACCTACGATAAAGCACACACACTGGCTGCTCAATTTAACGGCTATGCCATTGCCTTATCGGAACTACCCATGCACCTGGCTGAAGCCGATATTGTTATTTCATCAACCGCCAGTCAATTGCCGATTCTGGGCAAAGGCCGCGTGGAAAGCGCTCTTAAAAAACGCAAACATAAACCGATGTTCATGGTGGATTTGGCGGTACCTCGCGATATTGAAGCTGAAGTTGAACAGCTTAGTGATGTCTATCTTTACACCGTAGACGACCTGCAGCACACTATAGACCAGAACATGAACTCGCGCCGACTGGCGGCAGAACAAGCTGAAGAAATAATCGACACGCAGGTTGATTATTTTTCAGCCTGGTTACGCGCCCAAGGCGCACAATCAACCATTCGGGATTACCGCGACCAAGCCGAACAATCCCGTGATGAAGCATTACAAAAAGCCCTGACGCTACTAAAAAGTGGCGTTTCCCCTGAAGAAGCACTTAATCGTCTCGCTCATAGCCTGACCAATAAACTGATTCATACGCCCAGCACTCAAATCAGAGCGGCCGCCGAAAACGAACGCCATGACTTAATTACTGCTGCCCGCGAAATCTTTAAATTAACTCAATCTACATGAAACAATCCATACAACTTAAATTAGAAAACTTGTGCGAACGTTATGACGAAATCGCCGCCTTACTCTCAGAGCCTGAAATACAAAGCAATCAAAACAAATTTCGTACGCTAAGCCAAGAATACGCACAAATTGCCCCCTTGGTTGATTGCTATAAAAGATATGAACAGGCATTAATAATGCTGGAATCAGCGAAAGAAATGGCAAATGATTCCGACCCCGAACTCAGGGAAATGGCCAAAGAAGAAGTTAATGAAGCAGAAGACCTGATAGAAACACTGGATCTTGAATTACAAGTCTTGTTATTACCCAAAGATCCCAACGACAATCGCAATATTTTTCTGGAAGTACGCGCAGGCACCGGCGGCGATGAAGCCGCTATTTTTTCAGGTGACCTAAGCCGCATGTATCAACGCTACGCCGAAAGAAAAGGTTGGCAAACAGAAATCATTAGTGAAAACCAAGGTGACCACGGCGGCTATAAAGAAGTTATTTTGCGAATTACCGGACGGGACGTTTATTCCCAATTAAAATTTGAATCCGGTGCGCATCGCGTACAACGCGTACCTGAAACAGAATCACAAGGACGGATTCACACATCCGCCTGTACTGTCGCCATCATGCCCGAAGTCGAAGAAGTAGATGCCATTGACATCAATCCAGCCGACCTTAAAGTGGATACCTACCGCGCGTCAGGAGCCGGTGGACAGCATATCAACAAAACCGAGTCCGCCATCCGCATTACCCATGTCCCCACAGGAACTGTGGTCGAATGCCAGGACGAACGTTCACAACACAAAAACAGGGCACGGGCCATGTCTTTGTTGGCATCACGCTTGTTATCGGCGGAGCAGGAAAAACAGCACGCCGAACAATCCCTAACCCGCAAACTGCAAGTTGGTAGCGGCGACCGTTCTGAACGTATCCGCACCTACAATTATCCGCAAGGTCGCTTAACCGATCACCGCATCAATTTAACCCTGTATAAACTGGATGACATAATGCAGGGTGGGCTCGAACAAGTTATTCAGCCATTGATTCGAGAGCATCAGGCTGAATTGTTGACGCAATTGGGCGAAGATTAAGCGTTTTGTGTGTGTGCGAATCCAATTGTTGCAGGCTGGAATGAGCTTTAAGCGAATCCCGGCCTCAACTGTTAAACCATTAGGATATTTCATTTAACTAATTGAATTTAAATAATTTATTTATAATAATAATACGATTAAAGCCCCCCATCGAACATAAAGAACTTAAAGCAAAAAACATTAAAGTTTTTATGGTAGAAGTGAGCAACAGACAAAAAATTACCTGCTGGTTTTTTAAATCCTGTAGCCATCACAAGCTACAAAAACATCGCTAAACGAGACGATTTATATGACCGCTAAAGCATTTGTTGATCACAAAGCCCTTAAGCTTTAGATCTAACCACTGAAGAACATAAGCAATGGAGAATCAAAAATGATTGCCTTAAGACAGATTCAAGCAATAGACGGGGATTTTGTAACGATAAAATTACCGCCTGAATTTAAACATTATCAACAAGCAGAAATTATTATTTTACCTTTCGATGAAGCGTTTAAAAAAAATGATACCGAAGCATTTATACATCATTTTGCTGGTTCGATAGTAGATTTTCCAGAGTTAGAAAATTTATTGCCCGAAGAGCAAGACAGCTTGGAATGATGTATTTATTGGACACCAATACCTGCATTGCTTTTTTAAAAGGCAATCTGGCTGTTGTAGAAAAAGTCAGAACCGTAGGTATTGAAAACTTGTTGCTTTGTTCGGTGGTAAAAGCTGAACTATGGTTTGGCGCGTGTAAACGTGAGCGGGTAACAGCCAATCAAGCGGTGTTAAGAGAATTTTTCATGCAATTTTCCAGCGTGCCGTTTGATGATAAACCGATAGAGCATTACGGCGATATCCGCGCGTTGTTGACTAAAGCAGGGAAACCCATTGGAGCGAATGATTATTTGATTGCGGCAATCGCTAAAGCCAATCAGCTTACCTTAGTTACAAACAATACCAAGGAGTTTATTCGCGTACCTGATTTACTGCTGGATGATTGGTTGAAGTGATTTAACGCCATCACTTGGAATTAATGGTTCCATCAGCAGCGTAAAATATGCAACTCACACCGGACAACTCTCTCATTATGCCCACCATAAAAAACCTGTTAACAGACTCCACCAACATCCTATCCAGCTTTTCCGATTCCCCATTATTAGATGCCGAAGTGCTATTAAGTTTTGTACTAGGCAAGCCAAGAACTTACCTACGCGCATGGTGTGATAACACGCTAACAGACCAGCAACTCGCCACCTTTGAAGCGCTAATTAAACAACGTCAACAAGGCACGCCCATTGCTTACCTCACCGGCACGCGTGAATTTTGGTCCAGGGATTTTACCGTAACGCCGGCTGTGTTAATCCCCAGACCGGACACCGAATTATTGATTGAACTGAGTTTAGACTTAATCCCCAAAGACAAAGCCGTTAAACTCATTGATTTAGGCACAGGCTCTGGCATTATCGCGGTGACGCTCGCGGCAGAACTTCCTAATGCCCTCGTTACCGCAGTCGATGCCAGCTTGGCCGCGTTGGCCGTAGCAAAACATAATGCCCAGTTGCACCAACTCACCAACATTGAGTTTTATCAAAGTGATTGGTTTAGTAACGTACCCAACACGCAATTTGATTGTATTGTCAGCAACCCGCCTTATATTAATTCCTCTGATGAACATTTACAGCAAGGCGATGTCCGCTTTGAACCCAAAACTGCGCTCATTGCCGAAGATCACGGTTTAAGTGATATCCAAATCATTGCCGATAAAGCGCGACGTTATTTAAAACCGGCGGGGCATTTGTTAATCGAACATGGCTACAATCAAGCTCCGCAAGTACAAGCCATTTTTAACGCACTGGCTTATGATAAGGTACAATCCTATCAAGACTTATCGGGACAGCCCCGCGTTACTTATGGGCAAAAACCTTAACACTGACCTTATGCATTTATTATGAACTCACCAGACATTAAAATCCCCCGCAAACTCGCTAATCAACTGCTGCATGTTGCGCAAATCTCTCCCAACTTTGAGATATGCGGCCTTATCGGCAGTAAAAATGGTTTACCGACACACTGTTACCCCATAAAAAATGCCGCAGAACTGCCTCATCAACGCTTTCTACTGGATGCCGAACAACAAATATCGGCCATGTCTACCATGCGCGAATTGGGTGAGGAGCTTTTCGCCATCTATCACTCCCACCCGACCGCACCGGCAATTCCGTCAACTCATGATTTGGAATTGGTCGCTTATCCTGATGCTTTGTACCTGATTATTTCACTCAACACCAAAGGTATTCTGGAAATGCGCGGCTTTAAAATTAACCAGAAAACAGCCTTGGAAATACCGCTAACCCTGAGTGAAGACTAAACCTTAAAAAAGTCAGCTTCCCGTCACTGCGGAACACTGTTGTTAAAAAACTTTTGACCCCTGATGCAGCAAATTTATTTAGATGAAAAATCATTTAATTAAGCAAAAATCAAAAAGGATAAGCGAGATAATTACAATTTCATTAAGAACCTAGTAAAATGTCGATTGTTATATTGCCAAAGAAAAGGCAATGATCTAAAAAAATGTCATCTAACAGTTTTTTTAAAACCCAAGTAACTTACTCTTGAATTTAAAAAACGAATATAATTGACGTAAATCGAAAAATAATCATGTTTACTGAGGTATTAGCGTGGAGCTAAGCGGAGCACAAATCCTGGTTCAAAGTCTTATAGACGAGGGCGTAGAATATATTTTTGGCTATCCTGGTGGAGCCGTATTGCATTTATATGATGCGATATTCCAGCAAGATGAACTCAAACACATCCTGGTTCGGCATGAACAAGGCGCAACCCATGCGGCTGACGGTTATGCAAGAGCCACCGGAAAACCAGGCGTGGTATTGGTTACTTCCGGTCCTGGCGCCACTAATGCAGTCACCGGCATTGCTACCGCTTATATGGACTCAATCCCCATGGTTATCATCTCCGGTCAGGTATCACTACCCGTCATTGGTAGCGATGCTTTCCAGGAAGTCGATATGATTGGCATTACCCGACCCTGTGTTAAGCATAATTTTTTAGTCAAGGATGTGACTAAATTAGCCGAAACCATTAAAAAGGCATTTTATGTTGCCACAACGGGGCGTCCGGGTCCTGTCGTCATTGATGTGCCTAAAGACATAACCGCTCCGCACATTAAAGTACCTTATAAATACCCTAAAAAAGTGTCTATCCGCTCTTATAATCCGGTTGTTACCGGCCATAAAGGACAGATTAAAAAGGCGGTTGATTTATTGTTAAGCGCACAAAAACCAATCATTTATTCAGGTGGCGGTGTAGTTTTAGGTGAAGCCAGTAAAGAACTGATTGAGTTTACGCACACACTGGGCTATCCGATTACCAACACCTTAATGGGTTTGGGCTCATATCCTGCAACTGACAAACAATTTATCGGTATGCTGGGTATGCACGGCACTTACGAGGCTAACATGGCGATGCACGAAAGCGATGTCATCATTGCTATCGGTGCGCGTTTTGATGATCGCGTCACGGGCAAACTGGATTTATTTTGCCCACATGCAAAAATCATTCATATTGATGTTGATCCTGCCTCTATTTCCAAAACCGTAAAAGTGGACATTCCTATTGTCGGTGACGTTAAACCGGTATTGGAACAAATGCTGGAACTCATCAGAGAAAGCAAAAAGAAGCCCGATGGAATAGCCATGGAGCATTGGTGGAACCAAATCAGAAAATGGCAAGCCGTCAATTGCCTCGAATTTGATCGTCAAAGCCCGTTGATTAAACCGCAATATGTAATTGAGCAATTGCATGAAGTGACCAAAGGCAATGCTTATGTCACTTCAGACGTAGGCCAGCATCAGATGTGGGTAGCCCAATACTATCCTTTCGACAAACCGCGTCGCTGGATAAATTCAGGTGGACTGGGTACCATGGGCTTTGGCTTGCCGGCCGCCATCGGTGTTAAATTGGCATTTCCTGACGAGAATGTCGCCTGTGTAACCGGTGATGCCAGTATTCAGATGTGCATACAGGAATTATCGACCGCTTTGCAATATAACACACCGATAAAAATTATTAACCTGAATAATCGCTATATGGGCATGGTTAGACAATGGCAAGAATTTTCTTACCAAAGTCGTTATTCGCATTCCTATATGGATACTATTCCTGAATTTGTTAAACTGGCAGAAGCTTATGGTCATGTCGGTATGCGTATAGACAAGCCCGAAGAAGTCAGACCGGCACTGGAAGCTGCTTTTGCCATGAAAGATCGTACCGTATTTTTGGACATCATGACCGATCAAACTGAAAATGTTTACCCCATGATTGAAGCGGGTAAAGGTCATCATGAAATGAAATTAAGAGTCGCCACCGGCACATCGACAGACAGGGAATTGGCTTAAATGAGACACATTATTTCTATTTTAATGGAAAATGAATCCGGTGCTTTATCGCGTGTAGCCGGTTTGTTTTCAGCGCGTGGCTACAATATTGAGTCACTGACCGTAGCGCCAACCGAAGATGCCAGCCTGTCAAGAATGACCTTGGTTACCCGTGGCAGTGAAGAAATCATTGAGCAAATCACCAAACAACTTAACAAGTTAATTGACGTGGTTAAGCTGATTGATTTAGCAGAATCTTTTCACATTGAACGTGAACTGATGATGGTCAAAATCAAAACCACCACCGGGGAAATGCGTGATGAAGTCAGAAGCATGGCGGACATATTTCGCGGCAAGATTATTGATGTAACACCAACCACCTACATTGTTGAAATGACCGGCCCCTCAGAAAAGCTTGATGCTTTTCTGGCAGCCATAGACCCTGACTCAGTTATTGAAGCCGTTCGTTCAGGGCCTACCGGCATTTCCAGAGGCGAGAAAGGCTTACATTTATAACTTGGGTTCGGTGCAAGATTAACATAACCTTACACCTCTCACCTTCCATCTATTTTTATTTACTTTACACCCAGAAAAACAGGAAAAACCATGCAAGTTTATTACGACAAAGACGCCGACCTCTCTATCATCAAAGCTAAAAAAGTAGCCATCATCGGATACGGTTCACAAGGTCATGCCCACGCCCTTAACTTAAAAGAATCCGGTGTTGATGTTGTCGTCGGCTTACGTGCTGGATCACCTTCAGTCGCTAAAGCCGAAGCACATGGCTTAACCGTTCAGGACGTAGCCAAAGCCGTTGCCGGTGCAGACGTTGTCATGATTTTGACGCCTGATGAATTTCAATCAACCTTGTACAAAAATGAAATTGAACCCAACATTAAGCAAGGTGCCGTCTTAGCTTTCGCACACGGTTTTGCAATTTTATTCAACCAAGTTGTTCCCAGAGCCGATTTAGACGTCATCATGATTGCGCCAAAAGCACCAGGCCACACCGTGCGCTCTGAATTTGTTCGCGGTGGCGGCGTTCCAGACTTAATCGCTATCCATCAAGATGCATCAGGCACAGCGAAATCAATTTGTTTAGCTTACGCCTCTGCTATCGGTGGCGGTCGCTCAGGCATTATCGAAACGACTTTCCGTGACGAATGTGAAACCGATTTATTCGGCGAACAAGCCGTTTTATGTGGCGGCGCAGTTGAACTCGTAAAAATGGGTTTTGAAACTCTGGTTGAAGCGGGTTATGCACCAGAAATGGCGTATTTTGAATGTTTACACGAATTAAAATTGATTGTTGATTTAATGTTTGAAGGCGGTATCGCCAACATGAACTACTCCATTTCCAACAATGCAGAGTATGGCGAATATGTAACCGGCCCAAAAGTAATCAACGAAGAAAGTCGCTATGCGATGCGTGAAGCCTTACAGAACATCCAAAATGGCCAATATGCCAAGAAATTTATTCTCGAAGGATTGACCAATTATCCTGAAATGACGGCAAGAAGACGTTTAAATGCTGAGCATCCTATTGAAGTAGTTGGAGAAAAATTACGTAGCATGATGCCGTGGATTAAAGCGAATCAGATTGTTGATAAAGCTAAAAACTAAACACTACCGCTTGCTGTAACCTTTCAAAAAAGCCTGTCATTTATGACGGGCTTTTTTTATTGTTAATAGCTTGTTTTTGACTGGACAAATCATTGAATGAACGGCCAGCATATCTAAATGTTTTAAATAAAAATCCGCAAGATTAAAATACCACTATCTTTTTTAAGTGGAGAAAACTATGAAACAAGAAAACACCATCAGTGCATTATTATTGGGTGCCTCCCTTTTTCTGGGACTGAGCGCACTGGGATATCTCCTCGCTGGCGCAGTTATCCATTACAAAGAATATGAGCGCAGCGTTACTGTCAAAGGCTTGTCTGAGCGAGAATTACCGGCCGACATAATAATATGGCCCATTGTTTTCACTGAAGCCAGTAATGATCTTGGTGGCCTCTACGCGTCAATAGACGCCAACACCACAAAAATAAAAGATTTTCTGGTTGCAAAAGGAATTGACAAGACTGAAATATCAGCCTCCACACCGTCCATTACCGATAAATTTGCCCAGCAGTATACCGATACCACAAAAGCCGAGTTTCGCTATACCGCCATTCAAACAGTCACGGTATACTCATCAAAAGTCGATTTGGTTCGACAAGTCATGACCGAACTCGCGGAACTGGGCAAACAGGGCATCGCTTTTACTGCTGGCGATTACCAAAACCAGAACGAGTATATTTTTAGTGGTTTAAACAAGATAAAACCGGAGATGATTCAAGAAGCCACCACTAAAGCACGCGAAGTGGCATTAAAATTTGCCCAAGATTCAAACAGTCAATTAGGTAAAATCAAACAAGCCTCTCAAGGCCAATTTGAAATAACGCCCAGAGATAAAAATAATCCACATATTAAAAAGATTCGCGTGGTATCCACAGTAGAATATTACTTGTCTGACTAAAAGCTTAATGCAGATACGCGTGAAACGAACCTTCCCGCGTGTACCTGCCAAATAGCCTGAAACACTACTCAATATTTTGTATTTAAATCTACATTGTCACTGTAACTAATTGTTTTATAATTAAACCTATAACCCATCATTGGTTAGTGGTGCCCTTAAAGGTGCCCATTTTTATGGGGCTTATGTATGAAACACTCCGGGCTTGTTTGAGAAAATAAACAGCATAAAAAACATAAAAAGCCGCAACGGTTGCGCTCGATCTGAAGGGGGCCGCTATTGGTTTTGCCTGGTGGTGGTGATACACTGGGTTCGCGGTGTTAGTACTCTTTCCTGACACCGTAAACTAAGCCCCCTAGTCAAAACCTGGAATCCTTGGCTTTGGGGCTTTTTTCCCCAACACACACAAACGGACACTTCCCATGGAAAACCCAGTCTCAATTAATCTGGTTCGAATAGGCATTACATACGGTTTAACGTGGCGGTTCGAAAATGCCGCCAGTGATGAAAAACTGGCCTCAATCCAAGGCATCATTGATGATCTGCCATGCCATCAAAACATAACCCCACATACTGGCCTTATTGAATCGCTGCCGTTTCCGGTTTTACAACACATTGCCAGAGAGCTGTTGATATGAGCGTCAAAATGTCACAAAGTCGGGATGATGAGTTGTGTTGGCGTACTGCCACACCGATTCCAGACGGTATTGAAACGCTGATTCAGCAAGAGTTGGATAAATCGTTGGTAAGTTATGAATATACGAAGGATTCCCATAGCGGCATGATTCGTTATGTGGATCCCAAAATCATCAAACGCATCAAAAAAATACTGGAAATGGTGATCTAAATGCCTGTAACGATTACCTGTGACGACAAGGACCATTTGTCCTGGTGTATCCCTTCGGAACTGCCAGAAGGCATCCAGGGGCTGATTGATGGCGAATTGGCAAATGTTAGCCGTGACACTTTCCGGTATACCTACGATTCAACTGGCGGTGAGATTCACGGCCTAAGCTCCAAACAACTGAAACGAATCAAAAACATTTTAATGAAGGTGCTGTGATATGGCTACTCATGTTGAAGATAGGCTGCCGGCTGATTACGATAACCGGATAACCCAAGCAGACCGGCATCATGCTGCGTTTATGGGTGCTGTTGGTGATGCTGCGGACCGTGCCAAACGCAATGAAAGGCCGCCCATTAGCAATACGGATATTCTTAACCATAAATGTGAGTTCGTGAGCGGGAAGGGGTGGCAATGGAAGGACGACACGAATTAACCAGCCATTTTTTTGATTACGTCCTGATAGGTCTGATCTGGTTTGACTTGGTTATCAAAGTCCAGTCGTTGATCTGTATTAATGCGGCGTTCAAGCGGGTTTCCATTTCCTTCGTTAAGCATGGATTTTACAAAAGCTATAACTTTCGCCCGCTGTTTATTGTCCATAACTGCTATAGCTCTTAGTTGATCAAGTACCGCTTGGCGTTTCAATAACTCTTGTTGTTTTATTGCCAGTAACTCCAATTCACTGACTACAAACCATTCAGGCGCAAACTGATCATCACCTGAATAAAGCCACATGGGTTCTATCATTAACGCATTAGCCAATGCCACGGTGGAATATGAGGCGTTTTGATTGCCTCGCTCGATCTGGGCAATGGTGCGCCACTTAACCCCTGTTAAAAGGCTTAACTCCTTTTGGGTAAGCCCTACTTGTTCCCTCGCTAATTTTAATCGTTGTCCGTATTTCATAGATAAGTAACCTCTATAAAATGTGTTCCTGACTAATCCGTGGATTACCGGAATTCCGGTAAGTCCTGGTACATTGAATCAAGCCCAGGTAATTTCTGATTATAAAAGTCATCAAGCGTTTGGGTTCCTGCAATCCATACCAACGGCGCATCGGTGTCGCCATAAAACCATTCAATAGGCCTGGACCAATGGCCGCCTTGCTCCTGATCTTTAACGATCTCCAATTTCTCCACGCGGGCCTTGATGTTCATCGCTTGCTTTCCAATGCTTCGACGCGCTTTTCAAGGTCGGACACTTCGATAATCTTGCCCACGGCGGATAGCATCCAAACCAGCTTGGACGCGTCCACGATCTCGATAATCCCGGACCGCGATTCTTTGTAGACCTTAGTCATTTCGCCCTTAACATCGCTTAAGCTGTCCAGCTTTAACCTATAACGCTGTTTACGGGGGGGTAGGGTCTCAACTCCAGCCGTTATGGAATCTGCCTCCAGGGTGTGTTTATCATGCATTTTTCGGCCTCCAAATGGCATTATAGGCCGTTTATCATGCAACTTTTAACATTATCCTAGTCATCATCAAGCAATGCAGACAAACCGTCCTGCTGCTGTCTTACCCGTTTAACGTCCAACGCCCGATCTGATTCTTTTGGCTGAAAAATCTGGCCATGATGTTTTAAATAATGCCTCGCACACTCGCTCAAGCCGTTCTCATCAAGCGGCTGCCTGTTTTTAAACTGGTCCACCTGTTTCATAAAGCGGCCTACTTGGTTTTATTGATGGCCTTAAACGCCCTGCGCTGACTTCTGTTGCCTTTAGGGTCTGCGTACATTATCCGCACCTTGCCCTTTTTACAACCACGGGCATACAGGTTTTTTTGGGCCTCATTTTGCAGGGCCTCAATGCCTGCTTCTTGGGAGGCATCCGTATTGTCGCCTACTTGGTGGGTTGGTTTGCTCATTTTAAAACTCCAGGTCATCGTTGAAAGGCTGTCGGTTATTGCTCTGGGCAGATGGCGGGTTATCCGCCGGCCTTTTCCGCTTACGCCTAACGTCATACAGGGATAGCGATTGATTAACCGTGATGGTTAGACCGTGCCGCGGGGTGTTGGTGGCTTTATCCGTCCACTCGGTTTGCTTCATTCCGCCTGCCACGGCCAGGGCATCGCCGCGTTTCAGTTTGCTGACTCGCTCGATCACTGATTCATCAAAGCCAATGCATGAAATAATCTGTTTATCCACTTCGCCTGTTGATACGGCTAGTAAAAATTGGACGTATGGGCTGCCGGTTGCAGCTGTCCGTGTTTGGGGGTCTTTAATTAACCGCCCGTTGATTAAACTGTCGATCATCTTTTTTTCTCCTCAAACAATTCGCAGGTATGCAGGCTTTCACTCCAACGGGTAAAGCCATCAGTAACCATACAACGGCCATAGCCTATGCCTTTATGCTGATTATCAGCAAAACAATGCCAACTTTTACAATCCCTGCATTTAATCAGGGGCAATCCGCCCAAAAGCACGCCCTCCAAAGGGTTATACGGTTCAAGCGGTTCGGACGGATTATTTTCAGTACGGGTAAGGATTATTTTCCGATCACCTGACTTGGTTCGTTTAACAGTAATCCCGATCTGTCCGAAACGAGGCAGGAGACGCGTTAGCGCATTGGCAAGGCCCTTGCTCGATTGCACGGCGTTAGGCCCTCCAATGGCTTTCAGCTCGGCCAGTAATCCGGTTGGCGAACCTGTCCAGGGGCTTCGGATCTCCAATAGTTTGATGATGGCCAGTTCTGTTGGGTCGTTCATGATTGCGCTCGCTTGATAAGGCTGTTTAGGGTTTTGGACACATTAAGGCTTAACTCGCTGTTGTTGTGTTTATCCGGATGAACAAGCATCCTGATCTTTTTGAGAAGGTCCGGCGTGAACACGTTGTTATTATTGTTCTTTTTGAGTATGTACAACTGATCTTCCAACTCATGTATTCGCTGGATTAATGCTGAATTTTGTACAGTCAATTTTGTACAGTCAATTTTGTCTTTTCACTGTCCAACTCATCCGCCCGCTCATCCGTCCTGGCTCTTTCGGCCTGTTTGGATTTTGCAAAGCAGGGCTTGCAGATTTTTTGCCAGGCTCCAAGCTCATCAAAATAATCGTTACAGGTTTGGCATCGTCTCATAATCGTTTCTTTTCCTGAAAACGCACCAGGTACGCACCTACTAAACCTATTTTATTAATTTAGTCGGTTTAGTCGGGTGCTAGGTAGTGCGTATTTATAAAATAATCGCCAGTTTTTTAAATAACTCACATTCACGGATTGAATCAAACCATAAGCCATAAAAATTCGCGCCCACTTTACATAATCCCGCGCCCCTTCCGTGTTTATTAAGGCATTTAAAATGCAAACAATCGCCGCATTTTTTGAGTTCAATTTCAGTGTTTTTTACCTCTAAAATCACGCTTTTAATTTCTATGCAACTAGGCGTTTTTTCTATGCAACTAATAGGCGTTTTTTTAGGGCAATTAGTTGCATGGTTTTTCGCTATTAGTTGCGCATCGGTTTTACGTTGGTTGCGTTCCAATACCTTACGGGATAAGGCTTTAAGGCTATTGGTTGCATCACTGGTTGCGCTGTCGGTTGCGTTAAAAAGGCAATTAGTTGCGTGTTGCATCCCTATAGAGTTGCAACACGCAACTAATTCGTTTTTTTGGGTGTTTTCAGGTGATTTAATCATCAATATCCGCCCTTTTTGTATACGATTTTTTGCCTGGTTTTCCGGTTACTTTTTCCCTCTCTTTCAGGTCGCCTTTTTCTATCGCGTTTTTAATATGACGGCAAACAGTCGATTTGTTAATATCCAATTCTTGGGCAATATCAGTTTGAGTCATACCCAACAAAACAAGGTCAAGGATTTGCTGGTACGTTGATTCAGTCGATGATTTGACCTCCCAGAATTGCTTACCTTCGCTATCAGTTTTAAGCCACGCTTCAAACGGCTGGGAATCTTCGCCGGTTAAATGTCTCGCCTTGCTAAAATTAACGGTGAATCGTGCACCCTCCTTGCTGTCATAATCAGTTGGATGCTTTAATTCAATAATGACATCCAGTAAGTCTTCACGCTTGGAGGTTCCGCGCTGCGTGCCTGATTTTCCCGCATGGTGCATGAAAATTACACACTTCCCATGACTTCTCATCCTAAGCGCCCACTGGCTTAATGATGTCCAGCTTTCTGATTCATTCTCTTTGCCAGACCTTGCCAAACATGAAAGATTATCGACAATGATTAATTCTGCCTCGTTACAAGCGTCCTCAATTTCCAACTGTCCACCAAGGTTTGACAAATCCGGCATTTGCCCATCATTTAAGTCGATAGTGATGATTTTAAGATTCTCGGGTAATGGCTCGGTTTCCACCGCGTCTACAATAGCCGCCAGTCTTGCCTGTAGTGCCTCGCCTGGCATCTCGCCATCAATAACCAAGGTTTTAATTGCTCGTGTGGCTGTCCAATTCCAAAAACCTGCACCGCACGCGGCCGCATAAGCCGCCCAAAGTGCCATATGAGTCTTGCCAATGCCACGCCCACTAAAAATCATATTGATGCTGCCAAGGACGAATACGGGCCCTAAAACGGCTTCACGCACCGGAAACACATGTATCAATAATTCGTCGATATTAACGATTTTTATAGGTGTTGTTTTCGGGTCTATTTCTGGTGGTAAAAAGTCATAAACATTATCTATGCTCATTTCGCACCCCTGTAGTAGGTGCGGCGTGTTTCCCTGATCTGTTTATAAGTCATGGTGGCTTCGTCACAACGATCTATCCACGAATTACCATCTATGAACAATGGCTGGACCGACACGAATAATGCATTGGCATTTAACAGGGCTTTAACCAGCTCTACGATCAAATCACGGGTTACATCGCCCATCCATTCAACTAAAATTGGGCACTCGCTAACCGTCCAAATAAGCTCATTTGGTGGTTGCTCGCCAGTAAAAACAACGGCGGCAAACTCACTATGACGCTGCCAGTTTTTCGCGCGTTTCCAGGCATCACGGCCGGTACAGACGATAATTAGAGTTGGACGGTTAGAGCGCTGTCTTATTGCAAGCGCCTTGCCATAAGGTGGAAATTTTGATTTAATAGACGTGCCGTAAATCGTTTTTCCCTTTGCTTTGGATGGTGCCCAAGCATCGGTTTCAGTATGCATATTCATCTATGTGTCCTTTTAAAAAAAACCGTCTGCCCCTTAATCAGGCGGTTTTTTATGATTAATTAGTTTCGTGTTATTGCCCTGCTATCAGTTCTTTTATTTGTTGTTCAATTTCATAAAGTGAATCATCGCTCCAGCCTGCAATATGCCTAATGTGTAAGATTTCATGAAAGACTCTAAAGCCTTCCATATCCAGTTTAATAAGCTCTGAAAGACTGTGATTAAAGGTTACGTGTGGCCTGTAAGCACTAATAAAGGCATCGGCTAAAAACTGCCCGCTATGGCCGCCTTGTGTTATACGCTTCAATAACAAATCAACTTCCAGTGGTAAAGGCTCCAGGCCTCTCTCTTGGTTCTGTCGGTCGATTATTTCGCTTATCGGAATACGGCGCGGGGTTTGAACGGAATTATTTTGTAACATGATGGCATCCTGTATAAAGTGGATAACCGCCAATCAAAGGTGCAAAGCTCTGGGTGGCGGAATAAATCAGGTTTGCACTACCGATACAGGAACCGGCCAGCCTTTGGGGCTGCCTGAAATATCCCGCCATAATAGATAACGCCAGGCATAAAAAAGCCTGTGTTTTTGGTGGGCACAAAAAAACCACGTTTGATAGTGGCCTCTTGTGGCCTGTATTCGGGGTGCAAATCCCGGCCATCAGATATGCTGACAGCGGGATTAATATAGCCGCTATGGGATGGCTTGTCAATTTGCCGGTCATGCTGCCTCCTCTGTACGCGCTGCCATCAGTACAATGACAATTGCCCTTATTTCCTCATCAGTCTTTCCCGCTATATGTGCCCGGTTGATGGCTTCGATTTCGTGTTGTGGCCAGGCGCTGCGGGCGCCCAGCTTGACCGGCTTGGTAAACAAACCTTTTTGGATGTTTCGATACAGCATTGAGCGCCCAAATCCGGTGGCTTCTTTGACAAACGGAATTCTGCGTAAGGGGTTTATTTGTTTAATGTCAGATGAGGCCATGTGACTTCCTTTTGTGTGTTGCTCCATTGCAGAATTGCTATGGACGTGCTTAGTAAATCAAGAGATGGGAGGCAATGTAAACCCGTCTACGGCGTAGACGGGTAAATTACCTTACAGGTTTTGGGGCATTAGTTAATGCTGTTAATGCAGTTTTATGTGTTTTAAAGCCCAGCCGTGGCCCTTCATTATCTGCACAAGCTTCGTGTGTTGGATATTTACCGGTTGCCCAAGCTGCGAGTATTTTTTTCTTTAGGTCACGGCTGCCGCCGTCTCTGTCATGCTTGGCATTAACAGCTTCACGGGTTTGATCAGTTTTAACGCCCGCTGCTATCTGGTCCGCACAACTTGCACCGGCATCGGCTGCCCTCCTGATTTCATCCGGGAATTTTATTGTCTCAACAAGAAAACCATCCATTGTTGTAAATAAATTTGCTGCGTAATGCGCTAACAAGGGTATGTCTAAGTCGATTTTATGGCAAAGCATCATAAACGTTACTTCTGCCAGGCGCTCCTCATGGGTAAGGTGCCTATTAGCCTGTAGCCATAGGGACACTTCCCTGTGAAAATCGGAATGATACGGTATTCTTCGAGAATCCATTAATCGACACTCATATCGTTGTTTTTCGTAGCGGTGTCACGTTCCAGTCTTGGCCGGCTTCGCAAGCTTCCAGGAAGTTGGCCAGCTTTTGTAATGCGGCTTTGCGCTCCTCAAAGTAATCATGTCGGTTATAAACGCCCTCGATACCTCTTAGCTTGTGATTTAAGCATCTTTCGGCGATATGTGAATCAACGCCCAGCGCCGCCAAGTGGGTTCTGGCCGTGCGTCTAAAATCATGGATAGTGAACGGCTCCACGCCAGGCATGTTGACCTTAACCTTCGATAAGGCCACGTTTAAGGTGTTCTCGTGGATGTGCGGTAAACGCCTGTCCTGATATTGCCGCGCGGGTAACAGGTAATCGCTGCCATCCGATAACCGGATTAAATCACGTAACGCCTCAACTGCTTGTTTGGGTAACGGTATGATGATTTCGGCGCTTGTCTTGGTGTCGGCGGTGGTGAGCTTCCAGGTTGCGGCTTCCAAATCAAACGCTGCTATTTTCGCAGTAACCAGCTCGCCTTTTCTAACGCCAAGCATTAATAACAAGCTGATAGTCATTGTGTTAATGGTTGAAAATCCCTTGGTTTTTCGCATCGCCTCAAACAGGATAACCAGCTCATCATGCGATAGGGCACGGGTGCGGGCTTCTTGTTTGCCGCCCGCATCGGTCAAGTCGAAGGCGCTAGCCGGGTTAAACTCGATTAGGTGGCGCTTGATGGCATAATCAAATATTTTCTTGGTCCATCTAAGGACATTAGTTGATACCGTTGGCGCACCACGCTCATTAATGCGATCAAGCAGGGCTGCTATATGCATCGGCTTAACCATGTCAACGGGAAGCTTGCCAATGTTGGGCTTTATGTCTTTTTCGATTCTCGATCTAACAATATTCGGATGTTTCCAGCGTCCCAGGATATTTTTAGCGAAAAACTCATCAGCCAATTGACCTACTGTGAGTGCATTTTTCCTGGCTTCAACCTTGCCCGCTGCCTCTGCTTTACGTTCCCGCTTTTCGGCGGCCACGTCATAACCTAACGCTACTCTGGCCCGGTATGCCTTGGCCTGCTTTCGGGCATCTGCAAGTGACAGATTTGCATAACTGCCAAAAGACATAACTGAACGGGTGCCTGCCAATCTATAACGGAACTTCCAGACGGGGACCGCCATCGTTTCACGGAAACAAAGATACAAGCCGCCGCCATCACCGCGCTGCTCAAAGTGTTCTTTATTTTTTATCCACGCTTTGATCTGTTTATCTTGCAAGATGCTCATTCTCTAGTCTCCAGGTGGGCACCACTAAAAAGGGCACCTTTTTTGTAAAGACACCCCTATAGGTGCCCGTCCATTATGCGCTAATCTGGGACATTATGGAACCATCAGACACAAAAAAGCCGCTATTTACGCGGCTTCTGGGTGGGCATGATTCAGTTAGGGAAGGCCTGAATCACTACTCAATATTTTGTATTTGCTCACGCATTTGCTCAATCAGCACTTTTAGCTCAATAGCTATTTGCGTCATTTCTTTATCGGTTGACTTGGAGCCCAAGGTGTTGGCTTCGCGGTTGAGTTCCTGCATTAAAAAGTCCAATCGTCTGCCTACCGGGTCTTTTTCTTTTAGTACGCGCAACACTTCAGTAATATGGGTGTCCAGCCGATCCAGTTCCTCGGTAATATCCAGCTTTTGCGCCATAAAAACCAACTCCTGTTCTAGTCGATCAAAATCTGGCTGCACAACCAGCTCGGTAATCCGGTCTTTTAATTTATTGCGAATCAGTAACAGGACCTCTGGCATACGGTGTCCGGCCAGCACGACAAAGCCTTGCATTTTTATACAGCGCTCTTCGATTAATACTTTAAGTTGAGCGCCTTCCCGCTCCCGAGCTTCCAAAAATTGTGCCAGTGTTTGTTTGACCAGATGAATGATTTCTTCATTAAGGTGGGTTTTATCAGTGACGGGTTCTTGTTGGATGCCGGAAAAAGCCAAAACATCCAGGGCTGAAAATGACAAAGGTGCCAGCATGTGCTCTTCAATTTGATCGGTAGCGGCAAGTAATGCGATGACGGCATCGATATTAACGTTAAAGCTTTGTCCGTCTTTGGCCTGTTTTTTATAACTTAATGAACATTCAATTTTGCCCCGATTGATTTTTGCAGCAATAATTGAGCGAAGATCCGCTTCAATAAATCGCAAGTGCTCAGGCAGTTTTAAGGTGATATCAAAGTAACGGTGGTTGACCGAACGTAACTCACAATTTAGGGTTGAATCTCCAATACGGGCCTCATTGCCGGCATAAGCAGTCATACTTCTAATCATTGTTCACCTGTGATGGGTTAAAGAATCTATATGCTAAGTATAGCATTTTAACCCTGACTTCTGAGGCATGTATCTGTTTCCTGATTTGAGAAGGATTTATAAATTGAAAACCGAATAGATCGCAATTAAGGTATACTGCACGGTTTTAAATTTATCGGAACACACATGAGACCAAGCGGACGTAATCCAGATCAACTCAGAGAAATAAAATTTACCTGCGGTTATACCAAACATGCAGAAGGCTCTGTGCTGGTTGAGTTTGGCGATACCCGAGTACTTTGTACCGCCAGCGTTGACAGGAGCGTTCCCCGCTTCCTTAAAGGTAAAGGCGAGGGCTGGGTGACTGCCGAGTATGGCATGTTACCCCGCTCAACACATACCCGTATGGGACGAGAAGCCGCTTATGGCAAACAGGGCGGTCGTACTTTGGAAATTCAGCGTTTGATAGGTCGATCTTTAAGGGCTGCGGTTGATTTAAAAGCGCTGGGCGAGCATACCGTGACCATTGATTGCGATGTTCTGCAAGCGGATGGCGGTACGCGTACAGCGGCAATTACCGGTGGTTTTGTAGCTTTATCGATAGCGATAGAAAAAATGCTTAAACGCAAACAGATAAAAACCAATCCGCTACATGGGCAGGTCGCGTCGGTATCAGTCGGTATTTATAACGGCATCCCCGTGCTGGATCTGGATTATGCAGAAGATAGCAACGCCGAAACCGATATGAATGTGGTGATGAATGATGCCTCCGCGTTTATTGAGGTTCAAGGTACTGCTGAAGGTCATGCGTTTAGAAAAGAAGAGCTGGATGCGATGCTTGAATTGGCGGGCTTTGGCATTAAGCAATTACTTGAAAAACAACAGGAAGCACTGGAAAGCTATTTATAAAAAAATCACCACGAAGACACGAAGAACACGAAGCAAAAGCCAAGAGTAAAAAATTCGTGTCTTTGTGGCGATTTGATTTTAAGATTTTTGCCTTTAACCTTTAACCTTTCACCTTTAACCTTGCCCCCCTTAACCCATGCCTTTATCATCATCACAACAAATTGTTTTAGCCAGCAGCAATCTTGGCAAGATTAAAGAAATCCAGGCGATTCTTGCGGGGCATCTGATGGTTCCGCAATCGGTGTTTAATATTATGGATGCTGAGGAAACCGGCTCTACTTTTGTAGAAAATGCGATTATCAAAGCCAGAAATGCGGCTATGCATTGCAAGTTACCGTCTATAGCGGATGATTCCGGACTGGTTGTTGATGCTTTAAAGGGAGCGCCGGGGGTTATTTCTGCACGCTATGCGGGTGTTGGTGCCAGCGATCAGGACAACGTGCTTAAATTGCTACAGGAACTGGAAGGGGTTCCTGATGAGCAACGCACTGCCCGTTTCATTTGCGTGATGGTATTTATGGAGCATGCTGAAGATCCATTTCCGGTCATTGCGCAAGGCGTTTGGGAAGGCAGAATTTTAAATCATGCCATCGGCACCAATGGTTTCGGTTATGATCCGGTATTTTGGGTGCCTGAACATAAGTGCGCATCGGCTGAATTATCGGCAGTCGTTAAAAACTCAATCAGTCATAGAGGTCAGGCATTGCAAAGCTTAACGACGTTAATTAAAGCCAGGGAATTGTAGGTGTCCTCTTGTCGCCTCTACAGCCTCCTGACGCCATGATTACTCTATTTCCTATAGCCCGGCAATTTTCCAAAACTATTACAGCGCTATCGCCGCTTGGTAACGGACTGATTAATGACACGTTCCTGGTTGCAACCGAATTATCACACTTTGTTCTACAGCGCATCAATCGCACTGTTTTTCCTGCGCCCCATCAGCTTATGGATAATTTGATCCAACTTAACCGGCATATTGAACAAAAAGCCGAGTCAGCGGTTAAGCTGAAAATTCCGAAACTTTTAAAAACAACCACCCACCAGGATTTTTATCAGGATGAACACGGTGATTACTGGCGTGCACTGGGTTTTATAGAGAATACAGAAAGCCTGGAGACGCTCACTACTTTAAGTCAGGCGCAACAGACGGGATTTGCGTTGGGACATTTTCATCGTTTAGTCAGTGATCTTGACCCTTTATTGATGCATGATACGTTACCCGGATTTCATATTGCTCCTGACTATTTAAGCCGCTATCAACAGATTTTAACGCAAGCGCCCAAACAACTTGAGTCTGAAAGTCTTTATTGCGCGGCATTTATCGATAAGTTTCAGCACCTCACAGAGAGTCTGGAAACGGCAAAACAGCAAGGATTTTTGGTATTACGGGTAATCCATGGCGACCCTAAATTAAATAATTTTCTGTTTGATAAGCACAGCAAAAAAATCGTCAGTCTTATTGATCTGGATACGGTTAAACCGGGATTGGTGCATTATGATATTGGTGATTGCCTGCGCTCATGCTGTCACAATTTGGAAACCAATGAATTTGATTTAACTATTTGTGCCGCCCTATTAAAAAGCTACATATCCGAAGCGGGCGCGTTTTTTTCAGCTTATGATTATCAGTATTTATTCGCGGCCATACAATTAATTCCGCTGGAACTGGGGCTAAGGTTTTACACCGATTACCTGGAAGGTAACCGGTATTTTAAAGTAACTGATCCTAAGCAAAACCTGCACCGTGCAGCAGCACAATTTAAGTTATGTGAAAGCATCATGGCTCAGGAATCAACAATTAAGGCATTGATAGAGCAGTTAAAAGTTCAGTGAATAATTTAAGCATCGCGGAATTAATGCAACGATTTCCACAGTCTGGAGAACTTATATGGATAGGTGTCAGGCCAGCCCGAAGTGAGCCCATGATCACCGTAAATGAAGTCATGGTCAATCAACGTTTCGGCTTGATAGGCGACCGTTACAACGGCAGTAGCGGCAAACGGCATGTGACATTAATTCAGTGGGAGCATTTGGCCGTACTTGAATCGATTATGGGTAAGCTCGTTACACCCGAATTATTACGGCGTAATTTGGTGATTAAAGGCATCAATTTACTGGCGTTAAAAAACCGGAAATTTCGGATTGGTGAGGCTGTTTTTCAAACAACCGGCTTTTGCCATCCCTGCTCAAGAATGGAAAAAATACTGGGCATCGGTGGTTATAATGCCATGCGCGGTCATGGCGGTTTAACCGCCCAAGTGCTAACGGGTGGTTTGATGCACGTTGGTGATAAATTGACAGATTTAACGAATGAGGACTTGTTTTACGGACAAAACCGTCTGTAGAGTAACACTGGTTTTGGCCTATGTACTATTAGGTTAGGTGATTACTTCGCCTAAGTTGGCGGGTACTTTTTTTGTATTAGTCGGTACTTATGTGGTGAGTCGGGCTAAATTATGATTTTTATCCGGTTTACTGTTGTGTTGTAAAATCACCGGAATTTTTACCTTACTCCCGTTTAGTTTGGCTTACCGTTCTGGACAAGGGTTAAAAATTAGATTAGATTCACACCTTATTAACCCATTACTTGACTCATACACAGCAAAAAATTATGAAAAAATTAATCAGCCTTTTTATTTTATTATCGGTAATGAGCTGTTCCGCAGTTGCGCAATCGCAAAGCGTCGAGAAAACCGATCCAGGCTTTGTTTTATTGGATGTGTTGATTTACCGGCCAGTGGGCTTGGTCGCAACCCTTGTTGGCACGGCAGTATTTGTAGGTGTGAGCCCTTTAACGGCTTTGGCATCCATCCCGGAGCCGCACGATGCGTTTGCCAAAATCAGTAATATTTTAATTCTATTTCCTGGCGCCTATACGTTTGTAAGACCCCTAGGTGATCGGGACTTTCCTTATTATGCATCACCGTATAAACATAAACAGGTTGCGCCACAAAACAACGCCGTGATACCCAAGCAAAACCCTGACATTCGGGCCATACCGGAAGCACAGTCACCGCAACACAACCCAGATACCGCTAAGGGTTTATAAATTGAAGACTAGCAATCAAGTCTTTATTCAAGAGTAAGCTTTCACTTTGCACAGAGCACACCAGACAGGCTTTATAAGCCTGCCTGGTCTAATCCAGGCCTTATTATCTCGCTTCGTTAAAATTAGGCTTTAAGCCTTGGGCGGCACATAACCTTCAGGCATTTCGTTATTACCTTCAAACAGAAATTTGGTTCTTTCTTCTGCTAAATAAGCGCGGGCTTTTGGGTCAAAACTGGCCAATTTATTCTCATTGATCAGCATGGTTTGTTTGGTTAACCATTCTTTCCAGGCGGTTTTAGATATTTTCTCATATATTTCCTGTCCTTTCGGCCCCGGAAATGGCGGCTCATCAAAGCCTTCAGCCTCTATGCCCAGTTTTACGCACTTAACCATTCTAGTCATTGTCATCCTCGTGTATGTTGTTGCAACAGTAGTTTAATCGGTGCCGGTAATCCCAGCGTGTTAATCTGGTTAGCGTTATACCAGACAGTTTGATTGGCTTCCATCACAAAATTTATAAGGTTATCCGTTTGCATAAGCACCGGCGTGTAATCCAGGTGGTAATGAGAAAACGTGTGGCGCCGGGTTGCCAGCGTTTGTGTATCAATAACTGTCCGGTTTTTTGTTAAACACCACGCGTGCGCTGATTCAATACTGTCAAATTCCGGGAGGCTCCATAAGCCGCCCCAGATTCCGGTCGGGGGTCTTTTTTCCAGTAAGGTCTGGTTGAGATGATTACTGAGCAACAAGAAAACAAGCTCTTTAACCGGTATGGTTTTAGGCGGTTTAGGTGTTGGCAATACCGATACGGTTTTAGTTATTCTGGCCAAACAATGACTTTCAAGAGGACAATCGGCGCATTTTGGTTTACTGCGCGTACACACGGTCGCGCCTAAATCCATCATGGCTTGAGTGTAATCAGCCACACGCTCTACGGGTGTTAGGTGCGTGCTGATAGCCCATAATTGTTTATTGACCTGGCTGACTCCAGGCCAACCAGAAACAGCTTTGAAGCGTGCCAGTACTCTTTTTACGTTACCATCCAGTATGGGATGGCTTTTTTTAAAAGCGATGCTTAAGATAGCCCCTGCTGTCGATAATCCTATGCCCGGTAAGGCGATAAGTTCATCCAGCATTTGGGGGAAATAACCCTGTTCCGCTATAAGCTGAGCCGTTTTATGCAAGTTTCTGGCGCGAGCGTAATAACCTAAACCAGACCAGCGATGTAAAACTTCATCGATGGGTGCTTCTGCTAAACATTCCAGGGTAGGAAATTGTTCCATGAAGGCATTAAAGTAAGGAATAACCGTCGTAACCTGGGTTTGCTGCAGCATGGTTTCGGAAATCCATACCCGATAAGGCGAAAGGTCTTGTTGCCAAGGCAGATCTTTTCGACCTTTTTGATCGAACCAAGTGAGTATGCGGTGCTGGAAGTCTGACGAATTCATAAGAAAATTATAATACTGTAGGAGCGAATAACGCCGCTCCTACATGGTTAAGAGTAAAAGGCTTTCTATGAATGCGCTTTAATGTTTTTTAAAAAGGCCTTTTAATAAATCACCCACGCCCGGCCCTAATTTTTTATCGATTTTGTCCGCGATGTTATCTATTTTTTCCTGATTCTTATCAATAAACGCTTCTATCTTGGCTTTATTTTTATCCGTTAATAGCGCGGCCACATCAAGCGTATAAGTGGGTTTGCCAAAAGTGCCGGCAACACTCATATTGATGGGTGTGTCATTAATCTGTTCAGGTTCCGTGGGGGTTGCTTCTGCCTTAACGAGCCTGGCATTAAGCTTATAATCCAGTTTCTCCGTGTTTAGGTTCGCACTGCCTTTGCCATTAATATGTATTTTGGAAGCGGTGGCAACCAGATCATTGTTTTGGAGCAGGCCGTTGTTTATGGTTGCTGTTCCTGTTATTTCAGAAAATAAAGTCTGCTCATTTTTATTATTGGCGGTTGCTGCAGGTTCTTTGATTAATGCTTTGGCATTATCAATCATGTTTTGCAGGTTAAAGCCTTTGACTACCGTATCTTTAAGCTTAAAGCTTAAATTGCCATTGAGTGACGATTTAAGTTCAGCGGTATTATTGCCCTGCCCTTGTAGCTGTGCTGATGCGTCAATTACTCCGCTCATTTTGGCTTCGCCTTTAAAATCTTTAAGTAAAGGCTCAATTTGTACATGGATTATTTTTTCGTTTAAAGCCACTATGGGTTTTGGGTTGCGTGCGTCAACGTTAAGACTGCCGCTATAGGCACCTTGATAAAACGCTTTAGCGGATTGTTGCGCTTTAATAAGCCCCTGGTTCGCGTTTAAACTTAACTGAATATCTTCCATGATCAGGCCATTCACTTTAAGCTTGCCCAAGGATATTTGGCCGTCAATATTTAACTGTCTTAGCGTCTCTATTGGCAAAGCATAAGCGCCTGAGGCTAAAGCGACAGCCGGACTGGTGACGGGTTTGGATGATTTATCAGCGACCGGCGGCAAATAACGATCAACATCCAGATCATCCGCAGTTAAATTAAAAGCGATAACAGGCTCGGCAAAGTCGGCAATACGGGTGCTGCCTTTAATCTGGGCATCATCCAAGGCTATTGCCATATTTTGCAAATCAAGCGAATTTTCTGTTGCCAGCAGGGTAAAAGTTGCGGCCCCTTTACTCAGGGCATTGGTATCCTGCATAACTGGAACAGCGATATCCAGTTGCGTTAAGATTTTGACCGGACTGAAGGGAGCAAGAGTAACCGGGCCCTGAAAAGAGAGGGTGTTGTTAATTCGATTACCGGTAAATTCGGCAGAAAGCACTACCTCTTGTGACTTAAGCTGTAATCCGGACACTTTAAGCGTTTGTTGGGCTCTATCCAGCGCAACATCGGTAACGGTAAGCTCAGCCGTTAGCGGTTTTCCTAGACTGCTTTCTCCTTGCGTGGTAGTTTGTAAATCTGTACGACTTAATGCAAAGGTATCCAATTTCTCATTAACCGTGAGCCCGGTAGTTAGCTTGATAGCTGCGGTAAATTTTGTTTCGGGATTTAAAACAACCAAAGAAACGTCAACGGCAACCGACCGATCATAGCTAAATTTATCGGCATTAAGGTTAACGTCTTTTATAAGCAGGTGTTTTCCTGAGCGCTGATCATCCCAGTTGATCGTGGCAGTTTCTATAGCAATACCACCGATAACTGAAACCGCCGGCATATTGCTTTCATCCTGCTTGTCGTTATTGCTTGCAGTCGGTGATGGCGTAGTTTTTGTCGTATCGGACGCGGTTAAATCAGACCAATTATTGATGCCTTGTGGGTTTTTTGCAAGATTTAACACCAGACCTTTGACGGCAATACGGCTAATTTCAATTTTTTTTTCCAATAACGGCAGTAACTTAAACTTAATATCGCTTTCCTCCAAGGTTGCAAAAGGGTATTCCTGAAAGCCTGAGGCATTGCCCAAAGCCATTGGGCCGGTAGTAACGCCTAGCCAGGGGAAGATTGAGAGTTTTAATTCGCCTGTTACTATCAGATCCCGTCCTGTTTTATCTTTAACAGCAGCGGCAATCTCAGGTTTAAAGTTATTCGGATCAACGAAAAAGGGCAAGGTAAAAATCGTGATAACTAGCAGAACAGAAACGGCCGCAATAACGGATAGTATAATTTTAACTGGCTTTACCACAATGCTTTCCTGGTTTTAAAAAAGTGTAATGATTGGCTATTATGGAATATCATGCAACACGGTTGCTAGTTAAATTCTAGCCGGAATAAATGAACATAATAATTAAAAAGGGGTAGAAAGATGTCGTTTTTAGCTATATTTGCCGGAATTGCTGTACTGGTTTGGTTTTATTTAACCGCAAAAGAAAAGGGTGAGCATCGTTTTAATTGGGCTATCGTAGGATTAATCGGTTATTGGCTTGCCTGGGGAGGCGTCAAGCTTTTGCTGGTTTTTTCAGGACTCGTTGCTAAAGGCAGTCTAATGGCTGCTCTGATTAATCAGATTCCCGTTATTTGTGCCATTGCAGTCGCTTTTTTTGTCAGAAAGAAATTACTGACTGATGTCGCTGAAAAAAATAATCAGAACTAATTCAAAAGGTTCAAGGTTTATGTGTTAGCCTTGAACCTTGAACCTTGAACCTAAAGCTTAATTACAGTTTATCTGCATTTTTATCCAGGTATTCTGCAACGCCGGCAGGGCTTGCATTCATGCCTTTATCGCCTTTATTCCAGCCAGCCGGACATACTTCGCCATGCTCTTCGTGGAATTGTAACGCATCAACCACACGAATTAATTCGTCAATATTACGGCCTAAAGGCAGGTCGTTAACAACTTGATGACGAACGACACCACTACGATCAATCAGGAAAGAACCACGGTAAGCAACACCGGCACCAACCACCTCAACATCATAATCCTTTACAATAGAGTGAGTTAAATCAGCTGCCATTGTGTAACGAACAGGACCAATACCACCTTTATTAATGGGCGTGTTGCGCCATGCATTGTGGGTAAAATGAGAGTCAATAGATACTGCAACCACTTCAACGCCACGGCTTTTAAATTCATCTATACGATGATCCAAAGCGATCAGTTCACTTGGGCAAACAAACGTAAAATCTAACGGATAAAAAAATACGATGGCGTATTTACCACTAGTTGTTTCAGAAAAGCAGAATGAATCAACTATTTGACCATCGCCCAGTACGGCAGGAACTGTAAAATCAGGTGCTTGTTTTCCTACTAATACGCTCATAGATTGTCTCCAAAAATATTGAAAAAGCAAAAGGTTATGGACTTTTTATTAGCCACTGTTTCAGTGCTAGTGGTATATTCTACACTGAATTAGTAGGTAATTGTCCAGTGTTGTTATAATTAATGTTAATTTTAACTTGCTTTTATGTCAACTTTAGCCATAATTTGTAATCAATGGATTACAAATTATGGCTACTTTGGATTTCCAGGATTGCTTCAAAGTTGGTCGGTAAAGTCTTGCTGCCAGCTTCATATAAAATATAGATCTTGTCGAGGAGGTTTTCTATGGCAAAAAACAAGCATATAACTGAGCCAGATGTATTTGGTTTTCAGGTACGTATCGTAAGACGCGGCAAAGAAAGCAGCCGTTATTTCTCTCATAAATTGTGGGGCAACAAAAACAAGTCTTTAAATGCAGCCATTACTTGGCGTGACCAGATGTTGATTGTTTTGAAAGGCAGTAAGACACGATTTCTTAAGCCGCCCAAAAACAAAACTACTACCGGCGTTACCGGCGTGTCCAGAACCATCAAATATGATCATAGAAAAGATAAAAATTATCTGTGTTATACGGTTTTTTGGGTTTGCAACGGTAAATCCAGAAATAAAACTTTTCAGGTGGGCAATGTAGAGAAAGTCACTGCTGATGATGAGCTGCATGCGTTTCGCACCGCCAAGCTGTTCAGAATTTGTTATGAAGTTTCAATTGATAACGATATTGAATTTTTTGATGACAAATTTGTTGGCTGGAAAAAAACACGGCTTTATGATGACGAGAATTTAAACGCCGTGCTCTAAGAGACTTTTATGTCTAATTTTGACTGCGCTGTCGCGTAAGTTTAGCTAAAAGTAAATAACACCGAGTAGGATCGTTAAACAGGTTTGGAAAATCCTGTTTATTGATGTGATTTTAACTGCTCGATAATTCCGTCCAGCTCATCCAGACTGGAATAGGCAATGACTAATTTCCCTGAGCCGTTTTCCTTATGATCGATAATAACTTTAGCGCCCAACTTTGCCGTTAAATCATCCTGCAAACGCAAGGTATCATTATCAATGACTTTAACTTTGTGGATTTTTGGCTCGGCGTGGCTTTCTTTAACCAATCGTTCAGTCACTCTTACCGTTAGACCCTCTTTAACCACTTTATTGGCAAGGGCTACTTGCTTAAGTCCATCAAGGGATAACAGTGCCCGTGCATGCCCCATTTCCAATTGATTGCTCAGCAATAATTTTTTTACATCAGGGTGCAAGTCCATTAAGCGCAGTAAATTGGTAACGGTTGTTCGAGATTTGCCAATAGCTTCGGCTATATGCTGATGCGTCATTTCAAACTCATCAAGCAAGCGTTTTAACGCTTCAGCCTCCTCCAAGGGATTAAGGTCTTCGCGTTGAATATTTTCAATTAGCGCGATAGCCATAGCGGCTCGATCATCGATTTCTTTAATGACTACCGGCACTTGGGTCAGACCAGCCATCTGCGCAGCTCGCCAGCGACGTTCTCCGGCCACTATTTCGTATTTTTCATAGGCAATCAGGCGTACCACAATAGGCTGAATGATGCCTTGCGCTTTAATGGAATCAGCCAGTTCCTGTAGTTTTTCAGGATTGATATCCTGACGCGGTTGATACTTGCCCCGCTGCAAATATTCTATGGGCAGCGTTTGCAGATGATGTTTTTCCTCTTTAACAGAAACATCGCCCAATAAGGCATCAAGACCCCGACCTAATCCGCGTTTGTTTGAAGACATTTTTTCTCTTTATTAATTAACTAACCCGCGAGGAAAATAGCGCAAAGCCCCGCGATGTTTTATTGGAAGTCATTTATTATTTTAAATAAATCAGCTTAATTTAAAGTCGGCGAACCATCACTTCAAATTCACCAATCAATTTTTTTAAATCTTCAGCTTCTTGTACCAAATTAAGATTTTCTTGTTTAAGGGTTTCGATTAACGCAATCGCTAGTGCTTCTCGCTCATCCCTTTCCTTAAGAACCGCAGGCAGTTCTTGTAAGCCCGCTAACCGTCCTGCATGCCAACTGTCTTCAATAGCCATTATCTCAGCGTTGTTTTCGGCAATTTTTTGCGTAGCAACAGACTCAAAGGTATCCGGTATTTTTACAACCGGGGCGACTACCTTTAATTCATCCGCATCTGTAGCAACGGATGACAGATGATTACTCTTCTGAAGGGTGTTAATCGGCAAAGTTTGCAATGGTTGTTTTTCTTCCGGAGAAGAAGCATTACCTAACAAAGCTTCAAGCCCCCGACCCAGTCCACGTTTCTTTATACTCATGCCTTATCTTTTCTGATCATTTCACCCGCCAAAGCAATATAGGCGATAGTTCCCCGTGATGATTTATCATACATTAGCGCGGGTAAACCATGACTTGGCGCTTCCGCTAAACGAATATTTCTTGGAATACAGGTTCTAAATACCTTATCGCCAAAATACCGGATCAGTTGCTCGGAAACGTCTTTGGTCAGACGGTTTCTATCGTCATACATGGTTCTTAAAATACCTTCCAGATGTAAATCCGGATTGACGGAATTTTGAATGTTGTGCAGCGTACTCATCAGTGCCGACAAGCCTTCCAGTGCGTAGTACTCGCATTGCATCGGAATCAACAAACTGTCTGCTGCCACCATTGCATTTAAAGTCAGCATATTTAAAGACGGCGGACAATCTATCAGAATGTAATCGTAATCTGATTTTATCGGCTTTAACGCATCAGCAAGTCGCAGTTCTTTACGATCGGCATGAATTAATTTTACCTCGGCGGCCGTCAGGTCGGCATTACCGGGAATCACCGAAAAGCCGATGGTGGGTACATGAATAACAGCTTCTGCCGCCGGCACATCTTCCATTAATAGATCATAACTGGAATATTTAACTTCCTGTTTATCTACGCCACATCCCATTGCTGCATTACCTTGTGGATCAAGATCCACCAACAACACCCGACGTTTGGCAGCCGCTAAAGATGCCGCCAAATTCACACAGGTTGTCGTTTTTCCTACGCCACCTTTTTGATTGGATATGGCAATTATTTTTCCCACTAACTTACCTCGGATTCTTGAGTCAATTGTATTCTAACCAGACATCTTTCTGCGGTTATTCCTGGAACGTTGACAGGGATTAGCGTTGTTATGGCTGATTCCAGTTCCGGGACATCAGGTGCTTGTCCTTTCATTGCCAACAACACGCCATCCTTGTTAAGCAAGTGCGCGGTTAATTGCACTATATCAGATAAACCGGCAAACGCCCGGGTAATGGCCGTATCAAAACCTTTTTCAGGGTGATATTGTTCCACACGATTATGACAGACACCTACATTACCCAGCTTTAAGTCGATTATTGCCTGCTGTACAAAGCGCGTTTTCTTGGCATTACTATCCAGTAAAACAAACTCGACATCCGGTAAGTAAATCGCCAGCGGAATACCCGGTAAGCCAGCACCGGTACCTATATCAATCACCCGCTTGCCTTCAATAAAAGGCACAATGGCCAGACTATCCAGTAAATGCAGACGCACCATATCTTCCCTGTCTCGTATGGCGGTCAGATTATAAGCTTTATTCCACTTTTCAAGCAGTTTTATAAAGCCCAGTAGTTGCTCTACCTTGCCTTCATCAATCGACAGATTAAGCGATTCAAGACCGGAAACCAAAATTTTTCTACACGTTTCCATTAGGCACTTTTCTTTTTTAAATAAACCAACAACAGGGAAATGGCAGCGGGAGTCATGCCAGGAATGCGTGAGGCTTGGCCTAACGTTTCCGGGCGCTGCGCTTTAAGTTTTTGGCTCACTTCGTTGGACAATCCGGGTACACCCGTATAATCAAGGGCATCCGGGAGTCGTAAATGATCGTAACGCAGCGCCTTGTCAATGTCAGTTTGCTGCCTGACGATATAGCCTGCATATTTAGCCTGAATTTCAACTTGCTCACCGACCTGCTCGGTAATCGCCTCGCCGCCTTCCAAAAATGACAGCAACCGCTCTACATCCACTTCGGGTCGACGCAGTAATTCCATCAAACTGGCTTCTTTTAGCAACGGCTTACCCCAGATTTCTGCAACCTGCAAGGCTTCTTCAGTGTCTGCCCTGACCCATTTCTTTTTTAAGTCATCCTGCAAGCCGGAAATGGCGGCACGTTTAATCTGAAAAGCTTGCCACCGCTCATCATCAACCAAGCCTAATTCACGGCCTTTTTCGGTTAAGCGCAAATCGGCATTATCTTCCCGTAACAATAAACGGTATTCGGCACGACTGGTAAACATGCGATACGGCTCTTGTGTGCCACAGGTAATCAGATCGTCGATCATTACACCGATATAGGCTTCATCACGACCAGGACACCAACTTTCCAAGCCCATAACCAAACGCGCTGCGTTAAGTCCCGCAATCAAACCTTGCGCGGCGGCTTCTTCATAACCCGTGGTGCCATTCACTTGCCCTGCAAAAAACAAGGCGTCCATGTGCTTGGTTTCCAGCGACATTTTTAAATCCCGAGGGTCAAAAAAGTCATATTCTATGGCATAACCCGGACGGATAATTTCGGCATTTTCAAAACCCAACATAGAGCGCACAAATTCATATTGCACATCAAACGGCAAACTGGTGGAAATACCGTTTGGATAAATCTCATGGGTATCCAAACCTTCCGGTTCGACAAAAATCTGGTGCGATTCCCGATCGGCAAAACGGACGACTTTATCTTCAATCGACGGACAATATCGCGGCCCAATGCCCTCAATAACTCCTGAGTAAAGTGGCGATCTATCCAGACCCGCACGGATAATATCGTGGGTTTGATTGTTGGTGCGAGTGATATGACAAGGTATTTGTCTGGGATGCTGTTCACGTCGGCCCATAAAAGAAAACACAGGTACAGGGGTATCTCCGTGCTGTTCTTCCAACTTACTAAAATCGATAGTTCTGCCATCAATACGCGGTGGAGTTCCGGTTTTTAAGCGGTCAATGCGGAACGGTAATTCGCGTAAACGGTCAGCCAAAGCAATAGAGGCCGGATCACCAGCACGGCCACCGCTATAATTTTCCAAACCGATATGAATCTTACCGCCCAAAAAGGTGCCGGTTGTTAATACCACGGCTTTCGCCATGAAATTTAAGCCCATTTGGGTTTTAACACCGACTACTTTATTGCCGACCACGATTAAATCAGCGACCGTTTGCTGAAATAATGCCAGATTAGGCTGATTTTCCAGCGTACTTCTAACCGCCTGCTTATACAACATGCGATCTGCCTGAGCGCGAGTCGCCCTAACTGCGGGGCCTTTGCTGGCATTTAATATACGAAACTGAATGCCGCCAAGATCAATCGCTTTCGCCATAATCCCGCCCAAAGCATCAATCTCTTTAACCAAATGGCCTTTGCCTATACCGCCAATCGCAGGATTGCAGCTCATTTGCCCCAAGGTTTCTATGTTTTGCGTCAACAACAATGTATTCGCACCACTACGAGCGGCCGCCAAAGCGGCTTCAGTACCCGCATGACCTCCGCCCACCACAATCACGTCAAAATCTTTTTTGAATTTCACAAGCTTTTTTTACTCAGAGTCGCTATATTAATACACGTCAAGTTAGACGTACTTTTGACTATTATAAGAGGTAAACCATGAAACAACGTAACAATCCTGACAAAATAGATTATGCACCCATTCAAAACCCGGTTGCCAAGTTCGCACGCCAGTTTAATAAGGCGCATGTCTTTGAAGATAAAAACAAATACCATCGCAATGCAAAGCACAGGAAGCAGGAGGCTTCGCTAATAACTCTGGTCAGAATTATTAGCGAAGTTTCCTGCTTCTTCTTTCAACCCCTGCATTCCACCAGAAGTCTCTGGTAAAATTACTATCTGCGCTCAACGCTACGGACTTGTTGCCGCTCTTTCATCTCAGCGACCAAATCCAGCGAAGCTTGCCAACAGTCCTGACAGAACTTTTGAAAAGTGTCCCGTAACGCGGATTCTGGTAATAATGCCTTACCTGCTTGGGCGGGGCCGACTTGAAGATCATAAGCCGAAAGGCATTGCAAATAATCGCGTCGCCGGGCTCGGTCAATTAAAATAGGCGGATAACCGGATTTTAAAACCGGCAAGTTCGCTACCAGTCGCGCCATCCGGCCATTACCATCGGCAAAGGGATGAATGCGCACAAAGGCTTGATGCAGGCTAATATAAGTTGTCAAAGCTGCCTCTTTATTTAACGGGGCGTTTAATGCGTCATTCAACATTACCAACCATTCCATCATCAATACTGGTACATCCACTGGTGCTGCGTAATCGATAAACGTCTGTTTACCCTCAAGTGTCAAGGCATTGGTGCCGTTCGACTCCCGTTTCCATGCACCAATCGGTTGATAAATATCGACGACAATCGCTGTTTGTACGGCACGGTGCAACAAGAATAAATCATCTTGGCTAACCAGATCATTGCGATCAAGCAAGCGATAGAGTAATTCAATCGCGCGGGCATGACCGACAACTTCGCTGTGGTCTTTTAGTGGTTTGCCAGATATGGTTAAACCTTCCGCCAATACAAATGCCGTTTCACCCAAGGTCAGGGTATTACCTTCCAGTGCGGTGCTGGTATATGTCCACAAATCGCGTAACTGGGACAGTAACGCGACTTTCAGATCGTTATCCAGTCCATGCAGAAATTTCATTCGCCGATCTCCATTTTTTCATAACATTAATTGTAACAACTCAGCTGTTAAAAAATAGGCTACCCGCTATGGCAGGGCGTCCTGTTTTTTCAACAAGTTAGTAGCAGGAGACCGAAGAAGCCGCTTTACCAACGCAACCAAACAACAAGTCAACCAAGCCTATTCGTATAATTCGCTACTCCCATCCATATCATCCGTTTGGTTATACAACAACGAACGCCCTTCATTAAGTAGGGCCGCCGAAACGACGTTGCAAATTGCGATTTTATGATCACCGGCATCGGCGTAATGACTGACCTGACAATCAAAATAAGCCAGACTTTCCGATAAAATCGGCGCTCCTGTTTTATCTGTTTGCCATTGGAAGCCGGTCATTTTATCGTTGGCTGAACGGCCAAAATGCTCGGCGATGGCATATTGTTTTTGCCCCAACACATTAACCGTACAAACCCCACCCGCTTGCAATAACTGATAAGAATAATGCTCAGGATTAATACTAATTGCCAGCAAAAGCGGGTTAAAAGAAACCTGCATGACCCACGCCGCCGTAAAGACATTTTGATGAGTGCCGTCAGTAACGCCAATCACATAAACGCCATGACTGATTTGTTTAAATAATGCTTCAGGATTTTCAACCATCACTATCACCTGTTTTAAATGTTATGTTTTGAGCAATCACAAAGGATTGCCCCTACATTCGCGATTGCACTAACTCACCAATTTTATGCGCATCGATAAATCAACGGCTTTGACATGCTTGGTTAAGGCACCAATGGAAATGTAATCAACGCCGGTTTCTGCAACGGTTTTAATATTATTAAGGTCAATATTGCCGGATGCTTCAAGCGCTATAGCGCCCGCAGTCAATTTTACAGCCGCTCGCAACTCGTCAAGGCTAAAATTGTCCAGCATAATACGGTCTGGTTTTGCCGCAAGTGCCTCAACCAATTCCGGCATGGATTCAACCTCCACTTCAACTGACACCGTCGTTAGCTTTCTTGCCGTTGCAATTGCCTGAGTGATAGAGCCTGCCGCCATAATATGATTTTCTTTGATTAAGATACCATCATACAAACCAATGCGATGGTTATAACAACCGCCACAGGCCACTGCATATTTTTGCGCATTTCTCAGACCCGGAATGGTTTTACGGGTATCCAGCACTTTGCAACCCGTACCGGCAACCGCATCCGCATAGAGCCTTGAAACCGTTGCAGTTGCCGACAAAAGCTGCAAACAATTTAACGCCGACCGCTCACCGGTTAGCAAACCTCTCGCCAAACCGCTCACTTTACATAGCGTCGTATCTTTTTTAACGGCCTCGCCTTCTGCTACCAGCCAACTAATAATCACATTGGCATCCAGGTGCTTAAATACCGCATCAAACCATGCCTGACCACACACGATCATATCTTCCCGCGTAACCACTTCTGCAAGCGCTTGAGCTGCTTCAGGAATAATGGCAGCCGTTATGTCACCGGAACCTATATCTTCATCAAGAAAGTATTTTATGTCTATAATATCTAACGGAACTGTCATGGGCTTATGTAGTGGCAAATTAATAAATTGTTTTTATCGGGCATTCTTGCAACGAAATACAATAACGTAATTGAGCTAATCAATCGAGCCTGATTTCTTTGGACTGCTGCAAAAATAATCGACAAGTTTTAATGTTTTTTATAAAAAATGGGATGATAGCGCTCAATTTACCACGTATACTTAGCATCGTGATTGCTTTTAAAAATCAGCTTTAGGAGATAAACAAACACTCAATTTAATAACATGGCTGTAGGGCCGATTTTTAAATAAGTCACAGTAACGGTTTAAGGCGGGCGATGAAATTTTCGAATTCAAAATATAAGCCCCAATCCATGCTTTCCACTGAAGAAATGCTTCAAATAAGCCACGAAATTAATTTAGCATTTACACCGATTTTTTCCGTCGAAATTGCAACCCCTGCTTGTCAATCCCCACTTTCCTCAAAGGAAATACTTCAAATCAGCGAAGAAATCAGTCTGGACTTCGCGCCCAGCGCATCCAACAACACGCAAAATCTGGTACTTTTGCCTGTAGATCCCGATCATCTTTATGCCTACTGGAATATAGGCAATGACACATCAGGCAGAACGCAAAAAACTGATCCCGACCATCAACTAACATTAAGAATTTATTCGGAGCCTGATAACCTTACCGATACACTCAAAAAAAAGCCTTACTTTGACGTTGCTGTTGAGGGCGCCCAAGCCCAAAAAAACATTGCCTTACCTTGGCATACACATCAAACCACTTATAGCGCAACCCTAGTCAATCGCTATCAAAATAACAGCCAGGCGCCATTGGCTTCTTCCAACATCACCCATGTTCCACCAGGAAAAGTAATGCCGCCACCAGCAAAAGGCAGCCCGATAGGGGTTAAGTCTACGCCACAGCCCGTCATTGCCAGTCGAAAAACCTATTTTTACAAAAATAACAGCGCCTCCGGCCAAGGTATTAATCAGTAGTCGCATGAAAACAGGATTTCTTAGTATTATACTCCACGCGCACCTTCCTTATGTGCGACACCCGGAGCACGAGAGCTTTTTTGAAGAAAACTGGTTGTTCGAAGCCATTACCGAATGCTATATTCCATTAATCGGCGTACTTGATCGACTGCAACAAGACAAGGTGGATTATAGGCTGACACTCTCGCTATCACCTACGCTAATTGCCATGTTGCGTGATGAGTTGTTAAAGATACGCTATCTAAAGTATCTACATAAATTACTGGAACTGGCCGAAAAAGAAATCATCAGAACGCAAGACCAACCTGAGTTTCAAAAACTGGCACAGTATTATCTCGATTTCTTTCAAAACACCTTGGACACTTATCAGCATCACTATAACTGTGATTTATTAACCGCATTTAAAAAACATCACACAGCAGGGACGCTTGAATTAATCACCTGCGCAGCAACGCACGGTTTTCTGCCCTTACTCAATATCAGCGAAACAGCCGTGCGGAATCAGATTAACGTAGGTGTTAATACCTTTAGCACCCATCTCGGCTTCGCACCGACCGGTTTTTGGCTACCTGAATGCGCTTACTACCCGAGCGTGGAAACGTTATTGGCGGAAGCCGGTATCCACTACTTTTTTGTCGATACCCACGGCATTATGGATGCAACCGAGTCGCCCCGTAACGGTGTCCATGCACCACTGGATTGCGGCAATGGCGTTTTTGCTTTCGGGCGTGATCAGGAATCATCCCGCCAAGTTTGGAGTGCTCAAGAAGGTTATCCTGGCGATTTCGATTACCGCGAATACTACCGCGATATCGGTTTCGATCTTGATTTTGATTATATCGCTCCCTATATTCTTGATGGCGAAATCCGTATCAATACCGGCATCAAATACTATCGCGTAACCGGCAAAGATTTGCCCAAAGAACTCTATAATCCCCAAACAGCGTTAGCCAAAACACAGCAACACGCCCAGGATTTTATCAACAAACGTCAACAGCAAATTGATACGCTTAGCGCCACCATGGACAGGTCGCCAATCATCGTAGCGCCTTACGATGCCGAACTGTTTGGGCATTGGTGGTTTGAAGGCCCGCATTGGCTGGAATCGGTACTTCGTTTGGCCAGTGAGACTACCAATAACGTTCAGACCCTCAGTTGTGGTGATTATTTAAAACAACAAACAAGCCAGCAGATAGCCACACCTTCCGCATCAACCTGGGGTGATCAAGGTTATTCCAGTTATTGGATTAATAAATCCAATGACTGGATTTATCCATTTCTGCACAAGGCCGAAGCGGATATGGAAAAGTTGGCCTCAGATCTTCAGGGTTTAACCGTCAGTCCCTTACAGACCCGCGCCTTAAATCAGGCTGCAAGATCCATTTTACTGGCACAAGCATCTGACTGGCCGTTTATCATGAAATCCGGCACCACGATCGAGTATGCCACTAAACGCATCACAGATCACCTTGCCAGATTTAACTATTTGCACGACTGTATCCGTAAAAACAGAATAAACGAACGTTATTTGACCGCTCTGGAAATCATGGATAACATTTTTCCAGACCTTGATTTTCGCGATTACAATCCAAAAAAACACCATGACTGAAATAAGCACGCAAGCACTTGAAGACATTAGCAAGCGTTATTATGAACTTCTGGCATCACAACAAACACTCCTACTGTCGACCGCTTCAGTAACGGGTGTTCCTGATGTCAGTTATGCCCCTTTTGTACGTGACAACACGGGCGTCTTTTATATCTTTGTCAGTGAGATGGCTTGCCATACCGCCAATTTACTGAATAACCCGCTGGCATCCATTCTGTTTATACGTCAGGAAGCTGAGTCCCGTAATCTTTTTGCACGAGAACGTGCCGTATTAAACTGTCGCGTACAAGAAATAGTCCGGGACGATGCTGGTTACACGGAGCGTCTACACGACTTGCAGGATAAGTTTGGCGAAGTGGTTGGCATATTACGCGCCTTACCAGACTTTCATTTATTCGCCTTACACCCTGAAAGCGGACGCTACGTGATGGGTTTTGGCCGCGCCTTTAGTGTTAATGTAAACGATGGCACCATACAGCCTGTTTAAGCATTTATTACCGGAAAAACGTACGTGTTAATTTTACAAATCATCATTAAACAATGGGATAAAAGCCAACGAACCGAAGCTCATGAAAGGTTGCGAGCCAATAGTCCGGATAGCTATGCTCTGACCTTTCCACCTGCTGTTTATGTTTTCAACCAACAATGCGTCATTGATCAGCACGGTGATGACATTCAAGGTACTCGCGTAAAATACGCGCTGGACGCGAATGGAACTCTGTTGTTTGATCGCTTTCAAGTCAATTTAGCCGACAACGTTCTTGCCTATCGCGATGCAAAAGCGGATCAGTCTCCCCAGACAATCGGTTCTTTAGATAATCAATGGATACAATGCCGCTACAATTGCCGATATAGCATCTTCGAGTCAGACCGCTATTATTGGCTGTATGAAACAGTCACCTTAAACGCCATTTATTTGGATCAATTAAATAAAAATGTATTCTTAAATACCGAACCTGCCCTTGTTTATAACGATTTCAATGCACTGGATACCCTAAAACATAAGTATTCACCTCCCCCTTTGAAAAAGGGGGATTGAGGGGGATTTATCTAATAAAATCTCCCCTAACCCCTCTTTGTCAAAGAGGGGACTGAATAGTTAAACTGCGTAATACACACAAAAGGCGCTGATGGACTATGCCGGTCGGGGTTTGCAACCCGGACCGAAACGTTTGAAGGCTTAAATAACTTTCAAAACGTAAGTAACGGGGTTACAAACCCCGTCACGCTTCAATTATAGCTTGCGTAACATAAGTTACAGAACTAAAAAGGATGATTATGGAACGAAGAAATGAAGAATTGATTGTGATAGAAACGGTAACGTTGGGACACTATAATCAAAATGCAGAAGCGTTTTGGAGCGGGACAAAAGACCACGATGTCACTCAAAACTATGCCGCTTTTTTAGCGCCCTTTCCAAAAGATAAAACACTGGATATTTTAGACCTTGGCTGTGGGCCTGGAAGAGATGTAAGCTACTTTAAATCATTAGGACACAGGCCAGTCGGTCTGGATGGTAGCGAAGTATTTTGTAACATGGCTCGCCAGTACACCGGCTGCCTTATTCTTAAGCAAAAGTTTCTTAGCCTGGAATTGCCCACACACGCTTTCGATGGCATTTTTGCCAATGCCTCTTTGTTTCATGTTCCCAGCCTACAATTACCACGCGTTCTTGCTGATTTGTACGACGCGTTAAGGCCCGGTGGTATTTTATTTTTATCCAATCCTCGCGGGAATGACGAAGGTTGGTCAGGCCAACGCTATGGCCATTACATGCAATTTGAAACCAGCCAGCTATTTCTGGAAAAAGCAGGATTTGAAATACTTGATTATTATTACCGCCCGTTAGGCAAACCCAACCATGAACAACCCTGGTTAGCGATAGTCGCTAAAGCCGCTATGCCCAAAGCAGCGTTAACTTAAAAAACATCCTATCGGAACCCTTATGAAAAAGACCATCCTTGCACTGATTATTGGCAATACCTTAAGCTTTTCCGCCACGGCGGCCGATTCTTATACCGTTGATCCAAGACATACTTTTCCAAGCTTTGAGATAAATCATCTAGGATTTTCAGTGCAACGGGGTCGTTTTAATCAAACCAGCGGAAAAGTGTTACTTGACCCTGAATCAGCTACCGGATATATTTTAATTTCTATCGAAACGGCTTCGATCAGCACCGGACTGGCTGAACTGGAAAAACATTTACGCGGCAAGGAGTTTCTGAACGCTGATCGCTATCCTCAGATTAAGTTTACCTCAGACAAGCTGCACTTTAATAAACACCAACTCGTTGCCGCAGATGGTGTATTAACACTGCACGGCATTTCCAAACCTGTGCATCTGACAGTAAATCATTTTTATTGCGGACTAAACCTGATTAACATGAAGAACACCTGCGGTGCAAATGCAACGACCACCATCAAACGCTCAGCTTTTGGTGTAGACAAATATGCCCCCAAACTGGGTGATGACGTTAATATTGCCATTCAGATTGAAGTCACCAAAGATTGATTTAAGCTTCCACAACCCAAGAGGAATAAACCATGAAACTCTATTACAGCCCCGGCGCCTGTTCACTATCACCCCATATCATAGCCTGCGAAGCAGAACTGCCCATTGAATTGATTAAAGTGGATTTAACAAGCAAACTCACCGAAACGGACGAAGACTTCAAGCACTTAAATCCCAATGGTTATGTACCTCTGCTGATACTTGATGACGGCAATACTCTCACTGAAGGCCCTGCCATTGTCCAGTATCTTGCCGACCTGGTACCTGGTAAAAAATTGATTCCGCCAGAGGGCACCTTCAAACGTTATCAATTACAACAATGGTTAAATTTTATCTCAACCGAAATACATAAAAGCTTCTCACCCCTTTTTAATCCTGTCGCCCCGGAAGCCGCTAAAGAACTGGCGACTGACCTTTTGATAAAACGTCTGGAGACCGTTGCAGAACACCTTGCATCACACCCTTATTTGCTCGGAGAACACTACAGCGTGGCTGACGCTTATTTATTCGTCACGCTAAGTTGGGGGCACTATGTTAATATTGACATTTCCCGCTGGCCGGCACTGGCAAGATATGCTGATAAAATTTCAGAGCGTCCCGCCGTGCAAAAAGCCATGGAAGCAGAAGGGCTTATTGAATAAGGAATACGCACGAAATAGCTTAGGCATCTTGCTCCCTCTCCCACCGAGAGAGGGTTGGGGTGAGGGAATATAAATAAAACTGCTCTACCTCTAAACACATTAGCACTACAAAATGAATCGATTAATGATACGAATTTGGCTTTTGCCGACGATTGCCTTTATGCTGAATGCTTGTAGCAGTCATGCGCCTAGTGTTCAACGCGACAACACCCCAGCCTACCCAATAACTACTCAGCCCCGCACCACTCTACCGCAAAACGGCTATAGATCGGGGACTCGTTCCGGTGCGTTTCAAAAACCGGGTGAACTGGAACCTGCGGTAGCCTTTTGGCGTAAAACCTATGCGGTGTGGCATCGCTCGGAAGTCGCTTTTCATGACGACCGTTATTTGGATGTGATCTACGAAGTCATGGTGGTGCCCGGCTTTGTTGACGAAAGTCTGACCAGCGAACAAAAGCAAATGATCAGTCAACGCCGCGAGTTCTGGAAAGCCCAATTAGAGATTCTAGAGAGCAAAGTGCGCTTCAACGTACCGTTAAATGCCAACGAACGGCAAATAATGGCTAAACTAACCAGTAACGGCAGGCCGCTTAACAAGGTATTGAACGGTGCCGCTGATCGAGTGCGATCGCAACGCGGCACGCGCGAACGTTTCCAACACGGACTTGAGATCAGTCACCGCTACGACAGGCAGTTTAGAAAAATATTCCGCGATGCCGGCTTGCCGGAAGATTTGGCCTACCTGCCCCATGTCGAATCCTCGTTTCAACCCTCAGCTAAATCCTCAGCTGGTGCCGTGGGCATGTGGCAATTCACCAAAGGCGCAGCGAAAACTTTCATGCCTGCCGGCGGTAGAGTTGATCAACGCCTCGATCCTTTTGCTTCCGCCATAGGCGCGGCCCACTATCTAAGTTACGCCTACAGCAAACTAGGTGATTGGCCGGCAGCGATTACCTCTTACAACCACGGCATAGGCGGCATGAAACGGGCTCAAAACCAAGTCGGCCGTGATTTTGTCCGTATCGTAGATACCTACGACGGCCCTGCTTTCGGTTTTGCCTCCCGTAACTATTACGCCCAATTTCTGGCAGCACGCGAAATTGCCAGTAACCCGATACAGTATTTACCGTAAGCAGTGCAATACAAAGCAAGCCACTCCGGGAGTGTGTTGATTTTTAGTTGCTACTGACCGCCAGCTCTCGGCCATTAAGAGACCGTCACGACCGTCCGCTTTACGGCAGGCAATTTTGCGACATATTGCAATTTCATTTATAGTTATTGTGAGCTAAAATCTGCGTTAAATTCGAACACAAGTGTTTTCAAATGTAAGCCGTTACAAGTAGGGGACGTTTCTACCCAAACTATTTATAGTAGGGAATGAATTTAAACACCCTTTTGTAATTTTTAAAATCAGCCACTTACCAATTCAAAGCCCATAAAAAATAAGTTTCGCCCATAATGTCACTTTTTTACTCATGAAATTAATTTCGGCACCTTTTAATGAAGCAAGTTCAGTTTTGGCTATTGCATCAACAGCGATAGTCCATTTGCGAGGGATATTACCATGCCCATTTTATAACACGACCCAATGAATTTTTTCATACCTATATCTTGGTTCCCTTCGGCGAATGAGTATCCGTTTCTACTTTGGCAAGATCTGGCATCTTTACTACTTGTCACTTTGCATGTAGTACGACAATGACTGTACCTATCGAACCGTCAAGTGCTCAGCAGGATTGCACATGCCTGTGTTGCCAATTATCGTCTAATGGCCGCATCAAACCGACTGATCTTGATACTCAGCCTGTTCAGCTTACCGCTTAACTTAAAAGCCCGCTTTTCATCCGACACCTGACAAAATGCAATCACTCATTGATTTTTTTGGTATTAAAGAACTTATTCCACACGGCTATTGCTTGTCATGGAGACCCTTATTACTCTGGCTAAACGTTAGCTCGGATTTGCTAATTGCACTCGCCTATTATTCGATTCCCCTGACGCTCATCTATTTTATACGACAGCGCAAAGACTTGCCTTATGCGTGGATGCTTGCCCTGTTTGCCGGATTTATTATCTCTTGCGGAACCACACATTTATTGTCAGCTATTACAATTTGGATACCTTTATACTGGCTGGATGGCTGGATCAAAGCTTTTACAGCGATTATTTCGGTCGCCACTGCCATATTGATGCTGTGGGTTACGCCCCGCGCCTTATCTTTACCTAGCGCCTCTCAATATGCCCGCAGCCTGATTGAAGCGAGTCTTGATCCCTTGGTGACAATCAGCACCGAAGGCAAGATCATGGACGTGAATCAGGCCACCATGACGGTGACAGGAATCGAACGCGACCAACTCATCGGCAGTGATTTCTTTGCTTACTTTACCGAACCGGATTTAGCCCGGACAGGCTATCAGTTGGTCTTCACACAAGGCACTGTTACTGATTATCCACTGGCTATCCGCCATGTTTCCGGCATGGTGACCGACGTGTTGTACAACGCCAGTGTTTACCGCAATCCGCAAGGCGAAATCGCCGGGGTGTTTGCAGCGGCGCGTGATGTGACTAAACTCAAGTTAGCGGAAGCGAAACTGAAAGATACTGCGTTCTATGCCCGCAGCCTGCTTGAAGCGAGTCTTGATCCCTTGGTGACAATCAGCACCGACGGCAAGATCATGGACGTGAATCAGGCTACCATGACGGTGACAGGAATCGAACGCG
>JBAXUR010000119.1:0-9848 GCA_037129595.1 Methylococcaceae bacterium | reverse complement strand
CATTGACATCATCCAGTTCAAAATACTCAACCATCTCATCGATAGAGAATATTTCTTGATCGCCATGAGACCAGCCCAAACGCACCAAATAATTAAGCAATGCTTCCGGTAAATAGCCGTCATCACGAAATTGCATCACACTGACAGCTCCGTGACGTTTTGACAGGCGTGCGCCGTCAGCACCCAGAATCATGGGTAAATGCGCATATTTTGGAAGCTCGGCACCCAGCGCTTTAAGAATATTCATCTGTCTGGGAGTATTGTTAATATGATCATCGCCACGAATAACATGAGTGACCTCCATATCCATATCATCGACAACAACTGTTAAATTATAGGTGGGTGTGCCGTCAGCCCTGGCGATAATCAAATCATCCAGTTCTTTATTGGCAACCACAATATCGCCTTTAACCAAGTCAGTAATGGTAACTACGCCATCAACCGGATTTTTAAAGCGAATCACAGGTTCTCTGTCAAGTTGTGACTCGTCTGATCCCCTGCACTTACCGTTATAGCGCGGCTTTTCTTTATTAGCCATTTGCTCGGTACGTAATTGCTCCAGTTCCTCTTTGCTACAGTAGCAATAATAGGCATCACCCTGCACCAATAACTGCTGGATAATTTCTTTATACCGATCAAAATGATGGGTTTGATAAAAAGGCCCGGCATCATAATCCAGACCCAGCCACGACATGCCTTCCAGAATGGCATTAACCGATTCTTGCGTTGAACGTTCCAAGTCGGTATCTTCAATCCGTAAAATAAACTTTCCGCCATGTTTGCGAGCATAAAGCCATGAGAATAAAGCGGTACGGGCACCGCCGACATGCAAATAACCGGTTGGGCTGGGGGCAAAACGTGTAGTTAGTGTCATTGTGTTATGTGTGGGTTAGTAAGGTTGTATGCCCTGTTAGGCTTTGTTTAGCGGCACTTAAAGCGGTTTTCTTGGACACACTACAAAGTGATAACAGAAGCATGATGTCCTTGGGTGACGAATTTAATTTTTTATTAGCTCAGTACCTCTGGGACGGGAAACTACTCTACCAGACTTAATGAGTTTATGACATTATACGCAAACCGTTTCAATAAAACCTGTAACCTGTCGATAATAAGGGTAATCATACATAGGCCTTAATAAGATTACTATTGAGGATTTATTAAAATACCAGCCATTATTTTTACGCATCGGTTTATCAAAAATTATTATTGAACAGTTGGTTATCGTTATCTAGCTGTTATTTTTAGCTGTCTGGCAGCATTTATTAGGTGACGTTTAATTATGAATAGGCGAAAAAAAATAATTATGAGTTATTTTTGAGTCAGTATCAGACGCTTAATAAGAGTTGCCGAATAGCTATTGATATTCGCAGTACATCCAATAACTTTTGTAGGGTGTTTATTAATGGTCAAACTACTTTTGGGCTTCTGTTAAGGATGCCCACTTTTACGATATTATTTTTTGAGTTTTAGCCTCATCTCCCAAATGCCCCTCTGATACCAATTTAGAAAATGACACCCGCCTACCATCTCTCACCGTTAGTCCAATTTTGCCGCCGGTTCAGAAGTTATGGCAGCCTATTGACCACTTTCAGTTAATTTTTTTGTGGTAAGCCTATGGTTAGGAGCAATTTAGGTCGATTGGAATCAACACCTTCACAGGCAATAATCAGAAATAACTTATCAAGGATATTCTTACTATTTTTGTCAGCGCTAAGCTCAAGTGATTTTTTTTAGAATTAACAGAAAAATCTGCTCTTCATAAAATCAATGGTTTCAGACAATACTGAAAAATGCAGATAGTTGTTATTTATGACTGGTACAAGATAATAATTTGCACTACGAAATGACGTTTAGGTTAAACAATTGGAGATGTTAGGTAACTCGCAATAAATAACACCCGCCAAGTTTCGCAATATTACTGTTTAGCTGAGGGTGTGCATCGCGCACCACAACTATGCCAGAGAAAGAACCCTAATTACGCTACAGGTAGAAAAAATAATAGATTTTAGTGCACCTAAAACCGTTTAGTGGATGCGGTTTTAGGAGCGCGATTGTTAATTTAAGCAACCCACTGGAGTAAAACCGCTTTAGCTGTTTTTACAGGCAATAGCTGAAGCGATTGCATTCCAATTTTTTAAATAACTTGCGCTTAACTTAACGGCATTGGGGCTACGGTGGCTTTATCTAATAAAATCTCCCCTAACCTTATTTTTAAAGAGAGAGAGACTTAATAGTTACAGAGGAAAGTGAATAGTTACCATGGATTATGTTTGGTGTTTTAGGCTATAAAAAAGTAAATAAAAAGCAAATAAAAAGTAATTTAATATAAATCTTATGGTTTTTAGCCCATCATTATTTATTCGCAAACTTGACATTTTTTAGTGCGAGGATATATAAATAAAGTATATCCAGAAGTGAATTGATTGCTATGATAAAAAATAAAAGTTATTTAAACCATCCGTTTGAAAATGCTATCGTAGATATTTTAAAGGGTATTGATCGGGATGTAGAGAGAGGCGAAGACGCGCTCATCTTAGGTCTTGGTGTAGTTATGTTGTCCTCAACTTTTGCACCTATAGCGCCACCCACTGTTATTCTGCCTTTAGTCGCGCTTACGTTTACCGTTTCTGCAAGCTTTGCCCGCATGAATTATCATAAAATGGAGAAAAAGCTCTTAGCATCCATGGCTCAGCTTGATAGGCATGAAAAAGCGGTGTTACAGCCGATTACCGCTGTTTTTGTCAACAATCCCATGGATTCGCTTGCCGACTCTTTTAATCCCTTAAAAAATTGGAAGCGAACCTGGAAAAGTGTGATGGGCGGTATTTTAATCAATCCGTTTTGGATGCCTATTTTCTATGTGATGGGTATGCAAATCAGTGAAGAAAAAAATCTGGGCCTATTAAACACTGCGATCATCGGTGTTGAATTAAAAATATTACCATCATCAAAGCTCACGAAAAACCAGAGTTAACCTGTTAGGGATTAACGTTTAAAGATCTTGGTTCTATGTTGATTGATCACTTATTACTAACTTCCAATAAAATCCGTTTTGCCTATTTCGACACCGTTATGCCTTAAAATTGCATAAGCCATGCTGATGTGAAAATAGAAATTAGGCAGCACAAAATAAAGTAGATAAGGTTGTCCTGCAAAGTGGGTTTCTTTACCATGCATTATTAGGGTAACAGTGCGTTCTTCACTGCCATCAATTTGCGCTGCATTGACACTTTTTAAAAAGTCGATGGTTTTGGCGATACGAGCCTGCAAGTCTGAAAAAGTAGTTTCATCATCTTTATAGCTGGGTACTTCAATCCCTGAAAGGCGTGCAGCACAGCCTTTTACAACATCCGAGGCAATTTGCACCTGACGGGAAAGTGGATACATATCAGGTGCCAAACGTGCATTGATAAATACGGCCGGATCAATTTTTTTGGATTCGGCATGTACACTGGCCTTGTCGAGAATTTTTGAAAGATTTTCCAGTTGATGCATAAAGACTGGAATAGAAGATTGGTACATTGAAATAGACATAGTCGGCTCCAGATATTTTGGTTAAAAGAAATGATGCTTTACGTTATAGGGCATAACGCTTATTTAGGAGCGCTAAATAAAGTCGCTATGCCATGCTTTTAAAATGACTTAGAAATGCTCATGAAAAAACTTAGGCATCTTGCTCCCTCTCCCTCCGGGAGAGGGTTGGGGTGAGGGGATATAAATGCTCAAATTATTTCATGCACGTTCATTAGGCTGTATAAGCTTCCATCTGATTAAAATTTAAATACCGATAAGTGTCTTCTGCTGTTTCACTAATTTGTTCGGCGTAGTGCATATATTCTTCAAATGTGGGGATTTTACCCATAATTGAACACACGGCCGCCAGTTCGGCAGAAGACAGATAGACATTGGCACCATTGCCCAGACGGTTAGGGAAGTTTCTTGTAGAGGTAGATACTACCGTAGAATTTTCTGCCACTCGCGCCTGATTACCCATACATAACGAACACCCCGGCATTTCCATTCTTGCGCCTGCTTTACCAAAGGTGCTGTAATAACCTTCTTCGGTTAATTGGGTTTGATCCATTTTAGTCGGGGGGGCAACCCATAAGCGCGTGGGCAGTTCACCTTTCTGTTTCTCAAGTAACTTACCGGCAGCGCGGAAATGACCAATGTTGGTCATACAAGAACCCAAGAACACCTCGTCAATCTTGGTTCCGGCGACAGCGGAAAGGGTTTTTATATCATCGGGGTCATTAGGACACGCCAACAGCGGTTCCTTGATGTCACTCATGTTAATTTCGATGATTTCAAAGTATTCCGCACCAGCATCCGGTTCCAGTAATACCGGATTAGCCAGCCAGGCTTCCATACTTTTAATGCGCAGTTCAAGGGTGCGAACATCGCCATAACCTTCAGCAATCATCCATTTCAGCAGGGTCATATTGGAATTTAGATATTCCCGTATCGGTGCTTCACTTAAACGAATCGTACAACCACCGGCTGAACGTTCCGCTGAAGCATCAGATAATTCAAACGCTTGCTCTACCTTTAAATTGGGCAAACCTTCAATTTCCAGAATACGTCCGGAAAACACATTTTTCTTGCCGGTTTTATCAATCGTGAGCAAACCACGCTGTAGAGCAGCGTAGGGAATGGCATTAACCATATCACGCAGCGTAATACCCGGCTGCATTTCACCGGTAAAACGAACCAAAACCGATTCAGGCATATCTAGTGGCATAACTCCGGTAGCAGCTGCAAAAGCCACCAAACCTGATCCGGCGGGAAAAGAAATACCCAATGGAAAGCGGGTATGCGAATCACCACCAGTGCCGACGGTATCAGGCAATAACATCCGGTTTAACCAGGAATGAATAATACCGTCACCTGGGCGCAAGGACACTCCACCGCGATTCATTATAAAATCCGGCAAGGTATGTTGCATAACGACATCAATCGGCTTTGGGTAAGCGGCAGTGTGACAAAAAGATTGCAACACCAAATCCGCTGAAAAACCTAAACAGGCCAAATCTTTCAATTCGTCACGGGTCATGGGGCCGGTTGTATCCTGCGAGCCAACCGTGGTCATGTGCGGTTCACAGTACGTATTGGGACGAACGCCGCTAACACCACAGGCTTTGCCCACAATTTTTTGCGCCAGGGTAAACCCTTTGCCGCTGTCTTTTTCATCAACAGGACGCAGGAAAACAGTAGACGCCTCCAGACCTAAGGCTTTTCGTGCACGGTCAGTCAGACCCCGTCCTATAATTAAAGGAATGCGTCCACCGGCACGGACTTCATCAAGAATAACATCCGTTTTTAAGGCAAATGTGCAGATCACCTCATCGCTATCGTGGCGCTTAATAACGCCTTCATAGACATAAATATCAATCACATCACCCATCGCCAAGTGAGTCACATCACATTCAAACGGTAAGGCGCCAGAATCTTCCATCGTGTTAAAGAAGATAGGTGCGATTTTGCTACCGATACAAACACCGCCATCACGTTTATTGGGTATAAAGGGAATGTCATTGCCGATAAACCATAATACGGAATTGGTCGCTGATTTGCGGGAAGATCCAGTGCCCACCACATCGCCCACATAAGCAACGGGAAAGCCTTTGGTTTGCAGTTCTTCAATTTGAAGTTCTGCATTGGTAATGCCTTCTCTGGGCATTTTTAACATGGCTTTGGCATGTAACGGAATATCTGGTCTGGACCATGCATCCGGTGCTGGCGACAAATCGTCCGTATTGGTTTCGCCGGTTACTTTAAAAACGGTCACCGTTAATTTTTCGGGCGTGCGGGGTTTGCTGGTAAACCATTCGGCATCTGCCCAAGATTGAATCACTTGTTTGGCAAAGTCATTACCGGCATCGGCTTTTTCCTGAACATCATGAAACGCATCAAATACCAATAAGGTATGAGACAAACCTTTAACGGCAATAGGTGCCAGGGCAGGGTTATCTAGTAACTCAATCAAGGGGGTAATGTTATAACCGCCCAGCATGGTGCCCAATAATTCTGTCGCATCAGCGGCGGTTAAAATAGGTGAACTGACTTCACCTTTGGCAATAGCTGCCAGAAAGCCCGCTTTAATGTAAGCGGCTTCATCAACACCGGCAGGAACCCGATTAGCCAACAGATTAAGAATAAATTCTTCTTCGCCTTTAGGCGGATTTTTAAGCAAATCAACCAAAGCAGCCATTTGCCCTGCATCAAGCGGTTTAGGCACGACGCCTTCAGCGGCGCGTTCTTCAACATGTTTGCGGTATTGTTCTAGCATGACTAACTCCTTAGAGATTATTTAAAATGGATAACTTGTAGAGTGAACAGGCTTTATTGAGCGTCCTAATCAACGATATAAAATCGGAGAAATGGCGATACATAGCCTTGTGCGCATTAAAAATGTTCTCTTTAATCGTTGTCTTCACACGTTCGATTGTTTTTGGGTAAAAATAAGTCGCACCATTAAGACCCGAAAATACTACTCAGCCCTTTAGCACAAGGACTACAATTGGGTACTAAAATCAAAAAACCGGTTACCATGATAGCAAAATAATCAAACCGTGTTGAAAAATGAATGCCATATCGGTTAGTGCGATTAACAAAACCGGGTTTTTATACAAAATTGTCATAAAAAAACGGCTTATGATTTTATAAAAAAACAAATGTGCCTGAATAAAAACTATTTATCCGGACATAAAAACTCCATACCCAGGCCAGTGCAAATCTTACCACGCGTTAAAAAGCATCTATTCCTCCCTAATATTCGCTTCACATTGCTTGATAGTCCGTGTAAATTGTTTGCTAACCTGCACAAACTGTTTGGTATGCGCTTACCAACGAATAAAATTTCGTCTTCAACTCATTGAAAATTAGATAAAATTAGAGAGTTAAAAATACAAGGGGCAATGTGTTGGGATTTTATTGCATGGTAAGCTAATACAAGGGGCAATGTATAGCTAACGCATTAATAGCCTGTCGTTTAATTTGTGGAAGTCAGGCTTTGCCCGACTGATCAAGTGCGCCAACTACATTAGCACGTAGGATATGCTGACAAAAGAAGGCGTATCAATTGTATAATTCAACATCTTGGCTACCAACTTAAGCCGGGACAGATAACTTTCTGGTAATGCCGAGCCCCAGCTCGGCACGGGATAATCAAGCTGATTGATGACTACGCCGAACTGGGGCTCAGCGCTCTCGGAATCAATAGGCCTGCTTTATTTATCTGTCCCGCTTTAAATTGGTCGCACAGTAGGTCGGATTAGACGATAGTCGTAACCCGACATGGCTAATGGTAGGTTTATGTTGATCACCCATCGCCTAAGGAATCAATTATGATGGGTTTCGGCTATTGCCTCTACCCATCCTACGCTCTACCCACTTAAGACGGGACAGTTTAAGGTTAAGCCGTTCTTGAGAGAGCTTGCGAACCATGAACGGCTTAACCGCTAACCTTCGGCAAGCTCAGGGCGAACGGTTAATCCTCGGCCATTGTCCCGGCTTAAGTGTGTAGCTAACATCTTTAAGCACTGATTTTAAAAAGTCCCACAGAAGTGCTTATCTTGTAGATGTGATGAGTATAAAATTTGTTTAATTCAAAAAATAATTTAAGGATTGCAAAATGAACCCATGTCAGGCTTGTGGTTATGAACGTAAGGATTTTGATGTAAGGTGTCCTGAATGCGGCAATTTTTATCTGACTCTGGCAGAGCTTATTGCGGAAGATGAGGCTTATGAAGAAAAGCATTCGTTTCGTGGGCGATGCAAACGAATACTTAACGCCGATGACAGCAAGCAAGCGTTAAGGGACGAACTGAGTCAGATAAAAGCAGGACTTTCAAAAAAAGCGATATTTACTATTTTTTTGATTATTGCCTTTGTTTTTGCTTTGACCCTTTCGGTCTTGTAAGCAAAAATATGGGTAATTATTCAGTCCCCCCTCTTTGAAAAAGAGGTGGGACTGGGCGATTTTTAAATAAATCCCCCTTCAGTCCTCCTTTTTTAAAGTGAGGTAGTAAAGCGAGGGGCTTGAATACTTACCTTTAGTAAAGGAGAAACAAATGCCTCTAAATCAATGGTTGTTGTTTTACGTTCCGAGTACCCTGTTAGCGATTTTATTGATTGGCTTATTCCTTGGGATAACCATAGGATCGCTTTTTCTGGTTAGGCGCTTTATTCCCTTCCACAGACTTAAAACTCATAACGATGTCGCTGGATTTATCTTTTCAACGATAGGGGTTATCTATGCGGTATTACTTGCGTTTATGGTTATTGTCTCATGGCAAAACTTTGACAGGGCAGGCAGAAATGCAGCAAGTGAAGCGATTTGCATTGAAGATCTTTACCGCGATTCTACCGGTTTTCCGCCTGTTTTTAAGGAGGCTGTAAGAACCGCGCTAAGTGACTATGCCTTCGCTATTGTTAATGATGAATGGATGACCTTGGCCAGTGGGAAACGTAGCGAAAAGGCACAAGCCGCTTCTGAGACAATTTGGAATCTCTATACTTCTTTTCAGCCTGAAAACGAGAATCAGAGAATATTTTTTCAGGAGTCCGTGGAGAAATTGAATGAAGCAGCTGAACTCCGGCGTGAGCGGATATTGGCTGCCGGGCCGGGGATTCCATCGATTCTCTGGACCGTATTGGTATGCGGTGGAATGATTACGATACTCTTTACGATATTTTTTGGGACAGAGAATTTTGGAGCCCAATTGATTATGTCATCGATGTTATCTATGCTGGTGGCTTTGTCACTGTTTACCATTATGACCCTTGATTTCCCGTTTACCGGATCGGTCACGATTTCACAGGATACCTTTAGATCGGTGCTGGTGCATTTTAAGCTTTGAATACAGGTTTGGCAGGGCAGGGTGTGCGTATCTTGCTCTATCAATAATCTGAAAGTGTTTTGGGCGGAATAGCGGCTCTTAACGCATTTAAAACCGCCAGAACATCAATGATTTCTTGGGTAACAGCACCGGCTACCGGTGAAAGATAACCTAATCCGGCAAATACCATACCGATCAAACTTAGCGCCATGCCGCCGACTGCGCTTTGCAGGGCAATTTTACGCATTCGTTCACCAATATGAAAAAGTTCATCTACTTTTAATAATGAGCTGTCCATGATGACTGCATCGGCCGATTCGCCGGTAATATCACTGTTTTGACCAAAGGCTATGCCAATGGTCGCAGCCGTTAGGGAGGGAGCATCGTTGATACCATCACCCAGAAAAATGGTTTTTGCCATTTGGGTTTCTTGGCGTACTATTTCCAGTTTTTGTTCAGGACTTTGACTAAAGTAAACATGCTCAATACCCACTTGTTCGGCTAGATAACGGACCTCGGATTCTCGGTCACCGGACACCAGCATCACTCGTTCAAACAAGTGATTAGGTTGCAAGTGATTAATAAATGATGAGCTGTCAGTACGCACTTCATCCCGAAATTGCAGGGTTGCTGCATAGTGATCATCAATCAATACCACACATTCCAGGCCGCCAGTGATAGGGGGTAATTCTTCAATACCGGCAGGGTTTGTTTCGGTAAAGTTTTTACGGCTGGTAATTTGTACCTGTTTACCCTGCACATTACCGGTCAGGCCTTTACCGGGTAATTCGGCGATACGGGTCACATTTAATAAAGTTAATCCGGATTTTTCCGCTGCTTTAATAATCGCGGTGGATAGCGGATGTTTGGAATATCGCTCCAGACTGGCAATTAAGGTTAACACTTCCTGTTCATGCTGATCTTTTGCCGGAATCAAAGCTGTCAGCGAGGGGCGACCATAAGTCAGGGTGCCGGTTTTATCAAAAATTGCGGTTCGACAGGTGCCAA
>JBAXUR010000118.1:0-9910 GCA_037129595.1 Methylococcaceae bacterium | reverse complement strand
TAAGCCTTATCCCCGCGTATCAACCCTAAATACGTACCAGGGGAAAGCTTGTTACCTCGCCGCGATCTTAAAGAGTGAAGAGAACGGGTCAGCAACACCAGGGCGCACAGCTTGGCATCGTAGGGCCTGAGTACACGCAAGACCTTGCCACCTCCCATCCTGATCTGAGCGGCATTGACCAAACCGGCGGACGGGTTGCGATAAGTTTTACCAAATATAAAAGTGATGGCGTCAATATTTACTGCCAAAGGGAAAATGATATCGATTGGGTTTTGCTGGGCCGTGCTACCGTCTCGCCATTTATGGATAATCGTCCCCTGCTCCAAACCGGAAAACCCGAACTGCGCCGCTATACCGCCGTCTTCATGTTGAAAGACCAGGAAATTGGTCAGTACAGCGATGACCTCGTCATCAATTGCGCACCTTAAAAAGCTTAATATTTTAGCTGATCACGCGGGAGGGGAGTGTACCCCCTCCCAAACGTTAGATAATGTCGTTATCTTTTATTATGAAAGAAAACTTTATGGAAAGAAACATGACCGCTACTGTTTTTGATGCAAATGCCCACTGTTCAGGGTATCGTAAAATGTGGGGGACGGGATTGAAACACAACTTGCTTAAATCAATCGAGTCTGACCCCCTTGATCCCCCTTGATCCTCTTAATAATGAAAATAGCCGTTATACCCGCGCGGGGCGGAAGTAAGCGTATCCCACGTAAAAATATTAAAGACTTTTGCGGTAAGCCTATGATTGCTTGGGCTATAAATTTAGCCAGGAGTTCTGGTTTGTTTGACCATGTAATTGTTTCTACTGATGATGAGGAGATCGCACAGTTGGCTAGTGATTGGGGTGCTGAGATCCCTTTTATTAGACCTGCAGAATTGGCTAATGATCATACCCCCACAGTTCCTGTAGTTGCTCATGCAATAAAAATATGTATTGATAATGGCTGGGTAGTAGAATACGCCTGTTGTATATACCCTTGCGTGCCGTTTTTACAAGTTGATGATTTAATTTCCGCTCTTGATTTATTAGAGAAAATGGATGTCAATTTTGTTTACCCTGTCACTGAATATGCCCATCCTATACAGCGGGCAATGCTCCAGCTTCCGAACGGCAAAATGCAGTTTCTTAATCAAGAATGCGAGTTGACAAGAACGCAAGACCTGGAAAAATATTTTCATGATGCCGGCCAGTTCTATTGGGGCAAGGCATCTGCATGGTTAGCGCAAAAAAAAATGCATACTGATGGTTTGGGAATTGTAATACCGAACTGGCGTGTTGTAGACATTGACTCTGTAAATGACTGGACACGGGCAGAGATTCTTTATAAAGCCAACTTTTTATAGCTATCATAAGGTAACAAATGAAAAATAAAATTTCTCCTCACAGGATATATTCAAAATCCACTGGATTTTATTGCGACACAAAAAGTGAGTTTTTTATTGCTAATGATAGTTTGCTAGCTAATGCAGAAAGACAGAATAATTTATACACACAGCAACCAAGCAGAACAAAATGTAAAATTTGCAGTGCAACTTTGCCCAGCAGTTGCGACTTTGAGTCACATAATGTTCCTTATGTTTTTTGTAATGATTGTGGACATTTAAATGGCATGTATGAGGATACACAATCATTTGTCGAAAATCTTTATGTCCAATTAGATGGTAAGGATTATGCAAAGAATTATATGGATCCCAATTTTGTACAGCGAACGGAATTGATTTATCAGCCTAAATTTGATTTCTTATGTGCAAACATTCCACTAAGTGCAGACATTAAACTACTTGATGTTGGCTGTGGCTCTGGCTATTTTGTTTATGCGGCACTACTAAAAGGTGTCGTTGCAAAAGGAATTGATGTCAATCAAACCATGATTGATTTTGGTAATCATCAAATATCCCTCATGCGAAATGAAAGCCCTCTTAGTCATACACTTGAATCTGATTTTTTCCAGACAATTGTCAAAACCGATGCTTCTGTGATTTCTGCAATTGGGGTAATTGAACATCTTCGCGATCCATCTGTTTTTTTTGATGCTTTTCAACAAAGTAAAGCGAAGTACCTTTTCTATTCTGTTCCAATGTTTTCATTTTCCTCAATTCTTGAAAATATCTTCAAAAACATTTTTCCCCGTCAACTCTCAGGCGGTCATACACATCTCTTTACTGAGCAGTCTATTAAATGGCTTCATGAGTACCGGCAGTTTGATTCTGTCGCCGAATGGCGATTTGGGACTGACGTTATGGATTTATATAGATCGATGCGTGTTGAAATGGAAAAAGATGGGGCTTCACACAAGATGATTTCTTTGCTAAATGAGGGGCTCGGTAAAAATATAGATAATTTACAAGCGGTATTTGATGAACGGCACTTCTGCTCAGAGATTCACTGTTTGGTTGTTAAAAGATAACGGTTTGGTAGTGATCATAATTTTTGAAAAATGATATTTAATGATGTATTTAACGGTTTGAACCCATGGAAAATATTTTAATTACTGGTGCTACAGGTTTACTCGGTTCAAGTTTGTTGCCACATCTTAAAAAATGTGGTTATAAAGTCATAACGCATGCGCGTTCAAACCAAGCCGATATCATGTTTGACCTGTCAGACCGTCTTGAGTCGTATAAAGCCCTCGAGCAAATTAAACCGACTATGATCATTAACCTAGTCAGCTTAACCAGTGTTGAATGCTGCGAAGAACAAGTTAACTTGGCGTATTTGGCAAATACACGCACTGTTGAGAATCTTGCACATTGGATAGCGTCCACCGGGGCAGATTGTCATCTTGTACAGATTTCCACCGATCATGTTTATGACGGTGTTGGTCTGCACACAGAAGATGACATTACCATCACTAACAATTACGCCTTTTCAAAGTACGCCGGTGAGTTGGCAGCGGCTTGGGTGCCCAGTACCATACTACGTACCAACTTTGTTGGGCGGAGCCAAGTAAATCATCGAGTGAGCCTGACCGACTGGGTTTATAACTCAATTAAAGACAACCAGCATGTGCAAGTGTTAAATGATGTCTATTTCAGCCCACTATCAATTGCAACATTGGTTGAGATGATAGAACTTGTCGTGCAAAGGAAACCGGTCGGTATTTATAATCTTGGCTCACACAACGGTATGAGTAAAGCGGATTTTGATTTTGCTTTTGCTGAATGTTTAAAGTTGCCAACAAATACCATGTCACGCATCGAGACCAGTCAGGCGACATTTTTAAAAGCCTATCGCCCGAAAGATATGCGCATGGACAGTACAAAGTTTGAAAATGCTTTTGGCGTTAAATTGCCGAACTTAGCAGATCTCATTCAACAACTAGCCCAAGAATATAATGAAATCGCCTAATCCCATTTTGGACATTCAAGGCAAGAAAATCGGTCGTGATTATCCAACCTATTTCATCGCGGATATAGCCGCCAATCACGATGGTGATTTAGAACGCGCCAAAGATTTGATTTATTTGGCGGCAGAGGCTGGTGCAGACGCCGCAAAGTTTCAGCATTTCAAAGCCGAAACTATCGTTAGCGATTTAGGCTTTAAAACCATGGGCGGACAGCAGTCCCATCAAGCAAACTGGAAAAAATCTGTATTTGAAGTCTATAAAGATGCCAGTGTTAGTTTGGATTGGACAGCAACACTAAAAGAAACTTGCGATAAGGTTGGCATTGCATTCTTTACCAGTCCTTATTCAATCGATATTGTAGAACACATTGATCCCTATGTACCGGCTTATAAAATTGGTTCTGGTGATATTACCTGGATTGAGATGGTGCAACACATCGCATTAAAGCAAAAGCCCTATATTATGGCGAGTGGAGCATCTACCATAGACGATGTCCTTCGTGCAGTATCGGCTGGATTGGAAATTAACCCCATGCTTTGCCTAATGCAGTGCAACACTAATTACACTGCAAGCTTAGAAAATTTCAAATTTATTCAACTTAATGTGCTAAAGGTTTATCGCCAGATGTTTCCCGATTTGGTGCTGGGTTTAAGTGACCACACGCCAGGGTTAGCTACCGTACTTGGTGCCGTCTCGTTAGGTGCGCGTATGATCGAAAAGCATTTTACTAATGATATTAACCGCAATGGCCCAGACCATAAATTTTCAATGGATCAACCATCTTGGCGCGACATGATTGATCGCACGCGCGAACTGGAGAATGCCTTAGGTTGCGGAATAAAGCAGGTCGAAAGTAACGAAAAAGAAACCGTTATCATACAGCGACGTGCGATTCGTGCGGCAACTGATCTTGCTAGCGGGACAACATTAGCGCATGAACACATGATCGTATTGCGCCCCTGTCCGGCGGATGGTTTGCCGCCGTATCGTTTGGATGAGCTGATCGGCAAGAAGATTCGACATGATATCAATGAAGGAGAGCATCTTCGATGGATAGATATAGAGTAAGCATTGTCATCCCTGCACTTAATGAGTCAGCAACTATCACAGATATTGTTGAAGCAGTTGGAAAATACGGAGTGCCAATTGTTATTGACGATGGATCAATAGATAACACCGCAGAACTTGCTAGGCAGTCAGGTGCTGTTGTTGTTGTACACGAGAAAAATCGAGGTTACGATGCTGCACTTAATTCTGGCTTTAAAAAGGCCGCCGAGTTGGGAGCACAAATCATTATCACAGTAGATGCCGATGGTCAGCATGACCCATCACTTATTCAGCAATTTATTAACGCTATCGACTCTGGTGCCGATATTGTTGTTGGTATCCGCAGTCGACGCCAACGTTTCGCTGAACATTTTTTTGCTTGGTATACCCACTTGCGTTTTGGGGTGCAAGATCCTTTATGTGGAATGAAAGCGTATCGGACTGATGTATATAAAGCACTGGGGCACTTTGATTCATTTGAGTCTATTGGTACTGAATTAACCATATTTGCGGCAAAGAAGGGTTATCAGGTGGGACAAATAAAATTTAATGTGCGGGAGCGTAGAGGCGAGTCAAGATTTGGTCAGATGCTGTCGACTAATTACAAAATAATCCGTGCAATGATGCTCTCATTTGGTCCATGAAAAGAGATCCAAAGTAAACTTAAATGTGAATTAAGAGTTAAATGAAGTTAAATTATTATTTGAGTTAAAAGAAAAGCTGCAAGTGATAAGACCGGGCTTGGGATTGCCGACCGAGTATTTGGAACAAATATTAAGTAAAACAATAAAACAGTCAGTGGCGATAGGCACGCCATTAAGATGGGACCATTTCTAATACTTTAATAACCTAAGATTGAAGAATAAATAATGAAAAAAATTATTGGATTTGATAGTTGGACGGGTGGCGCGAATAAATTTACACGACTTATAGCTGCACGAAAACCTATAGGCCTGGATTTGCAACTGGCGCATCTTGGATCTTGGGGTAACGAGCCAGAAATAAATGGGTCTGTGCCTCGAACTCCCCCGACCCTTTCCACCAGAGATGGGAGATTTTTTTCCTTAACTTAATGACATTGGGTCTGGCCCTTTTTTTAGGACGAGTAATGAAATACGTATTTAAAGATTTATTGATACCAATTGCAAAGCCCATATTATCTAAAGTCCATCGATATAAAGATATCCACCGAGGAGAAAGCTGTTATATAATGGGAGGTGGCATTAGCCTAAAATGGTTTGATCTTGCTGAATTCACTGGAAAAACTACCATAAATCTTGCATTGTTTCCATTTCACAATGACTTTAATAAACTTAATGTAAGCTATTCAGTGCTTACTGAGCCATGGTGGTTTTACCCGTTTTTTAAAACAGCGTCAAAAGGTTACATTAAAAATTATCTGCAAATCGCCTATAGAGATGTAATTGAAAAATATCCTGATAAAGAATTTTTTATTAATCTTAGTAATTATCCGGTTTTAAAAAATAAAAATATTACCTATTTATTTAGAGATTTGTATGATCCCAAGCTAACGCAAGATTTTATTAGCCGTAGAATAAATGCATGTCATGGTGCTTTTAGAACAGCAATTCTCTTAGCCATCTACATGGGGTTTGATCATATATATTTGGTTGGCTGCGATTATACACATGTCCCATCTCGTTCCCTTCATTGGTTTGAAAAAGGCCAAGGTATTTTATATCCGCAGGGGAACTACCAAAAAGAGTACTTCGAGATTGCAAAAGAGTTTATTGACATCACTACCATCACACTGGATGGCACGAGTGATTTTATTAATGCAGTGACTTATAAAGAGTATACGGGTCGCGAACCTATTTACAGAGAAAATACTGAACTCGTTAATGAGCGATACTTGAAATTATTGGACACCTGGCCAGGTTACAGCATTTATTAAAATTACATTTTATCTTAATTTAGAAGGTTTTTAATGATTCCTTACGGACGCCAAGATATTAACCAGGCCGACATTGACGTGGTAGTCGCCGTGTTGCGCTCAGACTATCTCACCCAAGGCCCGGCAGTTCCTGCCTTTGAAAAGGCTGTTGCCGATCATTGTGGCGCACAATATGCAGTGGCGGTAAATAGTGCAACCAGTGCCCTGCACATTGCCTGTCTGGCCTTAGGGGTAGGTAAAAGCGATGCAGTCTGGACTACACCGATTACCTTCGTAGCCAGTGCCAACTGTGCGCTATATTGCGGCGCGACAGTAGATTTTGTAGATATTGACCCACGCACTTACAATTTGAGTGTGGAGCGCTTGGCAGAAAAATTGATTCAAGCCGAAAAGGCTGGCAAGCTACCCAAAGTCGTGATCCCTGTACATTTATGCGGCCAACCCTGCGACATGGCAGGCATCTATGCGCTCAGTCAGCAATATGGTTTCAAAATTATTGAAGATGCTTCGCATTCCATTGGTGGTAAATACAAAGACGAACCCATAGGCAATGGCCGTTACAGCGACATCACTGTATTCAGCTTTCATCCGGTCAAAATCATCACTACCGGTGAAGGCGGTATGGCGGTTACCAATGACGACAGACTGAATAAGAAGATGCGACTTTATCGTAGTCACGGTATAAGCAGCACACCTGAAGATATGCAACCACGCCCGCCAGAAGAAATTTGGAACTATCAGCAAATTGATTTAGGCTTCAACTATCGTATGACGGACATACAGGCAGCATTGGGCGTAAGCCAATTGCAGAGACTGGATGAGTTTGTTACCAAGCGGCACAACATTGCCAAGCGTTATGATGAATTATTGGCAGATATGCCAGTTACTACACCATGGCAACAGCCAGGCGGTTATTCCGGTTATCACCTCTACGTTATTCGTTTAAAGTTGGATGAAATCAACAAAACACAACGCCAAGTCTACGACGCGCTACATGCAGCAGAGATACTTGTCAATTTGCATTATATACCCGTCTATCGTCAGCCCTACTATGAAGCAATGGGCTTCAGAGCTGGCTATTGCCCGCAGGCAGAGCGGTATTATTCGGAGGCTCTCAGCATCCCCTTGTATCCAGGGCTGACTGAGGGACAGCAAGATCAGGTAGTAGCAGTGATTCGCAAGGCAGTCGGCGCATGAATATAGCCATTATACCTGCTAGAGGTGGCAGCAAACGTATCCCCCGAAAGAATATAAAATATTTTTGCGGTAAGCCCATGATTGCTTATGCCATTAATGCCGCAAAAGAATCGGGGCTTTTTGAACATATCATCGTGTCAACGGATGATGAAGAAATCATCCAGATTGCCAGAGAGTGTGGGGCAGAAGTACCTTTTATGCGCCCTGCTGGATTAGCAAATGACCATGCAACAACCATACCGGTTATTAAACATGCAATTGAAGCTTGTAGCGCACAAGGTTGGAAGCCTGACTATGTTTGCTGCATATATCCAAATGTACCCTTTATACAGGTATCAGATATACAAGGTGCGCTTGACCGCCTGATAAATTCAACTGTTAATTATTGCTACCCTGTCACAGAGTTTCCATCAGCCATACAGCGGGCATTAAAGTTAAGTGATATTAACCAAACGCAACCGTTTTACCCGGAATTTGAAACAACAAGAACGCAGGACTTAGAACCCGCTTACTTCGATGCTGGTCAGTTCTATTGGGGGAAAACCAAAGCCTGGCTAACAAATTCAAAGATCCACTGCGGTGGTTTGGGCTATGTTATCCCAAACTGGAGAGTTGTTGATATTGATACGCCAGATGACTGGCAAAGAGCCGAACTGCTTGCACAGGCACTGAATAGCAATACCATAAAATAAATAGTGTAAAACTGGAAACCGTAATGACATTCAAAACCGAACAAGAAGCTTTTTGGGCCGGTGATTTTGGCACAGATTATATCAAACGTAATCAGGGTCAAGCCTTGTTGGCCTCCAACCTGGACTTTTTTGCCAAGGCCTTGCGTTCAGCACGCAACGTGAATACCTGCATAGAGTTTGGTGCCAACATTGGTATGAACCTTAAGGCATTAAAACTCTTGCACCCTGAGCAAGAGCAGCACGGCATTGAAATCAATGCTGATGCGGCACGCGAACTGGCGCAGATCATTCCATCTACACATGTGCACCTCAAATCAATCCTCGACTTCAACCCCCAGCAGACTTATGATTTGACGCTGATTAAAGGCGTACTTATTCATATTAATCCCGATGAACTGCCACTGGTATACGACAAGCTGGTTTCTGCCTGCTGCAAATACCTTTTACTAGCGGAATATTACAACCCGGCACCTGTTGCCATCTCTTATCGTGGACATACTGATCGACTCTTTAAGCGTGATTTTGCTGGCGAGATTATGGATCGTCATCCACAGATGGAGTTGATTGACTATGGTTTTGTCTACCGACGCGACCCAAATTATCCGCAAGATGATATCACTTGGTTCTTAATGGGAAAGCGCGGCTAACATGCTAACTTATTGCAAACGCTGTGTGATGCCGGATACCAAACCGGATTTACACCTAGATAAAGAAGGTGTGTGTAACGCCTGTCGCAGTTACGAAAGACGTAAAGAAGTGGATTGGGGTGCACGTCATAATGAATTGCTACAGGTGCTCGAAAAATACCGCAGCCCCGATGGCAATAATTGGGATTGTATTGTCCCCGTCAGTGGCGGCAAAGATAGTACCTATCAAGTTGTACGCATGCTGCAACTGGGGCTGAATCCGTTATGCGTCACATCAACCACCTGCGATCTTTCGCCTCTCGGGCGCAAGAACATTGAAAACCTTAAGCATCTAGGCGTTGACTATGTCGAAATGTCCCCGAATCCGCTGATTCGGGCCAAACTCAATCGTATTGGACTTAAACAGGTGGGTGACATTTCATGGCCTGAACATGTCGGTATCTTTACCATCCCTGTGCGGGCAGCGGTTCAATTTAATGTGCCATTACTTGTCTGGGGGGAAAACTCCCAAAATGAGTATGGCGGTCCTGCGGCGGCATCCGAGAACAACATATTAAATCGCCGCTGGCTTGAAGAGTTTGGTGGCTTGTTAGGTATGCGGGTATCAGACCTGATCGGTATGGAAGGAATAGAAGCCAAACACCTGATACCGTATTCATATCCGAGTGACGAGGATCTGGCACGCGTGGGCGTAACAGGCCTGTTTCTTGGTCATTACATACCGTGGGACGGCTTGTCCAACACGCTGATTGCACAAGCTAATGGTTTCTATACCTATGACAAGGTTGTCGAAGGGTCTATGGTTAGTTACGAGAACTTGGACAATCACCAAACCGGTATCCATGATTATTTTAAATTTCTAAAATTTGGCTTTGGCCGTGCAACTGATCTGGCTTGTATGCATATCCGGCGGGGACGGCTTACACGCCAAGATGGTCTTGAGGCAGTTAAACGGCGGGACGGCACTTTCCCTTGGGAATATTTGGGTAAGTCCCTTGTGGATATCTTACGGCCCCTTGATATGTCGGTTGATGAATTTATACGGCTGTGTGACAAATT
>JBAXUR010000117.1:0-9985 GCA_037129595.1 Methylococcaceae bacterium | reverse complement strand
TTGTTATTTTGACCCAAAATGAGCAAACCAATCTGCCGGATTGTCTGGCGGCTATTCCTGAGTGTTATCCCATTGTGATTGTGGATTCGGGAAGTACCGATGCTACGATTGCCATTGCTAATAGTCGGTATTGCAGGATTTATACAAATCCATGGCCAGGTTTTGCCGAACAGCGCAACTTTGCTATTAATCAATGTGAAATCAACACGCCATGGATATTGTTCGTCGATGCTGACGAAATTTACCCACAGACATTTTACGACTGGTTTGAAACTGAGAGGGTGAATACAGATTCGGTTGATGTGGTGATGGTGCCGTCGATACTTTATCTGCGCGGTAAAAGACTAAACTACGCGCCCGGTTATCCCATTTATCATCCAAGACTGGTGCGCAGGGACGCCACCCGTTTTGTACGTAATCACACTGGGCATGGTGAGGCCGTTATTAATACTTGCCGAATCGGTTATTGTGCTATTCCTTATCAACACTATTTTTATCATGGCGAAATTATTGAGTGGATGCATAAACATGTCGATAAAGCCGCGCAGGAAGTGCAGCTTAAGCCGCCAACGGAGGCAATAATGACCCATCGGGGGCGCTTGAGTGTTTTATTGGGACGATCATGGCTAAGAATACTCGCCCGTTTTTTATACCACTTCGTTTTTCGGGGTGGCTTTTTAGATGGCTTTGCCGGACTGGAGTTTGCACTGATGTTTACCTGGTATGAGGCAACCATTTATATGCAGGCAAAAGCGGGCATTCAGACTAGGAATGTACTATGAAAATTTCGCTGATTTTAGCAACGCTGGGAAGAGACCGGGAAGTGGTTGATTTTTTGAAGTCTTTACTGAATCAAACCTATAAAGATTTTGAGTTGATCATTATCGATCAAAACAAGGACGGTAAAATTGATGCCATCGTGAAGTTGTACAAGGATTGCCTTGATATGAAGCATGTGAAAGTGGATTTTGTGGGTAATGCCAGAGCCAGAGACTACGGTATAGGCTTGGCCCACGGCAGATTTGTTGCCTTTCCTGATGATGATTGTACGTATGAAAGAGATGTTCTGGAAAAAGTAGTCGCTGAGTTTGCGCTGCGTAAAACCCTTTCCATATTGGTTGCGGGTTCATACACTTTTTTATCCAGTCGTTTTAGCATCGGTGTTAATAGTCGCAAAGCCCACTATTTTTCGAGGTTCCATATGATGGGAGTTGAGTTTACGCAGTTTTTTGATCGTAACAAAATTGCTGGCAATCAGTTTCATCTGGACCACGACTTCGGGATTGGTTCTAAATATTCCGGGGGTGAGGGGTTTGAACTTTTGTATCGTTTGCTTCGGGCGGGTAATATTGCCTTTTATACGCCGGGAATAAAAATTTATCATCCGGATAAAGATCATTACAAGCTGGGAACCTCAAGAATGCTGATGTATTCCACGGGCGTTGGGGCTTACATCCGAAAATTCGCCAATCAGCAGGATGTGTTTATGCTGTACTACATCGTACGTAAGATGTTTGTCGCCCCCCTCTTAAAAATGATGCTTGCCTTGGTTTTATTTAACCCCAAAAAACTGGCCTATTCCTTTTATAACCTCGTTGGTATTTGGCGCGGATTTCTGGAATATGAAAGGTAAGGGTGCAAGGTGAAAAACGTCAGGCGGTCTCTTTCGCCTTTTACCTTGAACCTAAGATATTTATTCACAAACAGTTATAGGAAAATTATTATGGAAGCAGGTATTGTTACCACACATATACCACCAGCCAAAGGTTATGGCGGCGTATCCGTTACCGCCAGTGTTTTAACCAAAGCTTGGGCAGAACGCGGGCATAAAATGGTATTGGTCGCCTCCGATGAATCTATTGCTGGCCGACTGCGGCCGGACAATGTGTGTTTGGGTGAGCCGGTTGATGTAAGGCTTTATCGTTGTTATGGATTCAGGCGCTGGGGCTTTGGACTGGGCGCTATCCCAATGTTATTTAAATTATGCTTGCAGGCACCGGTAGTTTACATCCACGGCATTGCTACTTGGCCATCGACGCTTGCGGCCATTTTTTGTGTTTTGCTGCGTCGCCCTTTTATGGTGGCTGTACATGGTGGACTAATGCCTGAGCATGTTGAGCTGATTCGGCGGGAGAAACCTCACAAATGGTTATTTTATCAATGGTTGACTTTTCCAACCCTGCGCAGAGCTATCGCCGTACATTGCACCAGCGAAACCGAGGCCGAAGGCGTACGCAACGAACTGGGTAAAGAGGCCCGCATTCTATTGGTGCCAAATGGAATTGATAGTCAGGCGTGTAAGGTAGCTCCCTATCCTGCCAGTGCAGGCATGAACCTCTGTTTTCTGGGACACATTCAGCAAGAAAAAGGCATCAATGCTTTTATTAGAGCCTGGTTAAAAGTTCGACAGCCTGCGGATCGACTGGTCATTGCCGGTAGAAGCGTAGATGGCAATTATTTTGAAGAGTTTCAGACGCTGGTTGAGCAGGCAAAAGGCGCTATCATTTATCGAGGCTATCTGGAGCGAGAGGACGTGATGGACTTGTTGGCAAACAGCCATTTTCTGGTGTTGCCTTCCGGACTGGAGGCCGCTGGCGGCATGCGCGAGAACTTTGGCAATGTGGTAGCGGAAGCCATGGCCGCCGGACGTCCGGTATTGGTAGCCAAAGGCTTGGCATGGGATCATTTGGAAACGTTTGGCGTTGGTTTTGTTTTTGATAGAACCGAGGCTTCCGTCTGCGAAGTGCTCCGTAAAGCCCAATCAGTAGGAGATGGTTTGACGTGGGAACAGATGTCGTGGAATGGTCGGCAGTATGTCGAACAACAACTTGATCCCGTCAAACTGGGGGAGCAAATCTGGCAGGTTTTAAAGAGCCGTAATCAAGCCAAGTTGTCACAACAACTCGTCAAGGAATCTTTATTATGATTAAGGTCGGTCTTATCGTCCCTACACTAAACGCGGGTAGTCTCTGGGAGTCTTGGTTAAAAGCTTTCGAGCAACAGACCCGAAAACTGGATTGTCTGTTGGTAATGGACTCCTCTTCCAGTGACGACACCGTAGATTTGGCGCGTGCGCAAGGCTTTGAGGTTGAGGTGATTTCCAAGTCAGCGTTTAATCACGGAGGCACTCGCCAGTTTGGAGTGGATAAACTAGCCGCAATGGATCTTATAGTTTTTCTGACTCAGGATGCTTTATTAGCCAGCCCCAATGCTATCGAATGCCTGTTGGCGGCATTCGCTGATGAACGGGTTGGTGCCGCTTACGGTCGGCAGCTACCGCATAGTAACGCCAAACCCATTGCTGCCCATGCCCGTCTTTTTAACTATCCAGCCGAAAGCCGGTTTCGCAGCCTGGAAGATCGAACACGCTTTGGCATTAAAACGGTGTTTATATCCAATTCATTCGCCGCCTATCGGCGCAGCGCACTGATGCAGGTTGGCGGATTTCCCGTTAACACTATAATGAATGAAGACACGTATGTGGCAGGCAAGATGTTGGTTGCCGGTTGGAAAATTGCTTATTGCGCCGATGCCCAAGTATTTCACTCGCATAACTACAGTTTTCTGGATGAATTTAAACGTTACTTCGATATTGGTGTTTTCCATGCCCATACTTTGTGGCTGCAACAGACCTTTGGCGGCGCGTCTGGTGAAGGCTTGCGTTTTGTGATCTCGGAAATACGCTACCTGCTAAAGCATGCGCCTTGGCTAATTCCTTCGGCAGCTCTACGGACGGGGTTAAAATGGCTAGGCTATCAAATGGGTAGTCTAAATAGGCGATTGCCGCAAGCACTGCGTAGAGGCTTAAGCCTGCATAAAACTTATTGGTTACGCACCTTGCCATAAACTGGGGGAAAGCGGTTTATCCACGAAAAACACTTAAAGAGATAGCATTCTAGTAGATCACACCTTTCAGGATGACTTGCACCCATTCCCAACTTTGGACAAGATTAAAATGAACCCATTAAATTTTAAAAAATCAACATCAGCCATACTCCAGTGGATAGGCATAATAGTGCTCAGTATCTTAACCAGTGGCTGTCAACATTTTGCGTTCTTTCCCGATCTAAATGAAAATCCGCCCCTTCAGAAAGAAGATGACCAGAAAAAAATTCAGCCGCAAACCAAAACCCTAGAGTCTCATGAATTTCAGCTATCCGAAGGTCAAACGCTGGTCGGTACAATTGCTGCAGTCAACACCCGTGAAAATGATACGTTGTCTGATATTGCCCGACATTTTGGCGTGGGTTATAACGATATTACTCTGGCTAACCCGACTATTCCGCCCTGGACACCACCGGCAGATAGTCGAGTAATATTACCGTTACAATTTATTCTTCCTGATGCGCCTCATAAAGGTGTTGTTTTAAATTTGGCGAACATGAGGTTGTTTTACTATCCCAAACAGCAACCGGATAAGGTCTTTACTTATCCGGTGGGCATTGGTCGTCAAGGCTGGAATACCCCGATGGGCTTAACCAGCATTGTCGCCAAAAAAGCCAATCCGACTTGGGTGGTTCCTGATTCCATTCACCAGGAACATGCAGAGAAAGGCGATTCATTACCCGGTGTAGTGGCCGCAGGGCCTGATAACCCGTTGGGACTTTTTGCCATGCGCCTGGGTTTTCCCCGTTATCTAATCCACGGCACCAACAAACCTTATGGTATCGGTATGCAAATTAGCCACGGCTGTGTACAACTTTATCCCGAGGATATTGAAGTGCTGTTTAAAAAAGCATCGGTAGGCGTGCCGGTACGGATAATCCATCAACCGTATTTGACGGCCTGGCATCAGGATATGCTTTATCTTGAAGCGACCGAACCCCTACAAAAATGGGCACAGGATAAACCCAGGCTAAAAAAACAATTACTAAAACAGTTACATCAAATCAGCGCCAAGAAAAATGTTGCTGTTGATTGGGATAAAGTAGACCGAATTATAGAGCGTTCGGATGGCATTCCCGTGCCCATTCTTGTGAAAAGCCCGGACGTGCAAGCGATAGAAGTAAACGCAATACAACTCGCGCATCCTGAACAACTCTATAAACAACCCGTTGTTGAAGAATTAAAGGATAGCGACTGGTCGATTTTGGTGGCCAGTTTTGATAACGAAATAGAAGCACAAAAACTGGCAACCATGCTCAATCATCAAGGGCCGATTATTCCTGCACGTAAAATTAAAAAAGAGGAGACCTATCAGGTTATCGCCGGCCCTTTTAAAAACAAAAAGGAAGTAAAAGCTATTGTAAAGCGCATTAAAATGGATTTTGAATTGGCTGTTGAGCCGATAAAGCCGCGTTTGATTTTAGAAAATTAGAATTACTTTTCACGGCTGGATAGTTACCAAAAATGTAGATATCTACACGGTTTTGTATATTTTAAATATAATGGCTTAAAAATAAACCGTAAACCCTCTTCGGTTGGAGAGTGCCAGTGAGTGGAAAATTAAATATGGAACCTAGATCATCAAGTCAGGAACTACACCATGAAATTTTTGGCTCAATTCTGGATAGGGTTGAAATGACCCCTTATTTATTATTATCGGCGGATAATTATCAAACAGCGCTTAGGCAGGCAGCCAAAATGATGAATAACCGGGGGTTTGATATGGTTGGTAATGGGGAGCTACAGGAAAGCGAGCAGGAAAGGGCAAAGACTTACGTTAACCGAACCTACAATTATTTTTTAAACTGGATGTTTCCGTTTGTTAAAAAGCAACTTGAAGGACTTCTTGCCTTGAATTCCGGTAATGCCGAGCTTTACCAAAACTGTCTGCAGGCAATTGGGCGCGTAGAATCAATCTTGAATGATACCGATTTTCAAGACATAGCCAATCAAGATCCAAGGCATCTTTTCCTGTTGGCTTCTTCAAGAAAGTATCCTGCTGTATTTGCCGGTTATCAGGGTAAAAATAGGGATGTTCCTCTGACGTGGCAGCAAACGGCCTGTTCCATGCTAAAAATGGGTTACCTGATCAAGTCTATCGAAGAAGAGAGTCAGGATATTAATGATTACGCCCAGTTGGGTTTTTTTCTGGAAACTGAAAATCAAAGTCTGGATGATCTTTTTAATTATGACTGGGAAAATCCTCAACACATTCCTGCCAGTGAATCAGCGCAAAATGCCTTTGTTAAAATATCCTCATTTTTTCATAAACTAAAAGAGTCCATAACCTTTGATGATCGACAAAACGGCTTTGTTTTTGATAGCGGGGATGGTGTTCGGGTTAATATTACTGAAATTAAAGCCAGACTAAAAAGTCCTGAAAGCATGGTGACCAAATTAGGGAAAGATTTGGAAGGAGAAGCTTATGATATCAGGGATATTCTGGCGATCACTTTTATACTCAAAGACAGGGATGATACCTTGAAACTGTTTCATGCCTTGCAAAAAAAAGGCGTTATTCTTCAGGAAAACACCAACTCCCAATCCATCACCCAAACCCTGTTCGATGATCCTGAAAGCATGATAGAAGCGGTGCGAAGATTGATGGTTAGCCTTTCAAAAAGTGCCGGTAATGAAAAAACATCTACTGAACAGGAATTGCTTGCCAATGCAAAAACGTTCTATGAAGCGCTCAGCATGAATGCAGCAAAAAACCAGCATTCCTCTTTAGGCCACAGAAAGTTTCAATGTAAAATCAGCTTTTCACTGCCTATCCACCGGGACGCGGCAACCCATAAAATCATGATTCCCGGTACACCGATATATGCCCGAAGAAATCAGGTTGATAAAAAAACCCAGGAACATACCTTGGGTGTGGAGCTGCGAATATCCGATGAAGACAGTTGGCTTACTTCCGAGCAAACGGGAGACTCCCATCATGATGCTTATAAATTCCGCCAGTTAATTTCGGTGATGAACAGGGTTTTAAAAAATGTCTTTTACCTGCCGAAAGAAAGTATTACCCAGTTGAAAAAAGATCAGTTGACCCTGTTTTCTTAACGAATTGTTGCTTAAATAGGCTTATTCTTGCTTGCTGAGCTAACTTTTTTCCTTACTTGTTATTTTTGGACAGAATCAAGCAGGTTATTTAACCGCCTTGTTTCTGGAGTCTATTTAGGATCGGTAATTTCTTGTCTTGACAATAAGTAGATTTACAGGCTACCTTAATATTATAAAATCGATTAATTTAACACGCCCCCATGACCACAATAACCTTTGATACCCATAAATTCATTAGACGCTTACGTTCTGCCGGCTTTGAGGAAGCGCAAGCTGAGGCGGTTGCGGAAGCATTTCAAGAAGCACAGGCTGAATCTCTCCCTGTTACACGTGATTACCTTGATGCCAGACGCTATGAGTTAGAGAACCGTTTAGTTAAATGGGGAATAGGCTTGGCGCTAGGACAGTTTGCCATGATCGCTGCTTTAATAAAGTTACTTTAATCAATCACCCAAGCAACAAGTTATCTCCTAAATCCTGCAAGCCCTGAAAACCAGGCAGTAATTCCTGCCTTTTGACGCTCAAATTTTATTTTTTAAACCTGCCGACGCAGTTCTGCCGATACATTTATGGCATTTGATCCTCGACATAGCCGAAATTACAAAAAAATTACGAAGATTTTCTGGCGACAGGTCAAGAACGGTGGTGTTTTTCATTGGTTGCCGCTTCCCATGCTTGTTGTACGGCTTGAACGGTCGGAATATAGCCGTTTGTATAGTTTTTTAAACACCCGGCCAATGATTGTTCTTCTGCCTGCTTTCGGTTTTCGCTGTTAAATCGAAGTCTAAATGAATGAATCATATCATAAAGTTCGCTTAGCTTGGTTTCGGGTATGTATTGCAATTCTTTGATTATGTCATCTTGAATCATGATTTAACCTATGAGTAATGATTATTTGTAGTGATTAAAAACGTGAATAGTCTGTCAAAATCATAACTCCTATGTCAATAATTTCCGCACACAAATTTAGCAAGGGATATTTTTTGCAAGTTACCTATGCCAATAATGTCAGTTTCGAATAATTTTAAAGTTTGTTATTAAACGGTATTGGCCGCCCGGTGGAATCTCTATAATATCAGTGTCTACATTGCCAGGCTCAACGCAGATAAAGCGCTGGTAATCATCGTAAGCCAGGTCAGGCATTTTTGCACAGATATCGATCCAGGGATTCCATATTACGGTCGTTTTATTGTTGGTCGAGGTAATTACGATTTGGCGATTAAAAGAACTGTCATTAATGATTAACTCGTTGTTGACGTTTGTATAAATCCTGTCAACTTCATTGGTAATAGCCAGTGCACCTGATTGGTTTTTTTCTTCGCCATCATCCAGTTTGTAAAGATAATGGGCATTCTCCAGTCCTAAAATTTGCACGTCATTTATATCTCCCACACTAAAGTAGGCGTGCAGAGCTTGGGTAATGGAAAATACTTCGGTGCCGGTATTTCGGGTGATGAGTTCAAGGGAGAGCGTATCACCCACTGAAATCTCAAGATCCAGAGTAAATTCTTGTTGCCAGTAGCTTTCGCTTTCTTTGGTGTTTTGGAATCTTAACTTTATTTTTGTTTCAGCTTCCGAGGTGGCTTCCGTTGCTAAAACGGTCCATAAACCATTACGGACAAAGCCATGGTCAGGGCGATTAATATCAAGGGGGTCAGGGCCAAACCAAGGCCAGCAGACGGGGATTCCACCCCGGATGGCTTTGCCTTCTTCATAATGAGACTTTTGGCTGAGAAATAAAAGGTCTTCCGGCTCATTAGTCGGTTGGAATGAAAGCACCTGTGCACCATAGACCGAAATCAAAGCGGTAGCGCTGGAATTATTAACCAGAATGAACGGAAAACCACTATTGCCTTTTACGAACTTGAGTTGACTCGTAATCCCGTATTCATTGTTTAATTGGTCAATATTCATGTTGTTTATCTTGGAAGCTGTTGCGTTATAAGTAAGCAACTAAAATTAGAATGCGCCGCAGCGTTATGTTATTAAAAAATGATGAGTATAGGTATCTCTGGATTGCAGAGGATTAATCCTGTTTAAAATAATCGAGTACTGTTTATTGTCGTGCAGACCTGAGTTTGTTGACTCTACTTTGGGGTAAATAAACTCAAATATCAGTTTAAGATTATGTCGGCAACCTATAAAGTCCAAAAGCCAATATTTTCGAAAACGGCTACCGTTTTGCTATTGACTGAATAGTTACTTTTACCCAATGATTTTTGGTCATGCGGACTAATGATGTCATGAGGTGATTGCTGCGAAGTGTCTACAGAGATACACCATTTTTTACCCTTGATAACAGGGAGTTGTATGGTGGTATTTTTATCGGACATATTCATTACAATATGTAAATCTGCTTCTTTGCTTTCCATACCCGCCAAGGTAAATGCCAAGATTCTGGCTTCTGAATCATTCCACAATGGCTTGTCAATCTCACTGCCATGCCATGTAATATCGGCCTTGTTTTGCCCTCCGATAATGCCGCCAGTTAAAAAACGTCGACGCATAATAGACGGATGCCTTTTGCGTAAGGCTATCATCTGTTGAACAAAGCGCAACATATCGGCGTTTTTGGAGGTCATATTCCAGTCTATCCAGCTTAATTCGTTATCTTGGCAGTAACCATTGTTATTGCCGTGCTGGGTATGTAATACCTCGTCTCCAGCCAGCAACATGGGAACGCCCTGGCTGAGCAGTAAAATGGAAAAAACATTCTTTGCCTGTTTTCTACGAAGCTCGACAATCGCCGTGTTTTCGGTATCGCCCTCAATACCGCAGTTGTAACTGAGATTATTACTGCATCCGTCGCGGTTATTTTCACCGTTGGCATCGTTATGTTTTTCGTTGTAACTAAATAAGTCATGCAAGGTAAAGCCATCATGACAGGTTACAAAGTTGATGCTGTTTATAGGTAATCTGCCTTGGTGCTCGTAAAGGTCGCTACTACCACAGATACGGGTAGCCAGCTCATTTAGCAAGCCCTTATCGCCGCGCACAAATTGCCGGATGATATCTCGGTAGCGGCCATTCCATTCAGCCC
>JBAXUR010000116.1:0-10006 GCA_037129595.1 Methylococcaceae bacterium | reverse complement strand
GTAACAAGCTTTCCCCTGGTACGTATTTAGGGTTGATACGCGGGGATAAGGCTTACACTGATGGGTATGAGCCTTCCACACACGCGTAGCGAACGTCCGGTACAAGACAATTCTCTGCAAGCTATGGTGGCTGTGGCCTACAGGCATTTCCCCCTAGCCTTCGACTGGCGCGTATGGAAGACTCCCTACCGGGTATGCAATTGTCCAACGCTACCCTTAAGAGATCCCTCTTAAGGATCTATCATCGACTACCCCGGTTACCTCATTCTTTCTGGGGAAACTATACTCCATAATTAACATTCCGCCTACCCTAGCCACTAATATTGTTTTCCAAGTTGCTGCTTTAAGCAAGTAGCCTCGATGTAACATAGTGGAATCGAGGATGATCGAAACCTAATTCCTCGATTCCGTTTTACTTCATCGAGGCTACTTACTACTTAAAAGTTGCTGCCTTAGCCACTCGGTTAAAGCGCTCATTTCAGTCCAGTCAATGATAGCCTCTGCCAGGTCTTCCAATTTCTCAACCGGTACTGTCGGTAATTGCGCCAGCGCCGTGGCAAGCTCGGGGTGGATGCCGAATTTTCGTCTTAACAAGCGCGTCACTAACGAAATGCATTCTTCTTGAGGCCCCTTTGCTAGCCTATTTGCCGCTCTTCTCCCGCTATTTCCTGATAAAAACGGGTCTGTTTTAGTTCTATCTCGTTTAAAGCTAACATGGTTTTAATCTCCTCCCGGCTTACACAAAAAGGGGTCTTGCAAAATCACATTATCCTGAAACAAAAGAGTCAGTCCCTACTACCCAAAAGTTGCTGTCTTAGCCACTCGGTTAAAGCGCACATTTCAGTCCAGTCAATGACAGCCTCTGCCAGGTCTTCCAATTTCTCAACCGGTACTGTCTGTAATTGCGCCAGCGCCGTGGCAAGTTCCGGGTGGATGCCAAACTTTCGTCTTAACAAGCGTGTGACTAACGAAATGCATTCTTCTTGGCGGCCTCTTTGCTCACCTATTAGCTCGCCTCTTTGCCGCTCTTCTTCCGCTATTTCCTGATAAAAACGGGTCTGTTTTAGTTCTATCTCGTTTAAAGCTAACATGGTTTTAATCTCCTCCCGGCTCAAACGGGGTAGTTTGTACACCAAAATGGTTTCGATAAAATCCAGGCCGTCCGGCCCCAGTTCGTCGCGGCGTCCGGCCAGTTGGCATGCTATGGCCAGGGTCTCTGCTTCGCGGCTGGCAATCAGGCGGATCAGTTCAAGGGTCGCGCTTAGCCCCTGGCTATCCCGATAGTCGTCCAGATAAACCCGGCGCAACTGCGGCAATTCTATAAACGGGCTAAAGGCGATGCTGGCTTCCGTTTCCACACTGCGTGACGGGTATAGCACCAACGCCAGCCAGGGACAGGCCGGTTTGTTCAGGCGTAAATATAGCGTTATTTCGCTGAAAAAGCGATCGTAAAAATCATCGTCCGGTTGATATTGCACTTCGACAAAGATTAGCGGTTGCCCGGCATCATCTCCAAGAGGTGTAAAGATTCCATCCAGGCGAAACGCGGTTTGTTTGATTTCTTCCGAGCAAAACCGATAGCTTTCGCTCTGGTATTCCAGGCCCAATAATTCCAGCGCCACTTGTGGCTTGCGCTTAAACAGGCGGTAAAACAAGGTATCGGTTTTCATTGCTTTTACTAAGTGTGGATACGGAGGGAATATATCATATTTTCCGTAAAATGCTGAATCTAGTGTATTGGCTGTATTAGGGTCAGGCCCATTTATAAAACAGTTTTAAGCTGTTTGAGTTTAAATCGTCATTCTTAGCCGCCCGAAAAAGGGCTGCCTAAAGTTAAATGTGTTATATTGCGACATGGCCCTGACTTAGGCAAGTTTAAAAGAGTGGAGGTGCATATGATGAGCTACATATTCAGATTACTATTGTTATTCGCATGTTACCTGAATTTTACTACAAATCTTTGGGCTATCTCACTCACTGGCGCACCTGGCAATGTGATGGTGCAATGGCAAAATCCTAATGCGCGGGTAAGCTGGCAACCGCCAACAGACCATGCGCCAATCGCCGGGTATCAAGTGTTCCGCAACGAGATATTGGCCGGGACGACCTCTGCCTTGGAGTTTTTGGATATGAATTTGGCCCCCAATACGGCTTTCCAATATTCTGTACAGGCCTATGATGCCTCCGGCAATATCTCCCCCGCCATTGCCGCTCCCGGCCTGCAAACCCCGGACACCCCTGATGGTTTGATTGCCTGGTGGGACTTTAACGAGGCTAACGGCGATACTGCAACCGATCACGGGAGTTTGGGCAATCATGGGGTATTAACAGATGGCACTGTCCATGGGAGAGAGGGCAACCGGTCTTTTATAGCCTTCGATGGCCTGAATGACCGGGTGCAAAATATTCCGGCCGGCCCGTTGGCCTACTCCGGCGGCGGCGACCGCACCTTTGTGCTTTGGCTTTGGCCGGATCACCATGACACGGATGGTGGCGTTGTTTTCAGCAAGCCCTGGAATGGTAACGGCGCTTATAATTACAGCCTTAACCAACTTGCTGATAGCAGGCTACAGTGGCAGGTGCAAGGCGTCAGTTTGATAGCCCCCATGGCCTTAACCCCTGACCAATGGCATCAGGTTGTGATCACAATCAAAAGCAACTGGGTCATGTCTATGTATCTCGATGGGCAACTTGCCGCGTCAGGCCAATTTGCCAACACATGGAGCGCCAATGGGGGCGATCAGCATGTGCCGCTGTGCATCGGTTCTTTATTTCCGTATGGGGTCGGCTGGAAGGGAATTTCTACCTACTCCTGGCAAGGCAAACTCGATTACTTTCGCATTTATTCCCGCGCGTTGTCGGCCGATGGAATCCGCCAATCTTATGATCGCGGTAAACCCGCAGCCGGTTTCCCTATGGTCACTTTGCTGGCACCCGCGTCCTCGGATACCATTACCAGCCAAATTCATCTCCGGGCCGAAGCCCAGGATGCGACCGGGTTCGCCGGGGTAATATACCAGATGGATGGACAAGCTCTCGCGGCTGAGGATAAAACAGCGCCCTATGAAATTACACTACCCAATCAGCTTGTTAACGGTAGCCACAGTTTTACAGCCGTAGCCAGAAATGTATCAGGCAAAATCACTACATCTTCCCCAGTGCAAGTAATGATGGCAGGCAACAATGGGGTGATTGCGCAACTAGTGGAACCAATTTCGCCTTTTCCAATATTGCCCGACACTTGGCCCGTACCCGGAATAGCCGGCAATGAGATACAGATAACCGCCGCAACTGATCAATACGAAGCAGCTAGTTTTGTGTTACGCAGCGAGCTACGGGAATATAATCACGTTAACGTGGAGGTCTCCGATCTTTCCGGGCCAGGCGGACGGCTACCCAAAGAACAAGTGGATATTCGGCTAGTGAAGGCATGGTATCAGGCATCATTAGGGGGTTAGATCCATGGGGCTTTTATAGTCGGCGATTATTCACAGAGATTGGTGCCGGAACTGTTGCTTAAAGATGAAAGCCTGGTGCAAGTGGATCGAGTCGCGCAAAAGAATTATCTTAAAGTCAACCGTGGTGCAGGCAATGAGTTGGTCTGGGTCAATATCCCCGGGCAAATGAATGCGGCTTGCTTTAAAGTAGCCGATTTTCCTTTTCAGGACAGCGGTACCTTGCAGCCTTTCTTTCTGCCTAAACAGTATACCCAGCAAGTCTGGCTCACGGTTCATGCTCCAGGGCAGATCAATCCCGGCATCTATACCGGCAACATCATCATCCGTGCCGGCCGGAGTGAACTGGGCAGGCTTACCTTGCGGGTTAAAGTTCCGGCTTTTACTTTGGCGGATTATGCTGCGGGTATTTATTATGAAAGCCAGTTGAATTCAGCCAATGCGACCTTGGGCTCCGGTCTTAAAACCGAGACCCAGATGCGCGCAGAAATGCGTAACATGTGGGAGCACGGGGTAAAGGACTACGATATTTGTCAACCGCTCAGTCAAATGGAAAGCGTCTTGAAGCTGCGGCAGGACATGGGCATGATTCGCAGTGCGCTTTATACCGAGCTACCAGCCCACAGCTCCATCGCAACGCTCAATACTACCGTGCCGCAACTGGTGAATCTGGCGCATGCTTATGGTTTCAGCGATGCATTTTTTTATGGAAGTGATGAAGCCACCGGATTGGCTTTGACGGCGCAAAGGACTTCCTGGCAGCGGGTACATGAACTTGGTGGAAAAGTATTTGTTGCCGGGTCTGGAGACGGCTTTGATCGGGTGGGGGATTTGTTGGATGTGCAAGTACATTCAAGTCGGCCGCTCCCGGAGTACGCCATGAAATGGCATGGGGTGGGGCATAACATTTACAGTTATGCCAACCCGCAATCCGGAGCGGAAAATCCTTATCCCTTCCGCCGCAATTATGGCCTGGTGTTGTGGGCCGCAGGTTATGACAAGGCCTATACCTGGGCCTATCAGGCAGTCCGTGGCAACCAGTGGAATGATATGGATGCCAGCCAGCCGCCCAAGCCGGGAGTAACTACTTTATACCGCGAGGAAAATTTCACTTATTACACGGCCAATGGCGTTATCGACACCCTCGCATGGGAAGGTTATCGTGAAGCCGTCGACGATGTCCGCTATCTCAAGACCTTGGAACAAACCATAGCCCAAGCCAAAACCGCAACTTCCCCGCTCATCCAGCAGACTGTTGCCGCTGCCCAGACTTATTTAAATGGACTACGCTCCACAGCACTGCAATTGTCCGGCACAGGTGGCATAACCGCAGATTTTAACCTGGATTTAAAACAAAAACGTGAAGAAGTGGTTCAGCATATTGAAGCCATCATGGCCAGCCAAGCCGCAGCGCAACGGCAAGGCAAATCGAACCATAGAGGCAAGACGTTTGGAGCCAAACGAATTAATGGTGCCAGAGTCGATTGATTTCAGCAAGTTGCGTTCCAACCCCGTCCCCCACATTTTACGATACCCGGAACAGTGGGCATTTGCATCAAAAACAGTAGCGGACATGTTTCTTTCCATAAAGTTTTGTTTCATGGTAAAAGATAGCGGCAACGTCAAATGTTTGGGTGGGGTTACACCCCCCGTCCCTCACGTTTTGGATTGGGTGGCTTGCATTGGTTAGCGTTAAGTTTAGCTTTAGTGGGTTTCTGGTTATAACGAAATCAATGGCGAATCAAGGCAAAACAAAGGGATCAGAATCGATTTGATTTCAGCAAATTGCGTTCCAATCCAGCCCCCACATTTTACGATACCCGGGACAGAGTGTGCATTTGCATCAAAAATAGTAGCGGTCATGTTTCTTTCCATAAAGTTTTCTTTCATAATAAAAGATAACGGCATCATCTAACGTTTGGGAGGGGTTACACTCCCCCTCCCGCATGATCAGCTAAAATATTAAGCTTTCTAAGGTGCGCAATTGATGACGAGATCATCGCTGTACTGACCGATTTCCTGGTCTTTCAACATGAAGACGGCGGTATAGCGGCGCAGTTCGGGTTTTCCGGTTTGGAGCAGGGGACGATTATCCATAAATGGCGAGACGGTAGCACGGCCCAGCAAAACCCAATCGATATCATTTTCCCTTTGGCAGTAAATATTGACGCCATCACTTTTATATTTGGTAAAACTTATCGCAACCCGTCCGCCGGTTTGGTCAATGCCGCTCAGATCAGGATGGGAGGTGGCAAGGTCTTGCGTGTACTCAGGCCCTACGATGCCAAGCTGTGCGCCCTGGTGTTGCTGACCCGTTCTCTTCACTCTTTAAGATCGCGGCGAGGTAACAAGCTTTCCCCTGGTGCGTATTTAGGGTTGATACGCGGGGATAAGGCTTACACTGATGGGTATGAGCCTTCCACACACGCGTAGCGAACGTCCGGTACAAGACAATTCTCTGCAAGCTATGGTGGCTGTGGCCTACAGGCATTTCCCCCTAGCCTTCGACTGGCGCGTATGGAAGACTCCCTACCGGGTATGCAATTGTCCAACGCTACCCTTAAGAGATCCCTCTTAAGGATCTATCATCGACTACCCCGGTTACCTCATTCTTTCTGGGGAAACTATACTCCATAATTAACATTCCGCCTACCCTAGCCACTCATATTGTTTTCCAAACCGCTGCTTTATGCAATAGGTATACGAAATCCGCAGAAAGGGGGCAGACCCAGTGTCATTAAGTTAAGCGCCTCTTGGCAAGATAACCCGTTGGCTGAGCGGGGCCGAAGCCGGCAAAATCGCTTCGACTCCGCTCAGCCAACGGCTTAGCTTAATGACATTCTTTGTTTCCTATGTTTTAAAAGATGTATGTATGCTCATAAAAATGCATCGTTCCCACGCTCCGGCGTGGGAATGCAGGCCTGGTCGCTCCAGCGTCATCAGCAGCACCAGACCTCCATAGCCATCAACCCCCGCCTGCCCCGCCTAAAAAGCGGCACTTGAATAGCGCCAATGTCCAGCCAAGCTCACATAACCCCGCATAGCCGGGTTATTTAAGGGGGGCAGACTCGATTGATTTTAGCAAGCAAGTAGCCTCAATTTAACGTAGTGGAATCGAAGATGATCGAAACCTAATTCCTCGATTCCGTTTTACTTCATTGAGGCTACTTGCTGCTCTTCTCGATACGCATGGCCTTCACATCAAAACCTGTGCATATTTCACAATAAACTTGTTATCGATGTCGGTTACAAGATGCTCAAATTCATCAGCGGCAGCCATTACCCTATCTTTATTGATGCCGCACGATTCACCTTTTTTTGTGTAGCCATTACGATGAATGACATCATGTCGGACTTCAATGATTTTTAAAATCTCATCTTTAATGATGATCTGAACATCGAAGGCCTCGCGGAAAAGCGGTTCAACTTCTGAAAGATTATGAAAAACAATTTTATTCACTAAAGATATGACGTACTTTCCCAAATCCCAACTTAAGGCTTTATGCAGATAGATGGTTTGCGTTTTAAATTTTTTGGAGCCAGCAACCTGCTGGATAATCTTGCCGTCTGCTTCCATTAAAGAAAGTGCGATGCCATGCAAATAAGTTTCAAAAACCGTCACCACATTGGCAAACAGCAGCTTATTGACATAGTCATCTGAAAATGATGCTTTTTTTCTAATCACACCTACCGCTTCAATGAAAACATCATAATGCTTAGTTTTCATTTAGCTTCACCCTGTAGTGGAGCCTCATCAAAATATTATCATCGTTTGGATAGCGTTCCAGATACCATTGGATACCGGTAATGGATGAAAAAATTGCGATGGAATATCCATTTCCAAATCCATCCAGAAAATCATCTTGGTTCTCAACGACACTGTCAAGCGGCCGTTCAGCCAGGAGATTGGGTGATGGAATGCTCGCAATATGGATTAAATCATCGGCCAGGTAAATATAAAGATAACCGCCCCCCAAGGCAACGTTACCATCAGAACCCTCAATATGTTCTTTTATTTCCAACCCGATACGCTTGGCAAGTCCCATGTCAAAACCTCAATCAGTTACTATACTGTGCCAGTATAATAGCATCTTTAAAAAGATCAGTGAAATCAATGTGGCCAGACTAGATTGATTTCAGCAACTTGCGTTCCGCCCCCACGTTTTACCATACCCGGAACAGTGAGCACTTGCATCAAAAACAATAGCGGTCATGTTTCTTTCCACAAAGTTTTCTTTCATGGTAAAAGATAACGGCGACATCAAATGTTTGGATGGGGTTATAAACCTTCATCCCGCGTGGTCTGCTTAAAATATTAAGCTTTTTAAGGTGCGAAATTGATGACCAGATCATCGCTGTATTGACCAATTTCCTGGTCTTTCAACATGAAGACGGCGGTATAGCGGCGCAGTTCGGGTTTTCCGGTTTGGAGCAGGGGACGATTATCCATAAATGGCGAGACGGTAGCACGGCCCAGCAAAACCCAATCGATATCATTTTCCCTTTGGCAGTAAATATTGACGCCATCACTTTTATATTTGGTAAAACTTATCGCAACCCGTCCGCCGGTTTGGTCAATGCCGCTCAGATCAGGATGGGAGGTGGCAAGGTCTTGCGTGTACTCAGGCCCTACGATGCCAAGCTGTGCGCCCTGGCCTTCATTATAATCCGAACGCGCTTTGATCTGCCGGACTACTGTCCTAATGTGGGCTTCGAGACTTTCACGGCTGGCGTTTTTGTCCGCAGTGGCTTGTTTGGCTAGCGCTGCGGCATCGTTGGTATGGATGGTTTTATCATGAAAGTCTGCACTGGCAACTTTTAAAGCAGCCAAATCAGACTCCGTGGCATCTGTAGCGGGCGTTAGATTGGCGATGAAATGTTCCATCCAGAGCAGAAAATCATGATCTCCGGCAGGAATAAAAGTAGACTTAGGCATAATGGACTCCTTAGTATCTGCATTAAAGGGCTGTGTTGCTGACCCGTTCTCTTCACTCTTTAAGAGCGCGGCGAGGTAACAGGCTTTCCCCTGGTGCGTATTTAGGGTTGATACGCGGGGATAAGGCTTACACTGATGGGTATGAGCCTTCCACACACGCGTAGCGAACGTCCGGTACAAGACAATTCTCTGCAAGCTATGGTGGCTGTGGCCTACAGGCATTTCCCCCTAGCCTTCGACTGGCGCGTATGGAAGACTCCCTACCGGGTATGCAATTGTCCAACGCTACCCTTAAGAGATCCCTCTTAAGGATCTATCATCGACTACCCCGGTTACCTCATTCTTTCTGGGGAAACTATACTCCATAATTAACATTCCGCCTATCCTGGACGGTAATATTATTTTCCATAATGACATATTGTGCTGCTGTTTTTAATTCTGCAAAAAGCTGCATAAATATCGTCTAGTAAAATCATTCATTACCCGCTTTTTGTAAAATTTGTTTAATGTCTGATTCTGATAAGCCTGTCACCTCAGCTATTATTTCAATTGTTGTGCCCTTCTTTACCAGGTTGAGGGCTATATTTTTTGTTGCCTCATTTATGCCTTCTGTTTTTCCTTCTGCTTTTCCTTCTGCTTTTCCTTCATAATAGCCATCACCAAACGAGGACTCAAACATGCTGGCTTGATAATGTAATTCGTCTTTGTAATGTTCGTAGGCTTTTTGTTCATCTTCGGGCAGTTTCATGATGCTTAGTTTTTCTTCTGCTTCTTTTAAGCCTTTTGCGGTGAAGTTTTCTTTGATTTCTTCATTTTTTAAGAAGTAAATCCATTCATCCAGCGTGTCTTTGGCGATGTCGTTAAAGCGGTTTATTTTGATCAGGTAATATTCAGGGTAGAGCGATTCTACGCTGTCTTTTTTAAAGAGTTGTTTTTGTTTTTCGTTGAGTTCCAGAAGGTCATGGTTATGTAAACCTATGAAGCGGGTGGTGCCTTTGTAGATGTAGTCTGTGCCACTGCCAAGATCAAAATAAAGAATGTTTATTGAGATGACTTTGGTGATACCTGCGTAAGATTGACTTTCTTCCAGATGCTCTATGGCTGTTTTTGAAACGCCATAAAATATGCGCTGCAAGTAGTCATATTCTCGGTCATATTGTATTTCTATGATGATTATTTCTTGTTTGTGGTTGCGTACCTTTAGATCAACCCGGTTAAATTTGTCAAGTTTGTAGTCTTTATTACTCTCACTGTCCAGCACATCCAGGATGGTAATGTCTTCTTTAAGCAGTTCACTTAAAAACCCTTCCAAGATGCCAAAGTTGGCTTTGCTACGCAGCAGGCGTTTTATGGCCCAGTCAAAGGTGATTAGTTTTCTTTTATTAGTCATTTAAAATAATTAGGGCCAGAGTAAAATTAATTTGCCAAACTTAGGTGCATTTTTCCGAGTAGAAGCCACCCCCCCAGAGTTCTTGGCCGACACTCCCGCATTGCGTGTCGCTGGAGCGACACCACTGCATTTCCACTCCAGAGCGTGGGTACGATAGTATGGTGTTATTGAAATGCCTTTAATTTAATGGGAAGCGCCATTATCGAAAACAGCATCCAGGCTCGG
>JBAXUR010000115.1:0-10053 GCA_037129595.1 Methylococcaceae bacterium | reverse complement strand
TACCGTGCTGGTTTAAAATATCCCGTTAAAGGAAATTGTTACTGTTTCACAGTCCATCGGGGACTGTCGTTTAATATAATCGCTTTATTCACTGATCTTTTAATCGACTAAACCCACTATCCATCAGTTGATTATCATGCCATGAATAAAGTCAGGCCTATTAGGTTAAAACCCATAGGCGATACAGCACACCCTGAATACTAAAAAAGGGCATTTTAGTCGACAAATAAATGTTTACTTTTGTCATAGAGTGCACGTTGCTGGGCATTAACATGACTTTTAAAGCGCTATGCTACATTATAAGGTTAAAACCTAAAAAAAGGGCAGGATTATGCCCCTTTTTACCGGAAGAAGAAACTATCAATTGCTTGCCGTGTTAGCTTGAACGATTTTTGGCGTTATAAAAATCAACAATTCCTTCTTATCATTCACTTCATTTGTTTTCTTAAACAAGAAGCCAATGCCCGGTAAATCGGCCAAGAAAGGCACTGCATTAGTTTGTTTAGTTTGATCCCCATTAAAAACTCCGCCCAGCACAATCGTCTCACCATCCTGAACGTGCACATTGGTTTGAATTGACTGTGTATCTATAGGTGGCGCTGAGTTCACTACTGTACCCTTTGGTACAGAATCATTGGTAATCTTTAAGGCCATAATTACACTACCATTAGGTGTAATTTGTGGCAGCACATCCAGTTGCAAAACGGCATCGATTAATTGTGTCACCGGACCGGTATTGCCGCTTGATGTTTGGTATGGAATTTGTTGGCCTTGCTTGATGGTTGCCTGACATCGATCAGCTGTCATTACTCTTGGATTGGCAACCAATTCAACCAGACCTTGATCCTGTAACGCGGTTATTTCCAGGTTAAGTACATAATCCGCACCTTTCGCCAAGGTCATGCCTAATGTTCCGTATGGGTTATTAGCCGCGAGATCTACTAACGCATTATCTATAATAGCGGTTCCATTGATGGGGTTATTTATGGTCGAGGAAGAGGCTGCGATACTATTAAAGGTAGTACTGGTTCCTGCCACTCCAAATCTAACCCCCAAGGTTTTCGCAAAGGTTTTGCTAGCATTCACTATCCTGGACTCAATCATAACCTGTCGCACCGGAACATCCAGCTTACGAATCAGTTTCTTCATTTCTTCCAGTTGTTTGGGTGTTTCACGAACGATCAAGGTATTGGTTCGTGTATCTACAACAGCAGAGCCACGCGCAGAAAGCATCGCTATCTTATCGTTTTTGGTCGCTAAATTAGTTGCCTGAGTGCCTTGGCTTTGGCCTGGGACTATTACATTCGTATTCATCGGTCCGCCACCTACACCGCCACCCACTAAAGCGGAACTTGATGAGCTAGAGGCTACCGGACTATTTATACCACAAGCACCAATCGCACCCGCATCCCGACCATTAAGTAAATTTCTGAAGTTTTCGGCTCTGGCATAATTTATTTTGATATATTCAGTTACCAGCGGGTCCAGTTGCTCAATAACGGTCGCAGTCTCCTGTTGTTTTTCTTTATATTCCTTAATCTTACCCACGGGGGCAACCAACGTGACGGTGCCGGATTCAAACTTTTCCAATCCCTTGGTCATCATGATAAAATCCAGTGCTTCATCCCAAGGCACATCATCCAGTTTTAAAGTAATCGTTCCGTTTACATCGTCACCAGCCACCACGTTTTGTCCGGTAAACTCGGCCAGAATGGCGATAACACTGCGTATATCAATTTCCTGAAAATTTAAAGACAAGCGATCGCCTTTATATTTAACCCGCACCCTGTCAAGCGCGTCTTTTTCTTCATTACTTAAGGGGCGAAATTCAATGGTTAACAAGCCTTCAGACTGAAACAAAGAATAATCATAAAGCTCGTTTTGCGTGGTAACCGTCACCGTAGTTTCTTGCTTTGACGCGACGGTATCAATAAACTTGATCGGGGTTGCAAACTCAGTTACATCCAGTCTTTTCGCCAGATTTTCCGGCAAGCGGGTGTTTAACAAGTTAATGACCACTTTGCCACCCTCCTGTTTGGAGTTAACCACGGTGTCTGGATTGGCCAAGTAAATCAGTATACGTCCTTCACCCTTATCGCCCCGCTTAAAATCAAAGCCGCTAATAACCTGTTCGGGTAATAAGGTTGCCACCACTGAGTTGACGTTTTTCTTGGTAGTTGGTATTTTGGGTTTGGCAACAATGGAATTTAAATTGGCGGAGGCGATGGTTTTTGCACGGTTTAACGTCAGCAATACTTTATTGCCCGCCACTTTGGTTTCAAACGGCGTAGCTTCAAGCAGATTAATGACCACACGAATTCTATCCGCGGCTTCTGCGATATAAATAGTGCTCACTGCCCCTTGGTTGACTGGAATCATTTTTTTAGCCAGTGCATTGGTAACACCGACAAAATCCAGGGCAATACGCGCCGGATTATCCGTTTGAAACACTTTAGGTTGAACAGCCGCTCCATTCATGTCCAGCTGTATCTGTAATTTGTCGCCAGAAAGTGCAGCGAAGTCTATTGCCGTAATAGCCAAATCACCAGCGTCAACCCGTGCGCTTTGGCATAACAACAAAAACAAAAGCGGGCAAAACCCTAAAAAATGCCCTACTTGATTTAAAACAATACTGCCTTGCTTAGTTTTCATTGCTTATTTCCAAAATCACTCTGTTAACGCTAATGCTGTTTGTTGCTCGCGCCATACGCCCGGCTTTTCTGTGACTATTTCCATGAGTTCAATTTTATCAACACTGATGCGGATAATTTTCCCGTAGTTTTTCCCCATATAGTTACCCGTTTGAACACGATGAATACTGCCGTCACCGGCTTTTACCAGTCCCCACAAGTTTCCTTTCATTTTTATGGTACCTACCATTTTCAAATCTTCTAAAGGCAATAGCTCCAGTTCTTCTTTGTGACGGTTAAAATCTGGTTTTATGCCGTTTCCTGTTGCTAGTGCAGATGTTGCATCGGGCTGTTCAGGTTGTTCCAGTTGTTTAAAGGGATCACGCAGACCGGTGGGGTCAAATATAAAAGTTTCAACCGCCTTAATTTCAGGTAATGGGGGTATTCTTCCTTTAGGTGCGGCCTTAACTGTTGAGATATACTGCTTTAAATCGGCAAAATCGTCATTGCCACAACCGGTTAAACAAGACAAAATAATGGCGCAACCGAGAGGTAAATAATGTCTATATTGGCGTCCTTCATTTTTGCCCGAAAGTCGTGAATAGTTGGCTTCATAAAACGATGCCGGTCGGGGTTTGCAACCCCGACTGAAACGTTTGATGGCTTCAAGCGCTTTTAAAACCTGAGTTACGGGGTTGCAAACCCCGTCACGCTTCAGTAAACCGTGTCGGTTTTTAATTGAAAAAAATAAGGTAGGGTAGGTCACTATTTTCTATCCCGTTTCTTTTTAGACTCAGTGCCCGCAGAGGTTTTATCTACCTCGTTGTAAGTCTTTATTACTGCATTCATTTGAAGCTCTCCGAGCTTGCCTTCGGGGGTTATTTTGACATCATGCAGGGTGACAATTCTGGGTAAGGAGGCCAAGCCACTCACAAACAACCCCAGTTCTTCGTATTTTCCTACCACCTGTATACTAATGGGTAGCTCTGAGTAAAAGTCTTTTACGATGGACGCTTCCGGCTTAAACAACTTAAATTGTAGACCACTTGCCAAACCTGTTTGCGAAATGTCAATCAATAGACTGGCAACTTCTTCCTCGGTGGGCATTTGCCGGATCATTTTATCCAGTAATGTTTCAATTTGCTTTAATTGATCCTGATAATCCTGAAGATTGATGGCTTTTTTTTGTTTTACTTCAAAATCGGCTTTTAATGTCAGCTCTTTCTGCTCGGCAGTATCCAGTATTTTTAGCTGATCAAGCGTGTCAAAATAAACACCGGCACCAACAACAGCAACACAAGCAAAAAGTATAATTGCCATCTTAACGGGTTTAGCCCAATTTCCCGCCTCATGAATATCCCAATTAATTTCCGACAGATTCATGGCTACCTCCACTTTCAGTTTTAGCGTTTGGCTTTTCTTGCGTAGCATGTAGCGTAAAATCACTTAACTGTTCCGTACCCGATTTGTCGGTTGACGGTTTGTCGAGTGATTTAATGACGGTCAGTCCTGGTGTTTGTAGCCAGGGCGATGCATCTATGGCTCGCATAAATGCAGAGACTCTGGCATTGGATTGTGACTTGCCCTCAAAAATTAATTCTGATGCGGTTTGCGTGAATTTGGTAAGAAAAACACCGTCAGGTGTAGTCTTGGCGATTTCATCAAACAGATGCACAATCTCCGGACGACTTTCCTGTAATTTTTGAATAAGATCTATTTTAGTTAATAATTTGCGTTTCTTTTCTTCAATAATCTTGATGTCTATAATTTTTTTATCCAACACGGCAATTTCTGATATCAGTAACTGGTTTCTTTGTTCCTGATAGGCGTTTAATCCTGCAATATAGGTGTGAAGCAAGCCCATTATAATAATACCAATCAAAGCCGATAGCGCGATGGCATTTAAAAAATCTTTCTGCTTTCTCTTAAGCAGTTCTTCTCGCCACGGCAGTAAATTAATTTTTGTCATTAATCAAAACTCCTTAATGCCAAGCCACAAGCAATCATCATCGCTGGTGCGTCACTGTATAAAGCATCCGGGTTTATTTTATTTGACAACGTCATATTTATAAAAGGGTTAGCGATATAAGTGGGTACACCTAAAGTGCTTTCAACCAATTCGTCAACGCCTTGAATGGATGCGCAACCGCCCGCCAGAATAATGCAATCAATGGTTCTGTTGGCACTTGAGGATACAAAAAACTGTAATGATCGTTGGATTTGCTGAACCATTGCTTTTTTAAAAGAGCCAAGTACATCTACGGTATAGTTTTCAGGTAATCCTCCACACCTTTTTCCCATACCGGCTTCATCATAAGAAAGTCCGTATCGACGTTGAATTTCTTCGGTTAATTGCTTGCCGCCAAATTCTTGTTCCCGTGTATAGATAGTATTGCCATCATGCAATACGGTTAAGGTTGATAGCGTTGACCCTATGTCGGCAATGGCCACTGTTTTAGCGCTGGTTGAGTTTTTAAAAGGGTCGGGCAGCAATGAAAAAGCATTTTCCATAGCGAATGTTTCAACATCGATAATACTGGCTTTTAACCCTGCTTTTACTAATGCCTCAACACGGTCATCAACATTTTCTCTTCTGGAGGCCACGAACAGCACATCAACCAAGTCAGGATTTTTATCATTGATCCCTTGTACTTCAAAATCAAAATTAACTTCATCAAGTGAATAAGGAACATATTGATCCGCTTCAATCATGATTTGGGTTTCCATCTCAACATCAGACAATGAGCTTGGCATAGTGATTATTTTTGTCATAACAGCAGAGCCGGAAACGGCAACCGTCGCTTGATTTAGCTTGGATTGGGATCGTATTAAAGCAATTTTTATAGCCTCGGCTATCGTATCGACATGGGCAATATTTTTCTCAACAAGGGGAGCTTGATGTAAGGGGGCTACCGCAAAGCTTTCAACCCGGTAATGGGCACCTGATTTACTTAATTCCAGTAACTTTACAGCGGCTGAACTGATATCAATACCAAGAACAGCATTCTGTTTCCGATTAAACCAGTTCATGATGACCTCTTAAAAAATGGATTATTGATGTGACCCAATTAGGTAATTCACAGTTTTTTATTGACTGTTATTTTATGCGAATTCCTAAGGTATTTTTTTCGACTAAAAATAAAGTCCGTGGATAATCTTATAATTAGTGCCATCGGCGTTCCATGATCAAAACAAGCATCTACCGAGAAGTTAAAAAATATTTAATTCATTTACCTGTGCCAAACAACTCGTAGTATCGCACCAAGCCTGTTTACTAACGATTTTATCGAAGCCTTTCCGCTCTAGTATCCATTGTTGACTGATTTTATCTGTAAAGTATAGCTTTAACTAGCTGATACTAAAACTATAACGGAATTATACTCCGCACAGCGACTATTTTAATTTTTTGGCAGTCAGTTATGCATCACGCAGAAAATATCACCCATGATCCGCTTAGCCCCCAAGCCGGAGCTTAGGAACGATAGGGTGGGACAATGCCGTTAAGGTAAGCGCAAGTTGTTTAAAAAACTGGAGTGCAATCGCTTCAGCTATTGCCTGTAAAAACAGCTAAAGCCGTTTCACTCCAGTTTGTATGGGACATTGGGGTGGGGGATATTTATTGCGAGTTACCCTATGAAGTCTAAGTCCACAACACCAACAGGGCTGATTAACTAAAAAAGGTATACTTTACAATTTTAGTTAGAGAAATACGGATGTATCAGTAAAACAGATAGTGTCTTTTTATATTTATAATGTTAACAAAAGCAGGAATTTTAGCCACTGACAGGGTTACAACCAAGACCAATCTGAAAAATCGTTTAACGCAGCGTAACCCAGCGAAAATAATTTAGATATGGGTCATTAGACAAGACTTTAAATTTTGCTAAATAAATAGGGGAGGGGGAGTTTAAATAGTATTTTTGCAAGAACATCCACAAAAGACTTTATTACGACTCAGTCGTTAACAATGACCAATGTAATGAGCTTTCTTTAAAGCTTTATTGTATGAATGACAGTACACGAATGATGCTTTATAACTATTATTTAACGCCATAAGTAAATAATCCCGCATATCAATAAGTTATTGATATGCGGTGTTATTTTTCTCATTATCCGCAGACAAGCAAGGCGATTACGACGAGTTGTTGTGTACGCTCTTTTTAAAAAAATTGAACTATAAGCGGAACTTAAAATTTTGAGATTTTTATTTTCCGTATTTTTTACGGAATTTATCAACACGACCGGCTGTGTCAACAACGCGCTGTTTGCCTGTATAAAAAGGATGGCATGCAGAACAAACTTCTATCTGCAAATCTTTACCTAATACAGAACCGGTTGCAAATACATTACCGCAACCACAAGTTACCGTAATTTGTTTATATTCAGGATGAATTTCTGGTTTCATATTACTTACACTTTACCCACAAAGAGACTACATACATTTAAATAACCCCGTATAATACGTTTTTCATTAACAATTGGCAACCCCTGTTAGATTTATGCGCGTTATTACTTTAAATGCTAACGGCATTCGTGCTGCAGAACGCAAAGGTTTTTTTACCTGGATGCAGCAACAAGATGCTGACGTTATTTGTCTGCAAGAAACAAAAGCCCAGATACATCAGCTTAACAGCGACCCTTTTTGCCCTAAGGAGTACCACTGTTTTTATCATGATGCCGAAAAAAAGGGCTATAGCGGCGTTGCAATTTTTTGTAAAAAACAACCTGATAAAATCATCAGCGGAATAGGTTGGTCGGATGCGGATGCCGAAGGCCGTTTTATTGAAGTTCAATTGGGAAACCTAAGTATTATCTCGCTCTATTTGCCTTCCGGTTCTTCTGGAGAAGCCAGGCAAGCCTTCAAGTTTAGTTTTATGGAGCGTTTTATGCCCTACTTGCAGGCTTGTACACAAAATGACCGTGATTACATTATCTGTGGTGACTGGAATATTGCCCACAAAGAAATTGACTTAAAAAACTGGCGTGGCAACAGAAAAAACTCCGGTTTTTTACCCGAAGAAAGGGCGTGGTTAGATCAATTATTTGAACGTGGCGATTGGCTGGACGCGTTTAGAATTATCAACCCGGAAGCGGAGCAATACACCTGGTGGTCAAACAGGGGGCAAGCCTGGGCAAAAAATGTAGGCTGGCGTATAGATTATCAAATAATAAGCGCCGCTTTAAAGGATAAAGTAATCGCCACGTCAATTTATAAGGACGAGCGATTTTCTGATCATGCCCCGCTAATTATGGATTACGATCTCTAGATTTAGTCTGGGTTTGCTTGGGACGGCATGTAAAAACACTACCACCACGAAGACACGAAGAAAACGTCATTCCTGCATGGATCGCCGGAATCCAGAGTACAAGGATGTACTCGTTGATATTACATTGCATCCAATAAAATCGAGTAGGAAATCAATGAGTGGATGCCTTACGAATGCCATCCATGGCAACTGGATCCCGGCAGTCCATGCCGGGATGACGGCTTGAGCGTTTTCAGTGTGTATATGACTTGTGTTTATCGGTGTTTTTTATTATTCCCCCCCCACTATAATCCATAATGGGCTTTATCCGCATTATCAGTCAAATCCGTATCATCCATGTTCTATTTTGTAACGACTGAGTCCTTACGAATTGTCGAGCTTAGCGCTTAAGTTGATGCTATTTTGTACCGGCTGGTTTGTCTTGAACATTCCAGGGTGCAACTTTAAGCAACAGCAACATGCCGGGGATGGCGATGACAAAGCAAAACAGAAAAAAAGATACCCACCCAAACCATTCAACCAAATAACCGGTAGCGGCATTGGCAAAGGTGCGTGGCACGGCTGCCAGACTGGTAAATAAAGCGAATTGGGTTGCTGTGTACAGAGGATGCGTGGTGTGGGCGATAAAAGCGACAAAAGCCGCCGTACCCAAGCCGACACCCAACGCTTCAATGCCGATAACTATCGCCAGCCAGGGCAAGCTGTGGCCTATTGTTGCAAGCCAGGCAAAACCCAAAATAGCAATCATCTGTACCATACCAAAAAGCCACAACGCACGGTTAATACCCAGATTAATCATCCAAATCCCCCCGAGTAATCCACCGATAACACTCGGCCACAATCCGGCATTTTTAGCAACGAGTCCAATCTCTGTTTTACTGAACCCCATATCAAGGTAAAACGGCGTAGCGAGCGCTGTAGCCATACTATCGCCCAATTTGTAAAAAAAGATGAAGGCAAGCACCAGGCACGCTGATTTTAAACCCTTGCGATGGATGAATTCTTGAAAGGGCTCAACCACGGCAGCCCGGAGCGTTTTCGGCGCACCGTTTTTAAGTAGAGGTTCACTGACCAAAAGCGTCATGACAATACCAGGCAACATAAACAAGGTGGTAATCAAAAACACGCTATTCCAAGGCAAGTGATCTGCCAGAATAAGCGATAAAGAGCCCGGTATTAGGCCGGCAATTTTATAGGCATTAACGTGTATGGCGTTACCCAAGCCCAGCTCGTTATCCAGTAATAGTTCACGGCGGTAAGCATCAAGCACAATATCTTGGGAGGCGCTAAAAAATGCCACTACAAAGGCTAGATAAGCAATGGTCCATAGGTCCAGACTGGGATGGAGCGCACCAAATCCTGGAATGGTCAGGAGTAATGCCGTTTGCGCGATAAATAGCCAGCCACGCCGCCGTCCGAGCGGTGGAATGTAACGATCAAACAACGGTGCCCATAGAAATTTCCAGGTAAACGGCAATTGAATCAGTGCGAACAAGCCGATGGATTTTAAATCCACACCTTCAGAACGTAACCATGCCGGTAACAGTGCAATCAAAATATACAGCGGCAAGCCTGAACTGAAGCCGGTGAATATACAAATGAGCATGCGCTTGTTGAGCAGTACTTCCCTGATGTTCATGTTATTTTTCACTGGAGACCTTAAAATTTGTTTCAGGAGTCGTACTAATGAAAGAGGTGAATGTAGTATTTTGAAAGATTTTGAAAGATTTTCACCACGAAGACACGAAGAAAAGCGCAATGTGGTTTAGTGGGTAACCAAACTAAAGTTACGTTCACATAACGCAAAAAAACTGTACTTATTCAGTCCCCCTCTTTGAAAAATAGGGGTTAGGGGAGATTTAATTAGATAAATGCCCCTCTGCCCCCTCGCTATACTCTCCCCATTTTTCAAAGGGGTAGAGTATAGCGAGGGGGCTTGAATACTTACAAAAAACTTCGTGTTCGTCGTGTCTTCGTGGTGAATTTTTAGAAAACAGCACCGCACAAGATGTGCGGTGCTTTAAAGCTTTCAACCATTAACTAAATAATGAACAAAAATACTGGCTGCATAACCAGCTGCAATTGCAGGTGTCCATTTTAAATGACTGAAAAAAGTGTACTTATGGTTGGATTGACCCATTAACGCAACACCCGCT
>JBAXUR010000114.1:0-10205 GCA_037129595.1 Methylococcaceae bacterium | reverse complement strand
GCAGGGCTTTGCTGAGTAACACCGGCCATAATATTTACGCAGCGGATGATTTGGCGCACGCTGCAGAACAAGTTGTTGCTTTAGTGGAGGCCGCATGAGCATTTTAATCAATAAAGACACTAAAGTTATTTGCCAAGGCTTTACCGGAAAACAAGGTACGTTTCATTCTCAGCAAGCCCTGGACTACGGAACCCGATTAGTCGGCGGCGTGACTCCCGAACGTGGCGGCGATAACCATTTGGGATTACCCGTTTTTAATACCGTGCAAGACGCCGTTAATACCACAGGTGCTACAGCCAGCGTAATTTATGTGCCGCCTTTTTACGCAGCCGACGCCATTTTGGAAGCCGTTGATGCCGGTATAAAATTGATCGTCTGCATTACCGAAGGTATTCCGATTTTACAAATGTTACGTGTCAAAGCCGCAATGGCAGGCACAGGTGCCTTATTAATCGGCCCCAACTGTCCAGGAATCATAACCCCTGGCGAATGCAAAATTGGCATTATGCCGGGTAAGATTCACTTCCCTGGTTCAATTGGCATTGTGTCACGCTCAGGCACCTTAACCTACGAATCCGTGCATCAAACCACGGCACAAGGCTTGGGACAAAGCACCTGCGTAGGCATAGGCGGCGATCCGATTCATGGTATGAACTTTGTCGATGTACTCAGCCGTTTTCAGGCCGATGATCAAACCAAAGGTATCGTTATGGTCGGTGAAATCGGCGGTAGTGAAGAAGAAGATGCCGCTGAATACATTAGAGCTTATGTGACTAAACCTGTTGTCGCCTATATCGCAGGACAAACCGCACCGGCAGGAAAACGCATGGGCCATGCCGGCGCCATTGTAACCGGCGGCAAAGGCACTGCAAAAGGAAAAATTGCCGCACTAAAAGCTGCCGGCATTGAAGTGTGTGTATCACCGACTGATATCGGCGTCGCAATGAAGGGTTGTTTGTAAAAATCATAACATCCCAATTTTTATTGAAGCGTGACGGGGTTTGCAACCCCGTTACTCACGTTTTGAAAGCTATTGAAGTCTCAAACGTTTCAGTCGGTGTTGCAAATCCCGACCGGCATGCTGACAAATAAATCACTCACTCACGTCCTTGGCTGACACGCCCTACAGCCGCCAAGACTTTTTGCAATAAATCCGTATCACCCGTCTCAAAACTCATCGCGTCAGTTTCTCTACGCAACCAGGTAAACTGGCGCTTGGCTAATTGTCGGGTGGCAATAATACCTTTTTCTGTCATGCTTTCAAGATCATCCTCACCTTTCAGATAAGCCCAGACTTGTCGATAACCCACCGCACGAATGGCGGGTGTTTTTTCGGTTAAATCACCCCGTTGATAAAGCGCTTCCACTTCATTGATAAAGCCTTGCTCCAACATACGTCGGAAACGTTGGGCGATAATAGCGTGCAGAATTTTTCGGTCTGGCGGCGCGACAATCAACTTTATTTTTTGATACGGAAAGTCTTCGCCTTGCGCGGCATTAAAAAAAGACGATAACGGCTTGCCGCTGATTTCGTACACTTCCAACGCGCGTTGGACGCGTTGCGGATCGTTTGGATGAATTCTTGCAGCCGCCAGTGGATCAATAGCCGCCAAGCGTTGATGCAGCGCCTCTTTACCCAAGCGCTCCAAATCCTGATCCAGCTTGGCCCTGATCTCCGGATTGGCTTCCGGCAATACAGCAAGTCCATTTAATAGCGCATTAAAATAAAGCATCGTGCCGCCCACTAAAACCGGTATTTTTCCACGGCGGGTTATGGTGGCCATTAAATCGAGTGCCTGTGTTCTAAACTGGCCGGTAGAAAAGGCTTCTGATGGCTCCAAAATATCTATCAGATGATGAGGAATCCCGCCTCTTTCTTCCAATGTAGGCTTGGCCGTGCCTATATCCATGCCTTTAAACACCAAAGCAGAATCGACGCTGATAATTTCTCCGCCCAAGGCCTGTGCCAGTTGAACAGAAAGAGCCGTCTTTCCTGAAGCTGTTGGCCCCATTAAGAAAATGGCCGGCGGAAGGTCTTGTTTTTGCATGATGCCAGATTCTTGTCTGTGCGTGACTGACACCACTTATTGACCGCGCATAAAAAATTTATCGAGATCATTCGTCGACAATTCTATCCAGGTGGGTCGGCCGTGATTACATTGCCCTATCCGTTCGGTTTGCTCCATATCCCGCAACAAGGCGTTCATCTCATCGATACCCAAACGACGACGAGCACGAACCGCCCCGTGACAGGCAATAGTGGACAACAACTGGTTGGATTGCTCCTGAATACGCTGACTCATACCATGCTCGGTTATATCGGCCAATACATCACGTATCAATTGTTCTTTATCGATAGTGCCCAATAAAGCCGGCGTTGAACGAAGAATGATGGTTTCAGGCCCGGATCGATTAAGCTCAAACCCCAAAGAACCAAAGAACTCATGTTCCTGCTCGGCCAAATCCGCTTCCGCTGAACTAACCTTTATCTTGATGGGCAACAACAACGGTTGACGAGGTATCGCGCCTGATTGATATTGCTTTTTCAGGCGCTCGTAAGTCACCCGTTCATGGGCGGCATGCGCATCAACCAAAATAATGCCTTTAGGCGTTTCAGCCAGAATATAAATATTGTGCAAGTGCGCAATAGCATAGCCTAACGGCGGCGTATCTTGTGTTGATGGTGGTTGCTGTTTTTGTACGACCGACTCTTCAGGATACAAGGACGCATAAGCGCTTATCGTTTCCGCTACCGTCGGCAGTGACGTTTGCTGAGGTGGCCTTGCGTTATAAACAGGTTGTTGATCAAAGAGCGGACGTGCTTGCTCAGACACCACTTCAGGCGTTAAGGGTAAACTGACGTTATCGTCAAGATTCACTACACTATGTGCCGGTCTTACCTTAGCCAATGACCGATGCAGCGCTGTAAATAAAAAATCATGTACCAAACGGCCTTCTCTAAACCGCACTTCCAGTTTTGCCGGATGCGCATTAACATCAACCAGTGTTGGATCAAGTGTCAAATACAAGACAAAAACAGAGTGCCGTCCATGAAACAAAACATCCTGATAAGCTTGCTTAACCGCGTGAGAAACCAGCTTGTCTCTTATCAACCGACCGTTGACATAGAAAAACTGCATATCCTGTTGACTGCGGGAAAAAGTCGGTAAACCGACCCAACCGGTTAATTGCAAACCTGATGCAGCAAAATCAATTTTGACCGAATTTTCAATAAACGCTGATCCGCAAATACCGGCAATTCGGTGTTCTTGTGCGCTATCCGTTGCTGCCGGTTTAAGATTAAGCACTTCTTTCTGATTATGTAACAGCGTAAAACCAATATCGAACCGGCTCAGCGCCATTCTTTTTATTAACGTTTCAATATGGGTAAATTCGGTTTTTTCGGTTTTTAAAAACTTGCGCCTGGCCGGTGTATTATAAAATAAATCACGCACATCAACCGTAGTGCCTTGCGGATGCGGATCGGGTTGCGGATCAAAATCTTGTTCAGAGCCATCTGCCGTCACACACCAAGCACACTGAGCATCACCAGTACGTGAAATCAACGTAAGCCTCGCGACAGAACTAATACTGGGCAACGCCTCTCCCCGAAAACCCATACTGGCAACTTGCTCCAAATCCTGCAAAGTGGCAATTTTACTGGTCGCATGGCGTGACAAAGCCAACGACAAATCCTCTTTAACTATCCCGCAACCATCGTCCCTGATTTTTATCAGTCGAGCGCCGCCCTGCTCTATCTCAATAGTAATGTGTCCCGCCCCGGCATCAAAACAGTTTTCAACCAACTCTTTAACCACAGAAGAAGGCCTTTCGACCACTTCACCAGCGGCAATCTGGTTAACCAATTGAATCGGGAGTGAATGAATACGCATCAGCGAGCCTAAAGCAAAAGACCTTATTCTATAGGAGTGGATAAGATCGTGGTAGTTTAGTTAAACAGCCAGTCGATATCCAAGAATAAATATGCGCACCCAGCAACGCTCAACCGGGTCATATTTGCCATGATAGGGCAGATAGTAAGCCAACACGATTTCAAAGTTATGTTTTCTCCGCAAATTCACACAAACCGCTACAACCCTTATTTTACCGACACTCATCATTGTATAAATATAGAACAAAAGCCTCGTTTCTTTTAGGTAAAAAAGGATCTCAAAGAAAAAGAGAATTATTTTTACAAAATAATTCTCTGCATTCTGCACATAAATGATACAATTTTTTACATTAAAAAATAAAAAAATAAAGTTTAATATGTAATTTTTTAATTAAAAAAATAAATACTAAACTATTGTTAATGCTACCTATAACAAAGTATTCCGCTTTAGACTTGGATGCTTTTACCACAGGTGCCTTTAACGCAGCTCTACCGATACTTTTATCGGTTAGGCAGTACGCAGAAAATAACCACCAGAATCAGCTTGGTTCCCACACAGGAGTGTAAAACGATAGGGTGGAGGGGCAATGTCGTTAAGTTAAACGAAAGTTGTTTAAAAACTGGAGTGCAATCGCTTCAGCTATTGCTTGTAAAAACAGCTAATGCGGTTTTACTCCAGATTTTATGCTTAACTTAACGGCATTGGGCGGGGGTTATTTATTGCGAGTTACCTTACCTTAAAACATACGATAATTTTTTCATTAAATGTTAACGGTACAGCAGCTTTTCTGGCTCATTTGATAGTATCAAATAACCACCTTACACTGTCGTATCATCCGGTAAAGCAGGTCTTTGGAAGGTGCATAAAATAAATATCAATCTACCGCGCCTCTAGGCATAGATATCTACACAGATTTTTTGCCCAATAAAACAGTATTTACAAGCGCCCTCTCCTGCTGAATTGGATTTAGGGGTAATGCGCTTAAGTCATTTCGCGCACAATACTTATTGTACAGCTTAAATATTGGTCTCACCCGTCAATAATCTGTTCGATAATAGAATAGAAAACATAACTAATTATTTTTATGATCAATTTCGAATTATCAAATGCAGCCGTAATAGCCAGCGACTCTTTTTTTATAACAGTGGCAGCCATTATGTTGGCAAGACCATTGGCATTTAAAATCGGCCTTACTGATCGACCCAGCTCACGAAAAAAACACCAAGGAGAAATTCCGTTAATTGGTGGTGTAGCGATCTTTTTTTGCATTGCTTACATTATCTTAACGCATAATCTGGGCACCCCAGTCAACATTGCTTTTTTGGCAGCGGTCGCCATCATTGTCTTCACTGGGGTGATTGATGACTTTAAAGACTTAAGCGTTAAACTTCGCATTGTGGCAGAAATAGCGGCAACGTTGATCATGATAAAATGGGGGGGCGTTGAGATAACCAGCCTAGGCGATTTATTTGGTTTTGGTGAAATACAACTCGGCTATTTTTCCACCTTGTTTACCGTGTTTGCAGTGGTAGGCGGCATCAACGCCTTCAATATGATTGATGGCATTGATGGCCTGGCAGGCGGCATTTCATTTACCATCTATTTTCTACTGTCGCTTTTGTGCATTATTTACGAGTCCAGCGAGTACTTGCAACTTTGTTCTATCCTTGCCGCGGCTACAGCAGCCTTTTTGTTATGCAACTGCCCCATTAAAGGACGCGCACAAGCCCTGACTTTTCTTGGCGATGCGGGCAGCATGTTGTTTGGCTTCACCATTTGTTGGTTGGTCATTTTTGTTTCGCAGGGCGACCATAAAATCATTTCACCCGCGACGGTATTATGGCTTATTGCGGCACCTATTTTGGATTCGTTAAGCATCATAATACGCCGCATACGAAAAGGACGGTCACCTTTTGCGCCTGACAGGGAACACTTTCATCATATTCTTCAAGTTACCGGCTTTGGAAAGTATTCGATTTTATTCATCCTGCTAGGGTTTGGTGCAACTATGGCAGTTATGGGATTAATAGCAGACCTTCTGTTTAATACCCCAGAATCGCTGATATTCTATTTGTTTATAATCGTTTTTACGCTCTATAACTGGGGCATGAACCATGCATGGATGATCGTAAAAGTTACCCGCTATTTACACGAAGATACCAACACCCCCAGAAAGCCCAACTGAGATCGTCGCTGTATCAACATAAGTCCTTTGCCATTTACTGATCGCCGTATCGTAGAACGCCGCTCAGGCATAGACAGAAGACACCAGACAACCAAAAAAGAACTAAATCTTTTTCAAAAAGTGACTCATACCCTTAAATACCTAAACAAACTGCTTAACCTAAAAATGCTGCCTTAACTGATCAGTGCAATTCGCAATAAATAAGTCCTTACTTTTGCTAAAAGGTTTAATAACCGGGTTCATTGGTAGTGTCCGCATCGCGCACCTATTGAATTTATTACTCTGGCATGGTTTTGGTGCGCGATGCGCACTCAACTCACACGGATAAAAGCCCTCAAATTGAGAGTATCCAATGCCGTTAAATTAAGCGCAAGTCGATTAAAAAACCGGAGTGCAATCGCTCGCTTCAGCTATTGCCTGTAAAAGCGAGTTGAATTTGAAGTTTAATTTCTGAACGTATATACTTTTATCAGTCTTTTCGGGTTGGTAAAGATTGGGCAACAGAAGCGCCCATTATTAAGGCGTAGGTATAAGCTACAGCCGGTATTTGCAGACTGAAATCAACCAAGGCGTGAGTCCCTACCAGTAAACTTGCGGAAAAGCCAATGGCAGGGTAAATCCAGTTTCTATGTCTTGCCCAGACACCGCGTAGACAAATTAAAGCCGTTAGAAACAAGGCTATAAATAAAGCCGAGGCTTGCAACAATCCCAATTCAAAAATATTTTCCAAATAAGTGTTATGCGCTTTATCGTAATGCCCCACGATAGTTTCATCACGATATAAGGAAAAGCTTCTTTCAAAACTCCCGTACCCCACGCCCAGCCAGCTATTTTCAGCATTAGCTTTTGATAAAACCTCATAAACCAATAAACGTCCTTCCTTATCAGGTGATATAGAATCCAGTCGATCAATTAATTTATCACCACTACGCTCAAATACACCCCAAGAAACGACACTGAGAATACCCAGCAACAACATAACCGCGATATTGTTTTTTATTTTTCGACTCAAGAGCAAAACGATAAAAAAAGCCAATACCGCCAGCACCGTACTTAAAAATCCCCCCCTAGACTGGGTTAAAAATAGTGCAGTCGTAATGGTAATAATCAACAACAAAGGAAACCAACCACGAACAAAAACATTCTCAACAAAATACTGCCGGCCAAAGCTGCTTTTAAAGCCATACTGAAAACAGGATTGTATTTTTGCAAAAAGCAATGGAAATCCGGCCAATAGTGTTAAGCCGGCGTAAGTCGCATAAGAGTTACGATTAACAAACGTACTGGTCACCGCATCCATGGATGCCCATCTTTCAAACCATAACAGCGTGTTAAATTGACCCAAATAAATCACCAAGCCATAAACTGCATAAATCAAGCCGGCATAAGCCAGATTATTAAAAGTAAATAAGGCATTTTTACTGTACTGATTAAATTGCAGGCTAATAAAAAAAACCAGAAAATAACTACCTAAACGCATCAGCGCCGTCGCTGTTTCCTGCGGAGCCAAACTGATATGCGCTTGAACAGTCTGGGCTAATTGTTCAGCCGTTAATTGCCAGAAAGGATGCGACCAACTATCCGGCGCAACATTAGAGAGTTGCAGCACACTCCAACCAACAGGTATGCAGATTAAAAAAAATGGATACTTAACAGCCTGTAAACTGACACGTATATCAGTTCGTCCCAATAACACGGAAACACTGATCACTAAACCGGCCAAAGCCAGCAAGATCGCGTATAAACTCCAGGCCCACGGACGATTGGTGCCAAAAGGGATGGGGGAAAACAATATTGCATATAAAAAAATTTTGAACATGGATATGTAATTAAAAACGTGGACTATCAACTTAAGCTTAGAAAGATAACATACTTTTACCGGATGCTGGATAACTCACAAAAAATACTCCCTCAGATCGCATAATTGCAATGTTCCTTCGTAAAAACTCATCCGACAGCGTCTCCGGTGGTGCGTAAAGCCGAAGAGTGCGAACGATAGCGTATGACCCCGATCATTGCCTGACTCTGGGCGCACCACGGACTTAAGGATTTCTATAATGCTGGGTACAAAACATGTGGAGACTATAAAGCGGGGGCTTATTTATTGCGAGTTGCCTTAAGTGGATAGCGCGTAGATGGGTAGAGGCGATAGCCGAAACCCATCATAATTGATTCTTTAATCGATGGGTTTCGCGCTGCTCTACCCATCCTACTCTTGGCTATCAACTTAAACCTACCAATAGCCATGTCGGGTTACGACAATCGTCTAAGCCAACCTGCTGTGCAACCAATTTAAACCGGGACAGACAAATAAGGCAGGCCTATTGATTCCGGGAGCGCTGAGGAGCCCCAGATCGGCGTAATCAGAAAGTTATCGATCCCCGCTTAAGTTGGTAGCTCAAAATATCATTATAAATAATATGTTACATTTATTGACAATATGTTATATTTATCGTTAATATTGAAACTAATATTTATTTCATCCGATTGCAAAACCCTTTTCGCCATGATCGACAACAAGTGCATTATTTAAATCTGACCTGTCTAAATTTAAAATCGCACTATTTGAAACACAGTCTAACGTGGGTAAAAGTATGCTATTTTGATTGTAGTCAACGAATGCGGTTTAGAGAAGTATTTCAAAATAAAATTTTAACCGCTATACATAGTTAAAATGAAAAATTTGAAAAATATATTTTTTATCTCTTACGTTATAAAATACAATTACTCAGAAATTCATATTTATTAAAAATAATTTTTTTAACGTTTTTATTGTTAACATAATAACTTCTGAACAGTACACCAACTTTTACTCGATTTAAAAAATCAACTTAACTAAAAAAGTGAGAGATAAAATATGAAATCATCCAGCAATCCATTTAAAATTAGCCTTCTGCTTATGGCAATGGCGATACCATTTACAGTTAACGCAGATATTGCCTCTGAAACCGTTAGCGCCATAGCCTCTGACGCGACAAATGCAGCGACAATAATCGCCGCTGCAGTTAGCGCAAATCCGGATCAAGCCGCAGCGATAGTTGCCGCCGCTATAACCGCCAATCCCGACCAAGCCGCAGCCATTACTTCAGCCGCTGTTACCGCAGCACCCGGCCAAGCAGCCGCCATTACTACCGCCGCCGTCACCGCTGCTCCTGCTGCAGCGGCTGCCATTACTACCGCTGCCGTCACCGCGGCTCCTGCTGCGGCGGCTGCCATTACTACCGCTGCCGTTACCGCGGCTCCTGCTGCAGCGGCTGCCATTACTACCGCCGCCGTTACCGCTGCTCCTGCTGCTGCGGCTGCCATTACTACCGCTGCCGTTACCGCTGCTCCTGCTGCGGCTGCCGCCATTACTACCGCCGCCGTCACCGCTGCTCCTGCTGCGGCTGCCGCCATTACTACCGCCGCCGTCACCGCGGCTCCTGCTGCAGCGGCTGCCATTACTACCGCTGCCGTTACCGCAGCTCCTGCTGCGGCTACTGCCATTACTACAGCCGCTGTTACCGCAGCGCCAAGCTCTGCAGCGGCTATTACTACATCGGTAGTAGCAGAATTAGTTGCTTCATCAACAGTAGCAACAGTAGCAACAGGAGCAGGATCAGAAGGAACAACAAACAATAATGCTGTTGTAGTGGCTGTCATAGTCAGTTCTTTTACAAAAACAGTGGATGCCTGTAACGGTATCACCGCCTGTATAGTCGCTGCGACCAACACTGCGATAAGTCAATCCACCGCTTCGGGCGCGGGTCCTGCTGTCATTAAAGAAGTTAACAACATAGTAACGGATGTCAGCGCTAACTAATCAATTAATCTGTAATTTAATTTCTTCGAGTTAAAAAAATGATCAAAAACAAACTCTTAATTGCTTCACTTATCGGGATATCTGGCACCGACAGCGCTTTTGCTACTGAACGGTCTGATTATGATCTGAAAAGCGCACAATATTATCAACAAGGCATACATGCCGGTGCGTTTAATATTCTCCCCACACTGGATTTTAATAACGAATACAATTCGAATATTTTTATGCGCGATAACAGCGTAGCCCAGTCTTTAAGACCTGATAGCTACATTCAGGCTTCAAATTAGGATTACCACCCTGATATACAACGCCACCAAAAGATGTA
>JBAXUR010000113.1:0-10314 GCA_037129595.1 Methylococcaceae bacterium | reverse complement strand
ACAAGGATGAATGTTTTTGCTACGGAAAAACAGATGGTTGGGCTGGGCCCTTACGGTTAATGTACCTTTAGCCGTAGAAAATAACTTGTCATACCATTCAGCATTTTCCGCAGGGGGTGTTTTGCGCTGTTCAATGTGCTCAGCAATACGCGCAATTTTCCTGCATGGTGCGGCTGTATACCCGCCTTGCTTCTTGTCTCAAAAAAGACTTGGAAGCACTTATGTCGAAATAAACCGTCCCTTCTCCCTCAGCGAGAAGGTTAGGATGAGGGGTTCACACACGCTTTTACTTTATTTTTTATGCTCTTCACCCCAACCCTCTCCAGCAGGAGAGGGAGCTTTTTTCTTAACTGTGGGCAGTGACACTCCTGCGTCACACAACGCTGGAGCGTTGGAACCAGGCTGATTCTGGGGGTTATTTTCTGCGTACTGCCTTGCTACTATTTTATTCACCATTAAAGACACGACGTTTTCTTTCTTCGTGTCCTTCGTGTCTTCGTGATGATAATTTTTATACACGCCAAACACTTAGCCCCGCTTAAAAATCATTAAGGTAATGTCATCGTTAAAGGTTTCACTTTGGCAAAACTGTTTTAGATGCGCCAGCAATGCTTCAATGATTTTTTCCGGGGAGTAATGAGCATAGCGAATAAAAAGTTCACTAACGCGTTCTATGCCAAAAAAGTCACCGTCCGGATTTTCTGCTTCCGTCAAGCCGTCGGTATAAAGAAGCAGCAAATCGCCTTTGCAAAGGGTGAGGGTTTTTTCCTCAAAAATAATTTTTTTGCGTACGCCCAGTATCATACCGTCAGCATCCAACTGCCTGCATTCACTTTGAAAAGGGCTTAATAATAAGGGGGGAGGATGACCCGCATTGGCAAAGCTTAATTGCTGAGTGGTCATATCATATTGCAAATAAAACAAGGTGATAAAGTAGTCTGAATTATTTAAATCCTCAAACAAAAAACTATTCAGTGCTGCAACGGCATCAGAAGGCGAACTTAATCGGTTTACTTGTGATCGAAGCGCACTACGTGCTTCAACCATAAACAGGGCGGGGCCAATAGAATGGCCTGATACATCGGCTATGACCATGTCCAGACAGTTTTCATTTCGATAAAAATAATCAAAATAATCACCGCCGACCTGGTCTGCCGGCAAGCAATAACCGGTGACTTCTAAATGCTCGCATATAATGGGGGCTGAAGGTGACAAGGTGGCTTGAATACGCTGGGCAATCTTGATTTCACTCTGGGCGATTGCCAGATCAACCTCAGCCTGCCGAATTTTTTGCTCGGTTGCTTTTCGGGCCGTAATTTCGTGTATAAAACAACTAAACAGATAAGCGTTGCCCAGCTTTAAGGCGGCAATACTGAGCTCAACCGGAAACTCGGAACCATCCCGGCGAATGGCGGTTCGCTCAACCAGTTCATTTAACTGGAAACCAATACCGGTATTCAGAAACAGCTTTAAGGCCTGGCGGTGGGCATCGCGAAACCGTGGCGGAACAATTAACTCTTCAAGCCGCTCACCGATAGCTTCACTACGCAACCAGCCGAACATTTTTTCAGCTTGATAATTCCAGTCCGTAATAAATCCGTAGGAGTCCATAATCACGATAGCGCTTAAAGAACTTTCAATTATAAGTCTGGTGCGTTTTTCGCTTTCTATCAGGGCATCCTCAAAATGCTTTCTGGACGTAATGTCTCGGTCAACACCTCGCCATTTCATTAACTTTCCATCAACGTTAATGATAGGTAATCCGGTGGATTCGGTAAAAACGGGGTGTCCATCTTTATGCCGATAGTGATTAGTCAAGGCATAAAAAGGCTGGTGACTCGCTGAATAAGATTGCTGCTCTGCTTGATCTTGAGGGGTTAAAAATTGAGTATAATGTTTGCCAATGACTTCTGTCGGGCTAAAACCAAGAATTTGGTTAACAGCGGTACTGCTGTAGATATAGTAACCCTGAGGGTCTTGCTCCCATAACCATTCGCCGGTCATGTCCGCCATTTGCCGGAAACGTTCTTCACTTTCCCTTAGTGCTGATTCAAATTCCTGACACTGGAGCTTATTTGCTTCAACTTCCACAGCCATCATTAACGGATTATTTAATTAATAGGGTGAAATGGTTAATGATGATACAAAGCCAAAACCTGTTTTACATAATTTTGGGTTTCAGGATAGGGAGGAATGGAATTATTGTAGCGGATAACTGCATTTTCACCGGCATTATAGGCGGCTACAGCAAGATCAAGATTTGGATTAAACAGGGTAATTAAATGTTTTAAATAGCGCGTGCCACCTTCTACATTCTGGTCAGGATCATTGCGGTCAATCACCCCAAAACGCTTGGCTGTCTCAGGCATTAACTGCATTAAACCCACCGCACCTTTGGGTGATTGTGCGGTTGAGTTATAAGCAGATTCTGTTTGAATAACGGCATGAACCAATTTGGCATCGACCTGATGCCGATAGGCGGTTTGTTCAATAAGATCGGTATATCTTTTTTTATTGGTGCCCGACAATTCAGGTACTTTTATCGTGTTAGTGGCGGGCAAATAGCTACTGCGTGGAATTGACTTTATAATACGCTTATACAGGCTATTTCGAGGTTTATCCGTATAGTACACACGACCGGTATTATCGGTATACTTATAAATATCAGCAAGCACCTCATTTGAGATGCAGAACGTTAAGAAAATAACGGCAATCCTTATCATTGTTTACCTGCCCTACTTAAGTTACTTATTTAACCACCACTAAACTTGCCGCTTTAACCGCTTTACGCCTAGCCTCGTCAACGCTTTCAGCCGTTGCCAAAGCAACGCCCATACGTCGTTTTATGTATGCTTCAGGTTTTCCAAACAATCTAACTTCAGTATCAGGCTCGGCCAGTGCTTGAGCCAGTCCTTCATAAACAACACCTTTGGCATTAATGCCACCCAAAATAACAGCGCTAGCCCCCACGCCACGCAGATTAGTATTTACGGGTAATCCTAAAATAGCTCTTGCATGCAGCTCAAATTCATTTTGCTTTTGTGTCACCATGGTCACCATGCCGGTATCGTGAGGCCTGGGACTGACCTCGCTAAACCATACGGCGTCACCTTTAATAAATAACTCAACGCCAAACAAGCCCAGTCCGCCAATTTCATTGGTTACTTTAAAGGCAATATCCTGGGATAATTTTAAAGACGCCTCGCTCATTGCTTGCGGTTGCCAACTTTCCCGATAATCGCCACTTTCCTGCACATGCCCGATGGGTGCACAAAAACCGGTCTGAACGGCACCCGTCTCATCCAGTGATCGGACTGTCAGCAAAGTAATCTCAAAATCAAAATCAATCTTGGCTTCAACAATAACTTTACCCGTATCAACCCGCCCGCTGGATTTGGCGTAATCCCATGCAGCTTTCAGTTGATCAGGACTTTTAACCATAGTCTGGCCTTTGCCTGAGGATGACATGGTTGGCTTAATAAAACACGGATAATCGATGACATTGTCAACAGCGGCCAGTAACTCTTCAAAACTTTGCGCGAAAGCGTACTTTGACGTAGGAATTTTTAACTGTTCAGCAACGAGTGTTCTGATACCTTCCCTATTCATGGTCAACTGAATGGCTCTGGCATTGGGCACAACCGTACAGCATCCCTCTGCTTCAATATCAGCAAGAGCTGAGGTTGCTATCGCTTCAATTTCAGGAATAATAAAATGGGGTTTCTCCAGTGCAATCAGCTTTTTAACAGCCTCGATATCAGTCATATCAATGACATGACTGCGATGAGCGACCTGATGTGCCGGTGCATCTTGATAGCGATCAACAGCGATCACTTCGACGCCGTAACGCTGCAACGAAATAGCCAGTTCCTTACCTAATTCACCGCTGCCCAGTAGCAAAGCGCGTGTTGCTTTAGCCGTTAATGCCGTACCTATTGTCATTTTGCATCCGCCAGATAGTTGTCTATGTCTTCTTTTGAAAAACCGATTTTTTTAGCCACGCGATCAGCGTGACTAACGCGAGAAATACCGGCAATCAATTTATAACTGGGCGCGTCATTGGCAAATTCAACCTGCCTTGGCAAGCCGATTCCCTGACGCACAAAATTATCAACCAATTGATGGTTATGGGTAATTAAGATAGTACTGTTACCTTTGCGATAAAAACCATTCAGCACATTGGAAGATGATTCCATTTTTTCTTCAAAGGTGGTGCCTTCTGACAACTCATCCAACACCACCAAACTTTTAGGGGTGGTCGCCAGAAATATATCTTTGGTTCTTTTTAATTCCGTACCAAAACGACCTTCGCCATCGTTTAAATGGCTAACTTCTGATACTTGATAAAAAATCCTGTCTGCCACGGTTAACGTTACTGCTTTTGCAGGCACATAACAACCTATTTGCGCCAGCAATTGAATTTGTGTGATGGTTTTACAAAAAGCCGTTTTGCCGCCGCTATTAGGCCCTGTTACCAAAACCAGCTTATCGTCTTCCAAAACAAAATCATTGCCAACGTAATCGGGATTTTCTTTACCTAAAACGGGATTTTTGGCATCGGCCAAATTAATACGATGATGATCGCCAGCAATCAAAGTTGGCAATACAACAGAACTGCCAAAGGCGTCAGCAAATTTAATAAACGACAGTAATTCGTCCAACTGACCTAACGCATCCAGGGTTTCTGCAAGATCAGCCGATTTTTTAAATTCGTTTCTTAACGGAATAATGCAACTGTCACGATCAAAACTGCCAATCACCGGATAATAAACCAGCAACAAAGGCACAAAGAAAATAGTCGCAGTGGGAATTGCCTGAATGGAAATATTAAACATATCCGTTGGAAAAAAGTGCGCCAAAGCCCAGACACTTGCAAAAAACAGGGTTATGAGTAACGGCTTAAACATCCGTGGCCTAAAAATAATGGCCGGTGAAAAAGAGTTTTTTCTCTCCTGCTTTGATTGAATACCATTTTCAGAGATATAAGCAGGGCCTTCCATTAATGAATACACACGCGTATCGGCAAACGCTGTTATTTTATCAAACAGGGTTTTTAAATAGATACTTTGTGTCGCCTCGGTTGCTTGAGTTTGAGCCACCAAGTCCAGCATAAACCGAATACCTCTTTTATACTGAAGATAGCCGTAGCCTTCAATTTCATGAGCTTCTCTAGCGGTACCAAAAGACCCCAAAAACTCGCCAAACAAGAGTAAATAAAAGCTTTCCTCATGACTGGCGGCGGTTTCCAGAAGCTGTTCCAGAGATTCTTTTAGTGCAGAATTTTGCCTTATTTCTTCAACCGCTTCCTGTTTTTTCTTAAGCTCATCAATAGTATCAAGCGGTTGCGTTAATGAACGAAACAATACGGCCTGCCCTATCGTTGTTGAGGCATGATTAACCGCATCAAACACTTTATCGACTTCAATGGTATTAAAGGCGCTTTCGTCTATAACACCGACACCGGTAGCCAAGGGCTTGCTGGATTTAACAGTAGGCCAGGCATCTTGCCAGCCTTGCAATATTGTTTCTTTCATCGGTGCTTTAACTCTTCATTAATCGAGGTCGCTAAAATTATATATAGTCTTTCAGAAATTAACTTACACTACACAACAATTTAATTCACACGGATAACATCCCTTAAAGGGATGGTATCCGTTCGCATCGAAATTATTTATCTGAAAATCTATAGTCCATTAAATTTTTTGTTTCAGTATATTTATGATGGCGCTAACGTGAGCGTCTGAATCGTTAAGTGCCGCAATATATCGGTAATGAGTGCCTCCTGACTCCATAAATATGGATTTATTCTCCATGGCTATTTCTTCCAACGTTTCCAGACAATCAACCGCAAAACCCGGACAGACCACATCAACTGTTTTAACGCCTTGCCCTGGAAGCTCTTCCAAGGTGCTCACACAATAAGGTTTTAGCCATTCTGCCTTGCCAAAACGGGATTGAAAAACAATCATCCATTCTTTTTCATTAAGGCCCAATTTTTCAGCAATCAATGCCGCCGTTTTATGGCACTGATGAAAATAAGGATCACCCCATTTAGTCAGTGCCTCTGGCAAGCCATGAAAAGACATAATCAACAGTTCGTTTTTGTCCTGTTCACGCCACGCCTGCTCAATGGATTCAGCTATCGCAGCAATATAATGTCTATCCTGATGATACTCAGCGATAAATTGAAACGTGGGCAAATGTCGCCATTGATTAAGCTCCTTAACCAGGTCATCATAAATAGAGGCACTGGTGGTCGAAGAATACTGGGGATACAAAGGCAAAACAACGACATCCGTGATACCGGCTTTTTTAAACTTTCTTAATTGAGTGGCTATGGAGGGTTCACCATAACGCATCGCATAATGAGTGGTAATACCTTTGGCAACGAGCTGATCAGCGACTTTCTCGGTTAATTCGCGAGTCAGGTAAGCTAAAGGCGAGCCTTTTTCATGCCATACTTTTTGATACGCTTTTGCCGAGCGACTGGGCCTGAAGGGCAACACAAAAAAATTAAGTATAATCCACCACAAAGGACGCGGCAGGTTGACCACACGGGGATCCCACAAAAAATCCGCCAAAAACCGCCGAACAGCTTTTGTTGTAGGCGCAGTGGGTGAACCCAAATTAGCCAGAATTACACCTGTTTTTTTAGTTGTCATGAACGGCCTATCGACTAATCAGATTTAAAAATTCTGAGCGCGTGCTAATTTCTTTACGAAAAGCACCCGTCATCACTGAAGTGGTCATCACTGAATTTTGTTTTTCAACACCCCGCATCATCATACATAAATGCTTGGCTTCAATAACCACCGCCACACCTCTGGCTCCGATTGAAAGCTCAATCGCATCCGCTATTTGTTTGGTGAGTTTTTCCTGAATTTGTAAACGCCGCGCATACATATCAATAATACGCGCCACTTTGGACAGCCCCAGCACTTTGCCCTGCGGCAAGTAACCGATATGGCATTTACCAATAAACGGCAGTAAATGATGCTCACACAAAGAATATAATTCAATATCCTTAACGATAACCATGTCTTCCGTGTCTGCAGTAAAAATAGCACCATTAAGCACTTCTTCCAAGGTTTTATCGTAACCGTTGTTAAGAAATTTGAAGGCTTTGGCCGCACGTTTGGGTGTATCAATCAGGCCTTCACGATTCAGGTCCTCACCGACCGCTGCAATAATTCCGGCGAAATGTTCTTCCATGGTCTTCAGTCTCACTTATAAAAAAATAGTTGGAAGTATAGCACTACCCCAAGCATTACTGCCATATTTTGAGCAGATCCGGTTTTATTGTCAGCAAATTTTTTGTCCTTACGCCCTTAGTCATTGATCCGTAAACTTTAACGCCTCCAGTATCACTTGCTCATCTGCGCCTGATTTACTGACATTCTCACTGATATATCTACGCCAACCCCGTGCACCTGGTTCACCATGAAAAAGACCCAAGATATGCCGGGAAATACTATTTAAACGGACGCCAGCTTTAAGCTGCTCCTGAATATAAGGTATTAATAACGCCACAATCGCCTGACGTGAAAGTGAATCGTTAACCGCACCATAAAACTGCCTGTCAACATCTGACAATAGATAAGGATTGTGATAAGCCTCTCGCCCCACCATAACACCATCAACCTGGCTCAGCATCTCTTCAGCCTGCTCCAACGACGTAATGCCACCATTAATAATAATCTCCAACTGCGGAAAATCTTTTTTTAATTGATACACCAAATCGTAACGCAACGGTGGAACATCTCTGTTTTGCTTGGGCGACAAACCACTTAACCATGCTTTTCTGGCATGAACAATAAACGTTTTGCAACCGGCATCGGCAATCGTCGCTACAAAATGCACCAACTCTTCATAAGAATCAAGATCATCAATACCAATTCTTGATTTAACAGTCACCGGAATGGCAACCGCCTGAGACATTGCAGCAATACATTCAGCGACCAGTGCCGGATCAGCCATTAAACAAGCACCAAAACGACCATTTTGAACCCTGTCACTGGGGCAACCCACATTCAAGTTAACTTCCGCATAGCCATAATCTTCAATCATTTTGGCGCAACTAGCCAAATCCCCTGGATGACTGCCGCCTAATTGAAAAGCCAGTGGATTTTCAACCGCATTGAATTGCAAAAACCGATGATGATCCCCATGAATTAAAGCCCCTGTCGTTACCATCTCCGTATACAACAACGCGTGCTGTGAAATCAGTCGATGAAAAAAACGACAATGCCGATCAGTCCAATCGAGCATCGGCGCAACGCAAAATTTTCTGTTTAATGCTTTGTTATTAATCACAGTGTTATTCATTTAATTTGTTATTCGACAGTCCCGACCGGCATCCAGTGATTACAGTATTTTTAACTGCTCTTTAACTCGGCTAACATTATCTGTAATTTGCTGAGCTGTATAAGGAACAGCGGCAAATTTCCCCCAAATTGGCGCAGGCCAAGCTTTATCCACTTGATAGCGAACGACATGATGAAGGTGTAACTGCGGCACCAGATTGCCTATTGCGGCAATGTTCATTTTATCAGCGCTATAAAGCGTCGCCAGATTTACCGCCAGATAGCTGGATTCTTGGATGAGTTTGTGCTGATCACCTTTACTGAGCTGATAAATTTCTGTGATATCGGCTTTTTCCGGTACCAGAATAAACCAGGGATATTGGCTATCATTCATCATCAATAATTGGCACAAATCAAAGCGGCCAATAGTAATGCAATCTTGAATCAAACGGGGATGTAACTGAAATAGTCTGGTCATGTAATTTTGTAAAAGTAAAAGCAAAGCTTGAAAGTATCGTGTTAATCAGTGTAATTTACCCTCTGTTTTAACCCATAATAACAATAATAAATAAGGGGATATTTGCATGTCTGCACAGATCATGACCGCTCAAGACTTAACTGATGAACGTAAGCTAACCGTCTCATTTACGTTATTGCTGGGGCTGTATGCCATCATTCCGCTATGTGTAGCGCTGCAACTGTCTGACATCTGGTTTTGGCACGACTTTTTAAGAGAGCATTTACCCAGCAAACCGACCCATTTTTTATTGTTTCAAATTCTGTTTGGCACGCCCCATATTTTAGCCAGTACGATTGTGTTGGTCAGTAACAGGGACTACCTGCAATTTTATCAGCGCAACCTGATGTGGGTAACCGCCGCCATTGCAATTTTTTTTGGTATAGGCAGTTTGTTTATTCCTTATCAGGTTTTTTATGTTCTGGTTGCAGGCTGGACAGTATACCATGTACTTAAACAACAACATGGCGTGGCGCGAGGTGTTTGTCGTATGCCCTCTTGGGCATTTAATCTTTTATTATCGCTAAGCGTCGCGGCAGGGCTTTTTGTTTATATCGGTATTTTTCTTAAAAACAGCTTGGATATCCAGCAAACCCAATGGCTTAAACAGCTTGCCGGTTTGTTGTGTGCCGGACTGGTTTTAAGCGCTTTTTATTGCCAACGCTATGTCACCAGCGCATTTGGCAAATGGTTTTTATGGTCCAATATTTTTTTGGTGCTCAGTAGTTTTTATCTTTACGTGCAACAATATTATTTTCTGGCAATTCTGGTACCCCGCTTGGTGCATGATGCCACGGCCTATATTTTCTACGTGACGCATGATTACAACAAGCATCACAACCATCCACAAAATTTTCTATACCGCTATGCCGCACGCTGTAATGTGCATATTTTTATGGTGCTGCCGGTGTGTTCATTTGCGCTGGCCTTTGTTTTGCAAGCGTATGGCGATAACCTGGTTAGCGCCTTATCCGAATTCTTTTTTGGGGTGGAAATTCGTAAAGCCATTACCTTGGGACTGCTGGGCTATCTGGCATTAATGCACTATTACACGGAAGCGATTACCTGGAAAGGTGAATCACCCTATCGACGGTTTATTGCTTTTTCAAAATGAGGCAACTGACACTCACGCACTTTACAAGCATCGGGGCGGGTAGCGATGTGTAAAAAAATTGTAATTATTCAGCCCTCTTTGGCAAAGAGGGGTTAGTGACAAGCCTACGAGAGTGTGTTGATTTTTAGTTGGAACTGACCGCCAGCTCCCGACCCAGACTGTGTAAAAACTCACAAACAAAATCTTCAGAGGTTGAATTTACTCCATTTACTTGTAAAAACAGAGTCAACTATCAATGGTTACTCCCATTTTAAAGTGTAATTCAATCAATAATCCGTTAATTATTTCCACCGGCATTTGTGATTTTGAGTTTTGACACAGTCTGGACCCATAACGGTCACTGAAGCAAGACTTAGGAGTGGCAGCAATCTAATACAAAG
>JBAXUR010000112.1:0-10346 GCA_037129595.1 Methylococcaceae bacterium | reverse complement strand
TTTGAGTATCCACAATGTGCATATACTCAGACCCGATACTGCCGCAGTAAATATCAGCCAAGTTGGCAATAATGTTGCGTAGGGGCAAGCGGTCAATACCACCAAAAAGCGCCCCGGTATCAAACAAGGTGTCCATATCCGGATCAGAAAGCCCGTAATAAGCGGGGTCCATATCGGGCGGTGGCGGAGAGCTTTTTCCCAGTGGATTACTGTTGGCAATTTGATGTCCGCGAACCCGGTAATGATTAATAAGTCGAGAAACGGCCGCCTGTTTTTTTACGCTTTCTTCAGTAAAGCCTTGTAACTGAGCCAGTCTTCCTTGAGATTTAACAGCGAGTTGTGCAAAGCGCTCCACAACGGGGCTGTGAGGCGTCTCATAAGCACTCCCCTGTTGAAGAATCTTGAATTCTTTTTGCCAGCTAGGCTCAACAGATTCAGGGTCTTCCAAAAACCGTTCATATAAGTTTTCAATAAAACCGGCATTACTGCCTTGAAAGGAAGAAGAATCTTGAAAAAGTTTTAGCAGGTTACTCATTAGGGATATCCGGTTTATTCTGCAAGGAGATTGTCTTTATATTAAGTCTTGACGTGTTGGATTGCCAAGGTTTACTAATGAAATTATTCGCTGTTTTACGCAAGCGCTTTAATTTGTATTGAAAATAATGCTATATAATGTTTATTAATGCAATTACAAAAATAAAGAGTGTGTATTTTAAGAGTCTGCCGTGATTAATAAAGTCTCTCTTTTAGCACTGACAGCTATCTTTTTATACGCCACACTGATAGTTACTTTCGTGCAAAGATAACGATTTTCAAAATATACTATAATTTATTTTGAAAAATAAAAAAGTCCCATTGCGGGACTTTTTTGTTTTACCGAATAAGAAGGCTTTAGGAGTGACTGGTGCCTGAAGCTATTCTTTGCTCTCTCTTTTCGCTTGATTTTTCGATTTTTGAAAAAACCCGAAGTATATCCGTAGCGGATATTATGCCGACCAATTTGTTATCTTTGTCGACTACCGGCAAAGCGCCTACTTTATGCTCGGCCATAACTGCGGCGGCTTCCGATACATAAGTGTCCGGATTTACGGTTAATACGCCCCGGCGCATAATGTGCTGTACTTTTTGTGGAACAACATGCAGTTCTACCGTACTTTTGTCGCTGGCCGGTTCAATGGCGTTAGAGTTGTTTTTTGGCCCCAAGGCTTTGTACAAATCCCTATCAGAAACAATGGCGATAACTTTGCCTTTTTCAACGACTGGTATGTGACGAACTTTTTCGTAATGGATTAAAAAAAAGACCCGGTCAATCAAGTCGTGTTGCTCGACGGTAAATACTTTTGTTTTCATTAAATCTTCAACACGCATAATCTATTCTCCTGATTGTAGTAAACCTTATAAGAATAGGGGGATAATCGTATTTTTACAAGTGATTAAACATGTTGTGTTATAAAATATGCTTTCATACTTTATATTTAGCCATAAAAATTAACGGTTTTATTTTTTTGTGGCTACTTAACTACTTGTTATTTTAGTCAATACTTGTTGTAGCGACACAATTGGAGTCATTTTATGCGCATCATTCTGTTAGGAAGTCCTGGTTCCGGTAAAGGTACTCAGGCCAAGTTTATTACCGAAAAACATGCCATTCCACAAATCTCAACCGGTGATATGCTGCGTGCAGCAGTTCGTGATGGTACGCCGATGGGCGTTGAAGCTAAAAAAGTGATGGATGCAGGCGCTCTGGTTTCTGATGATATTATTTTGGGTTTAATTAAAGAACGCATTGCCCAGCCTGATTGCGCCAAGGGTTTTTTGTTAGACGGCTTTCCCCGAACCATTGCCCAGGCTCAAGGTCTTGAGGCAATGGGTGTTAAAATGGATCACGTTATAGAAATTAATGTTGACGATGAAGATATCGTAGATCGCATTGCTGGTAGAAGAGTGCATGCCCCATCAGGACGGACTTATCATGTTGAGTATCATCCACCTAAAGTTGAAGGTGTTGATGACGTTACCGGAGAAGTGCTTATTCAACGGGATGATGATAAAGAAGAGACTGTACGTAAACGACTTTGTATTTATCACGAACAAACCAAACCATTGGTGGATTATTATTCAGCCGCAGAACAACCGGCAAAATTTAATTCAATGTCAGGTGTCGGCACGGTGGAAGAAATCACCAGCAAAGTTTTTGCTATTCTAAGCTGAGTGTACCTGTGATAAGGTAATTCGTAAAAAATATCCACGGCAAAAGTTGCCTTCTATTTACAGAGACTACAAGAGTTTAATCTTTATAATCTGTGAAGGTACATTGATTGCGGATTGCCTAAGTTAATTAATTAGTATGGCTGTTTCGGCTTTAACAAAAGGGTTTTAATAAATGAGTAAAGTTTATAATGTTGCAGTTGTTGGTGCGACGGGTGCAGTGGGCGAAGCCATGCTGTCTATTTTGGAAGAACGCCAGTTTCCGGTAGGCGAAGTGTATGCTTTGGCGAGCAGCAATTCAGCAGGCAAACGCATTCCTTTTAAGGGAGGATCGTTAAAAGTAGAAGATTTGGCAACTTTCGATTTTTCTAAAGCGCATATTGGTTTATTTTCTCCAGGTGCAACTGTTTCAGAAATATACGCCCCCAAAGCCGCAGCGGCCGGATGTATAGTAATCGATAATACCTCGCAGTTTCGCTATGACGACGATATTCCTTTGGTCGTACCGGAAGTTAATCCGGAAAGAATAGCGGATTATAAAAATCGCGGTATCATCGCCAATCCTAATTGTTCAACCATTCAATTATTGGTGGCGTTAAAGCCTATTTATGATGCGGTAGGTATCACCCGTATTAATGTTTGTACTTATCAGGCGGTATCCGGTACGGGTAAAGAAGCCATCGAAGAATTGGGCAAACAAACACTTAATCTTCTAAACTTACAACCTATTACACCCAACGTTTATCCCAAGCAAATTGCCTTCAATGTGTTGCCGCAAATTGACGTGTTTATGGATAATGGTTATACCAAAGAAGAAATGAAAATGGTTTGGGAAACCCAAAAAATATTGGGCGATGCCAGCGTTTTGGTCAATGCAACAGCGGTACGGGTTCCGGTCTTTTACGGTCATTCTGAAGCCGTGCATATTGAAACACGATCAAAAATTACTGCCGAAGCGGTTAGAGCTTTATTGGAAAAAGCGCCCGGTGTAACGGTTATGGATGAGCGTAAAAATGGCGGTTACCCAACAGCGGTCACTGAATCATCGGGTCATGATGACGTGTTTGTTGGACGCATAAGAGAGGATATATCGCACCCCCAAGGTATTGATTTGTGGGTTGTCGGTGATAATGTTCGAAAAGGTGCAGCATTAAACAGCGTACAAATTGCTGAAGTGCTGATAAAAAATTATATATAGGCTACCTATTAACCTTATGTTTGATCATTTAAATATGAGGGTGTGACCAGTAAATTAAAGGTTGGCAGAGTGCATAATTTAACTAGAACGTTAGCATTAATTTCGTTACTGGCTCCGGCCAGTGGCTATTCCTTAGGTATTGGCGATATTAAATTACACTCAGCCCTTAATCAGAATCTCGATGCTGAAATTTCATTAGTGACAGCCACAGGTGATAAGGTCTCTGACATCAAAGTAAATCTGGCACCGCCAGACAAGTTTGATGAAGCAGGTGTTCCTTGGGCTTCTTTTCTGTCTAGGATAAAATTTGAAACGGCAACCGGTGCTAATGGTTCAGTCATTATTAAACTCAATTCAAAAGAAGCGGTAACAGAACCTTTTCTGAATTTCTTGCTGCAAGTGAGTTGGCCAAAAGGTATTTTATATCGAGAGTTTACCGTGCTGCTGGATCCGCCAGCAGCTTATATCCCTCACTCGTCAAACGCTGAAAATTACACGTCTGAACCGTCAACTATCCCGTCATATAAATTCTTGCCAACACCTCAAACACGAGTTGAACGGCAACTAAGTAAAGCCGGTGAATATGGCCCCACCACTAAAAACGATACACTTTGGAAAATTGCTGAACAGGCGGGTAAGCAGTCTGGGGTATCAGTCGAACAAATGATGATAGCCCTATATGAAGAAAATCCTCAGGCATTCTACCGAGGCAATGTTAATGGATTGTTTTATGGAAAAATCCTGAAGATTCCGGAACGTGTAATGGCTTTAAAGCTTTCACGGGAACAGGCGTTGACTGAATTCAATCGACATACAAAAGCCTGGAAAAATCAGGTAGAACCACCACCTGTCATCACAGAATCTATTAAAAAAGAAAGCCCCGACAAGCAGTTAACCTTAGTTGCCCCTATTCAAACAGATGTCACTAAAAATGAACCTATAGCGCTGGAAAACGAGCAGACAATCGTTCATGCAACAGAGCCTAAAGCCGTTGATAAAGAAATAGTCAGTGCAACCTCTCCCGTCAATGACGCGCTACTGGATAAAGTGGCCACGCTTGAAAAACAGTTGGCTATCATGCAACAAATACTGGTATTAAAAGACCAGCAACTTGCGGCTTTACAAAATCAGTCACAGTCAAAACCGGTTGTGCAAACTGAATCTGCTACACCAACACCGAGTCAATCCGCGGTTATCAATCCGTTTACGCAACCCGTTATTCAAGCACAACCTGAAGCCGCAACCTCCGGCACACACTATTATTTGTGGAGCGGCGTTAGCGCGACCCTATTAGCATTGCTAGGCTGGTTTGGATGGCGAAAACGAAAGAATAATAAGCAGTTTTTTGCGTCGTTAATCGGGAGTAACACGCATGAACCTACTGATTTTTTCTCTACTTCCAGTGAAAAAGAGAGCGCTAAAGAGCACGATGTAACTGACAAAAACACAACATTGAATGGGTTTACAATCGGTGACCTGGATACCGATACAGGCCAGAGTGAAACTGATCTGGTTGCCGAAGCTGACCTTTATTTAGCTTATGGCCGCTATCAAGAAGCGGAAGAATTACTGCGTGAAGTTCTTAAAGACCAACCTAATCATGATGATTGTAAATTGAAATTGCTGAATATTTATTATTTAAGCAAAAATAAAACCGCTTTTGAAGCCTATGCCTACGAGTTAGCTAAAGCAGGTAAAAATGATGACATTCAATTTTGGTCGAAAGTGAGTGAAATGGGTCATGAAATCTCCACAAACTCAACCTTGTTTTTTTCTAAAGTCGATGCATCTTCTCCAAAAGAAACGATATCCGTTGAAAAAAAGCCGGAAAAATTGGTTGAGTTCGACACGATTAAAAAAGATCAAGTAGCCGATAGCAAGCCCTCCTCTTTTGGAGAATCATTGGCTATTGAGGTTATTAAAGAAGACCCTAAAACAACGGATAGCTTGTTGGATTTTGATTTAGTTCCCTCTGAAACTTACGCTATTAACGAACAGCAAAATAACGGCAGTATTGACTTTGAGTTAAGCGCCCCGAAACCAAACATTGAAATATCAAGTGATGCTTTAAGCGATATTGTTTTTAAAACGCCAGAGTTAGAGATTAAAAACCAATTTGAATCGCTTGCATTTGAATCAAATGAAACCAAAACACTAAAAACCGATGAAATTAATAACGCTGCTACAAAAAGCACCGTTGAAAACACCCCGTTTATTGATAAGCAGACTGATGAATCATCGGCTTTAAATAACATTTTGTCCATTGACTCACTTGATATAGACTTTTTTTTGGACAAGCCCGCATTAGGATTACAAGGAAAAGAAATTGACCGAACACTTGATGTTTTTGATTTAACAGATAGGGATGAGATGGAAACCAAGTTGGATTTGATAAAAGCCTATATTGATATGAATGATGAGGAAACGGCTAAAAAATTGTCTTGTGAAGTACTTGAAAAAGGCTCGACTGAGCAACAAAAAATCGCTCAAGCACTACTAGATGAATTGAAATAAATTTTTGTGAATAACAATAAAAAAGTCCTTATGGGCTTTTTTATTGCCTACTATATTTGTAACAAAAGTTGCCCAGTATTTTTGGCTGTTCTCGGTTTCGTAGAGGGAGACCAAGTTTTCTTTCTGTTTACTGTAAAACGTGCAAGACGATTGTGACCATCCCTACAACAAAAGAAGTTTCTGGAGAGCTAAACATTCCTTAAATCTTCTTGATGAAAATAATTATTCCAGATTTTTTTATAAAAAAAAATCTGGAATAATTATTGCTTACAGTATTGCATACCAATGATTAAAACAAGACTAGTATTGTAAAAAGCCAAATCAACCATCAGGCAATAGGAAAAAGATATGACCATTCGCGTCGCCATTCGTCACAAAACGATATACAAATTCGATAGACCAGTATCCTTGTCGCCTCACGTGTTTCGATTACGTCCGGCCGTCCATAGCCGCACACCTATCAAAGCTTACGCTCTGCGCATTGAGCCCAAAAATCATTTTATTAATTGGCAACAAGATCCTTTTGGCAATCTTGTTGCGCGCGTGGTGTTTCCTGATAAATGCCAAAAACTCAGTGTTGAAGTTGAAGTCATTGCTGATATGACAGTGATTAACCCCTTCGATTTTTTTGTTGAAGAATATGCAGAGAACTATCCTTTTAAATACGATGCACTGACCCTTAAAGAGCTTCAGCCGTATCTGGAAATAACTGAAAACGGCCCGTTATTGGTACAGTGGGTAAAAGCATTTGATATCAGAAAGCGCTCTATCAATGATTTTTTAGTCGATATTAATCGCGCTGTTTTTGAAGCCATCAGCTATAACATCCGCATGGAAGTTGGCATACAAAGCTGTGAAGATACACTGAGAATACTCAGTGGTTCGTGTCGGGATTCGGCCTGGTTATTGGTGCAGGTACTGCGCCATCTTGGACTGGCCGCCCGCTTTGTATCCGGTTATCTGGTGCAATTAACGTCTGATATAAAATCGCTGGACGGCCCTTCCGGTCCGGAGCAGGATTTTACTGACTTACATGCCTGGACAGAAGTTTATATCCCCGGTGCCGGTTGGGTAGGACTCGACCCGACTTCGGGTTTATTGACCGGCGAAGGCCATATTCCCTTGGCTTGTACGCCTGATCCTGCCAGTGCGGCACCGGTAACCGGTGGCACTGACAAGTGTAAAGTGGAATTTGAATTTAGCAATACTGTGGATCGTATGCACGAAGATCCCCGGGTGACCAAACCTTATACCGATGAACAGTGGTATCACATTGATGCGCTGGGACGGTATGTTGATCAACAGTTAATAGAGGACGATGTTCGCTTGACCATGGGCGGTGAACCTACCTTTGTTTCTGTCGATGATATGGAAGGCGACGAATGGAACACGCACGCTGATGGTGCAAACAAACGTGAACGTGCACAACAACTGACCATTCGTTTACGGGATGTCTTTGCAAAAGGCGCCATGTTGCATTATGGACAAGGTAAATGGTATCCCGGTGAACCGTTGCCGCGTTGGCAATATGGTATTTTTTGGCGCAAAGATGGCACCTCAATTTGGCGAAATCCGGATTTGCTGGCCGATATTAACAAAGATTACGGTCATACGGTCAAACAGGCGCAAAAATTTATTTACCAGATCAGTCAGCGCTTGGGGGTTCAGTCTCGCTATATCAAGACTGCTTTTGAAGACAGTTTTTATTATCTCTGGCAGGAAGGCACCTTGCCTGAAAATCTTGATCCTTCAAAAATCAACCTAAAAGACTCTATTGAACGTAAAACCTTAGCCAAGCTATTGGATGTAGGTTTGGATCAGCCCGTCGGCTTTACTTTGCCGATTAAATGGAATTGGTCTGAACTCTGCTGGAAAAGCGGCCCTTGGGATTTTCGACGCGGTGCGATGTTTCTGATTCCAGGCAACTCTCCCATGGGTATGCGTTTACCCTTGGATAGTTTGCCTTGGGTTGCGCCGGATAAAAGGGACTCGCAAGAACCCCAAAGCCTGTTTGGAGACTTGCCTGAATTGGGCGATTATTATGGTGAAGTGACGCGCCGATATAGCCACATTGAAATCAATAAAAAAGAGCATCCAGAAATTATTGAGCAGGATGTCGGTGATGATTTAACCCCCGAAATTGAAGTACCGCATACCGCGTTGTGTGTGGAGGCCCGAGAAGGCCGTTTGTATATTTTTATGCCGCCGCTGACCTTGCTGGAACACTATCTGGAACTGGTCGCCGCTATTGAAGCTACCGCTGAAAGCTTGGCAATGCCGGTGGTCATGGAAGGTTATGAGCCGCCACGTGATTATCGTATCGAACGTTTAATGGTGACACCGGACCCCGGCGTCATTGAGGTGAACATTCATCCGTCCAAAACCTGGGCAGAGTTGGTAGAAAAAAACCACATCATTTACGAACAGGCGCACTTAACCCGGTTAGGTACTGAAAAATTTATGCAGGATGGTCGTCATACCGGAACGGGTGGTGGCAATCATATTACCATGGGTGCGGAAATGCCGACCGACAGCCCTCTTTTGCGTCGCCCTGACTTATTGCGCAGTCTGATTACTTACTGGCAACACCATCCCGGTTTGTCGTATTTGTTTTCAGGCATGTTTATCGGCCCCACCAGTCAAGCGCCTCGCGTTGATGAGGGCCGGGACGAAAAACTCTATGAACTGGAAATTGCTTTTCAACAAATACCCGAAGGTGAAGTGCCCGAGCCTTGGTTGGTTGATCGCTTGCTGCGCCATTTACTGACGGATATAACCGGCAACACGCATCGTTCCGAGTTTTGTATTGATAAACTTTATTCGCCCGATAGCTCAACCGGCCGACTGGGTATTTTGGAACTGCGTTCTTTTGAAATGCCGCCACATGCCCAAATGTCACTGGTGCAAATCGTGTTGCTGCGATCATTGATTGCCTGGTTCTGGCGCGAACCCTATAAACACGACTTGGTGCGCTGGGGAACCGAGTTGCATGACCAATTTATGTTGCCGCATTATGTCCGCGAAGATATGAAGCAAGTCACTAAAGACTTGCAACGTGCCGGTTTTGGTTTTGATCTGGAATGGCTGGAGCCGTTTTTCGAATTCCGCTTTCCACGTTATGGCAATACCCAGATTGACGGCATTGATATGGAATTGCGTTTTGCCATTGAGCCTTGGCATGTACTGGGCGAAGAAGTCAGTAGCACCGGCACCGCGCGTTATGTAGATTCATCGGTTGAGCGTATCCAGGTATCGGTCACCGGCTTTACTGAAGGGCGTTACGTCATTACCTGTAACGGTCGACGCTTACCCATGCGTAACACCGGTCGCAAAGGTGAGTTTGTTGCCGGTGTCCGTTATCGGGCCTGGCAACCACCTTCAGCCTTGCATCCTACGATAGCGCCACATGTGCCCTTGATTTTTGATGTTATTGATACCTGGAATGGCCGTTCAGTGGGTGGCTGTACTTATTACGTCGCGCATCCCGGCGGTCGTAGTTATGATGATTTTCCGGTTAACGATTATGCAGCAGAAACGCGACGCATGACACGTTTCTGGGACTATGGGCATACACCCGGCGTTATTATCAGGCCACCGATGGCGACCACCCGAGTTGCTGCGTCAGATAAAGCATTACTGGCAAAATTCAGCATTGCTGATACAGCGCCACGAGCGATGACGCCCCCTGCAGAAGAGTTAAGTACCGAGTATCCTTTTACACTGGATTTACGTCATCGCAATCGATAATTACGGCTTTATAAGGTGGGTAACAGTTTTCTGCCCACAGAAATGAAAAATAAACGACAATAACGACCGGTCGTTGCGTGCGTCAATTAACTCGCAGCGAACAACCCGTTAGAAATACGACACCTTATCAGGAGATTTTTTTAAATGAGCGATAAATTAAAACTGCTAACTCCGGCTACATTGACACTGGAAAACAAAACCTATTCATTGCCGACTTACATGGGTGTTGAAGGTGAAAAAGCCATTGATATTACCAAGTTACGTAGCGAAACCGGGTATGTGACACTGGATGACGGTTACGGAAATACCGGTGCCTGTGAAAGCGCCATCACTTTTATCGATGGTGAAAAAGGCATACTCCGTTATCGTGGTTATCCCATAGAAGAGTTGGCCGAACATTCGCGCTTTGTTGAGGTGGCCTATTTGTTGCTCTACGGCGAATTGCCGACCAGTGAAAAGTTGCTGACTTTTTCGACCCGTCTTAATGAATCCTCCATTATTCATGAGGATGTGCATCACTTTTTTAGCGGCTTCCCGCGTGGCTCTCACCCCATGGGTATTCTTGCAACCATGGTGGCCTCCTTGTCTACTTTTTATCCGCTGCCTGATGAGTTGGATGAATCTACAGAGATACAAATTGTTGCCAATCTGGTTTCTCAGGTACGCACCATTGCGGCAT
>JBAXUR010000111.1:0-10426 GCA_037129595.1 Methylococcaceae bacterium | reverse complement strand
CGGATATTGGATGACAAATAGACTATTGAAATGTCCGAAATTTTGGATTTAAAATTCGTTTAACAATTATCAATCAACGAATGGATATTTATCATGACAACACAATATTTAGGATCAAGCGACCAGGGGCCACAATTTTTAAGCGTCGAAGATGGAAAAAAAACCATCATGCACAGCATTGCTGCCTGGTTAATCGACGAGGACAACAAGGCGGCCCCGATTTTATATCCGGCACCTAAACCAGATGCCGTTATTTTTTATCAGGTGCCTGGCAATCAGAATGTTACTGAATTGACGACCGGCAAAAGCTATCAATCAATAGGAAAGGCTATCGAGGCATTACAATGAACATCCAACATGGCTCACACGACAGCCGTGATCTGCTTGGACGGTCAGTTTCAATGCGCCCAACACCGGCGGATTTATTAAGCACGGTTTCCGATTCTGAAGGTAAAAAACTTTTACAAAATTTTTTAGCAATACGATCAGGAGTGCCTATCTCAGGATCGAAGGTTGCCGATCTTGCCAAAAATAGTGATCTTAACTTTGGCTCAATTTACGATTTTTTTGCAAAACGGCACGCTATTTCAGTATCCGACCTGCCTGAAATTGTCGACGGGGTTATAAAAAGATTACCCGTTGTCCAGCAACAAGCAACCCACAGAAAAATTGTGCGTTTTGAAAAAGCGATGGATTTTTTGTCCCATAGTGTATTACTGAGCATTGATGATCTGCATGTTTCGATAGTCCATGAAAATGGCGAGGTGCCCATGACCGCTTTAAGCGGCTTATTGGTCAAAGGCGTCATTCAGACACGGCGTGTACGCGTGATGATTTCTCGGCAAGCATTGCTTTCTGGACAAGTGACATTGGCCGATCTGCCAATGTTGCTAACTAACGCGGCGATGCGTGACGAGGCACAATCGACGTATGCGGCACTAGAGACAAACGCCAATTTACCGGACGGACTGCCCTTGTTTGGAGCCGATAACACCGCAACTGGAGCCAGTTTGTATGACATCGGCGCGGCCTTAACAAAATTTCGGGATCAAAAGGCGGCCATAAATTCTGATGAGCACGCTTACCTTGAGCCGAAATATTTTATCTGCCCAACAGCGCACGAAATCAGCGCGCACAAAGAGCTGTTTGCCGCCGGTTTAACTAACATTATTGAGATTATTGCCAGTCCAGGTGTATCGTCAAGTTATTTGCTGGGAGATCCAAAATTGGCGCCGATATTAGTGCGCCTGGCATTGTCCGAAGATCCAATTATTGAAACGCGACCGGCTCAATTCGATAACGATGCAGCCATTGCGCTTGATTTACTCCATGATTACACAATACTGGTTTGTAGCCGTGTAGGTGCGATTAAATTGACGGTGACCACATGATAACCACGTATTATTCCAACAACACAAAGGAAGAATTAAGGGCGCTATTGACCGACGCTGAAAGCAGGTCAACCAATGAACGGATAGGCAGCGATGATTTAATGACCATTATGCACGTTTTGGAAACGCAAGCACTGGCGTTTAAAAAACAAGGCGGCGATCGTTGTCTATTGAGGCGCGTTAGTGAACGCCTGGAAGCATTGTCGTTCCAGTTGATAACACGATGAAACCCAATAAGCGGAAACGCGATGTCCGTAGTTTGATTGAAAAAGCGATTTTGCTTTCCAGGATGCCAAATACCACCGACACCCCAAAAGATGACTTGCTCGCAACTTACCATTTGCTTGAAACCCAAGCAGTCTCTTTTAAAACCGCAAAATTTGCAAATTTTGAAGTTCTACACGATATAAGCAAAAGATTGACTGCATTATCTGGCCAGTTGACAAGATGATGACGGCAAAAAATTAACGAAACTCAACAATGCGGCATGTTTCCTCGTGTCCGTACTGCTTGGCCACGTTTTTTCCAAGTTTTTCGTGGGGGTAAAATAAAACTTGGTTTTAATTTAAGAATTATTGGCGTTTTTTGATATGAGCGCCAATATGACGTTTTTCCGGCTTTCCGTCCCTCAAAATAAACCGGCTTTAATTTCTCGAAATATTACCAAAGCAATAACCAAGCTAATTTTCCATAACCTTAGAAACAAATTGCTAAACATTGCTATTGGGTAATAGTTAGCAAATAAACAACGGTTATCTTGATTAGTTACCTTGATTTGTTACCATAAGTTACTTTGTTACTGTCAGTTACTTTTAAAGTAATTTTTAGTTACCATAACTTAAGTAATAATCAAGCCAAGGTTTAAACGCTTAAGTAATAATTAGGGTAAGCTTTAAACACTTTAGCAATAAATTGCTAAAATTTATGAAAAATTCATTGGCAATCGGTGCGGTAGGTTTTTCTCAAATGCGACTAAATTACGTAAATATATGAATAATGCCCTTTAATTATTTATATCTTATTGATTAATAACATATAAATAATTTTTATAACCAATGAACCCGGGATTTGTAACCCCGACCGAAACGTTTGGATGCCTGAATAATTATAAATTTACTCTGACATTAATAGCAATTTGATAGTTTTACTTACTTTGCCAATGACCGGTATCGGGAAGCCTAAATCCATATCCGAATGACGGCAACGGGTCGGTAGTGAACCTTTAATCTTCAGTTTATTTTCCAGAAGTGAACGTCCGGTTTAGAGATGCGACCGTTTTTCAACGGCCGCTGATATACGTTACTTAAATCTAAATTTCGGTTTGTTCCGATATTTCAAGAGCGTCATCAACCTCGATACCGAGGTACCTAACAGTACTTTCAAGTTTGGAATGACCCAGTAAAAGTTGAACAGCTCGCAAATTTTTCGTTCTCCGATACACAAGCGTAGCTTTTGTTCGCCGCATAGTATGTGTTCCATAAGCCTCTGGGTTCAGGCCAATAGACATTACCCAGTGTTCGACAATACGAGCATATTGCCTGGTTGATAGATGAGGCGAATTATGAATTCGACTCGGGAACAGATATTGATCAGATTTGAGCTTGGCTTGACTAATCCACGCTTCAAGCGAATTTCTGGTTTGTTCTGTTATCTCGAACTGAACAGGACGATGCGTTTTCTGTTGCATGATAATGGCCCGCGATGACACGCGGTTACTTTGAGCTACATCGTTGATTCGAAGTGTCACCAGATCGCAGCCGCGCAACTTGCTATCAATGGCTAAGTTGAACAACGCCAACTCACGAGTGTTCTTAGCCATCTGTAAACGAATGCGAATCTCCCAAATCTCTTTCAATTTGAGCGGTGATTTCTGACCAATCAATTTGCCCTTGTTCCATGGTACTTGCTGGTTATTTTGATCATTGGTATCTTGCTTCATGACAAACTCCTAGAATTTAGGTTAAGGAGTCTTATTGTCATGCTGTTTCCAGTAAGCAGACATGAGAGAGTTTCGTATCAGTATTGGTTTTCGCATATTTGTTGTAGAGGAAGATGCTGTCTTACCCATTTCACAAAAGACTTTCACTGGATGGTATTCTGGTAAAGTCAGAGCCCTTCCGAAGGCAGAGAGTAACATTTTTACATTTTTACATTTTCATGTCATATTGAACTTTTTATAAAGCCAAAAGGATCAGACCATGAGTCGCCTTACAATAGAAATTACAGATCAACAGCATAAAAGTATTAAGGCACTGGCAGCCATGCAGGGCAAAAGCATTAAGGAATATGCCATGCAACGTTTGTTGCCGTTAACTAATGACGAAGAAAAAGCCATGCAGGAACTGGAAGCATTTTTAAAGCCACGCATTGAAGCCGCCGAACGTGGCGAGGTGGTTAGCACGTCAGTTATGAAAATCTTCGAGGAAACACTGGCCGCACCCCAGTTATGACGCTTTCTGTTGATTTTACCCGGGAGGCCATAAAGGACTTGTCTGATATTGCCAGCTATACGGCTGAAACATGGGGACGAGAACAAGCGTTTCGTTATGCTGAATTATTGAATGAACGCTTCAAAGAAATTGCAAAAGGACGGATATTTTCCAAGACCGCTTTTCCAAATTATCCCAATGTGCATGTTTGTCGGTGTGAGCATCACTATATTTTCTTTGTACGTCCACAAAAGAATCTCAAACCAGTGATTTTGGCAGTATTGCATGAACGTATGAACTTATTGGTACGGCTCAAGGAAAGATTGTAATAAGTGCAATTTTTTTAAAACTTTAATTTATACCAAAAACCATTAATACGGGCATTAAGTACAATAGGTGCTGAACACTGTGAAGTGCAACTTATCGAGTTGATAGTGACTTGAATAAACTTGACGGACTGTTGACGGCCAAAACCTGCCGGACGTGATTGTCTGCTTTAGGGCGATGAATATTGCAGAATGAGGTTCGATAATTTGCCATTACTGGCTCAGTTTAATTGGCCGTTAACAGGCACGCGTTTCGTGAAGATAAACCGACAATAAAAGTAAAATAATTACACAGAATAAAGTCATCTCATTACTCTACAAGTAACTATTTTATATAAAGTTATTTAAAAAAATGAATGCATTTTCACTGTAGGCATTTCGTCTTTCGCCAGGTAATTTTATAAATACCCGACATTACAAGCATGGCAAAACGCACTGCTTTGACTAAAACCCGTTAACTGGAGTTATTTATTATCAAAACAACAGTAATGTTTGTATTGTAACCGAAAAAACGATGACTCTAAGGAGCAAGACTATTAATAGAATATGAAATTTTATACGAAAAAGTTATGTAGCGCTTAGGATGGGTAAAGGCGATAGCCGAAACCCATCATAATTGATTCCTTATGCGATGGGTTTCGCGCCGCTCTACCCATCCTCTTGGCTATCAACTTAAACCGGGGCAGGCATTTCCGGGATATCGTACAGAGTGCCGGAAACGCTTATTCCGGCCTGAAAAGTAAAGTAGATGCTTATAGCTTATTAAAGAGAAGTGAGAATTTGCAGGGTCATCAGGTCTGGGTTGGCAATTTGTTTTAGCGTTAATAACACTGTTGTACCCTTGTTGCCTTTCAATACGTCCAGTGTCGCACCAATATCTTTTGCCCGCTTTTCCATGTTGATCAATCCTCTATTCTTTTTCAGCGGTTCCGGTAAGCCAATACCGTCGTCACAAATAGAGATTGTTAGCGTTTCATTTTTCAGGCAGGAAATAGTAATCCAGATAGAGTTTGGATTGGCATGTTTTAAAGCATTCGTTATAGCCTCTTGAACAATACGCAAAATTTGAAGGGCTGTCCTTTCAGAAACCATAGGCGATGGCTCAAGATTAATAGCCCAAATTAATTTGGCAGGCATATTCGACATTCTATAACTCAACCGGTGTCGATAGTTAATCAGGATAGTTGCCAGATCATTATCATGGCCGCTCAGTAAATCAACCACCAGGCGCAAGTCGCCCAGACAATCGCCCAGCAGCTCAACCGTTTGGCTTTGACTCAATTCCTCATGCTCAATCATCAGGCGGGCACTGATGAGTTGAGAGCCAAAGCCATCATGTATATCCTCAAGCAGACGGCTTCTTTCCTCCAGCCTTGATTGCTTGATCTGCAAGGCCAAACGTTGATCATTTATTTCAGCGATTGCTATAATTTCGCGCCGTCTTGAGCGATCAAGCGCCAAGCCAATATAGCCAAAGTGGCCTATCGTCGCCGAAACCATTGAGGAAATGACAAATATTTTTCCGATATCACCCTCAAGTAAATATACGTTGGGGCTACTTTTACCCAGCAAAGCAAAGGTTCGTACAACAAACACACCTACGACAATGCCATAAACGATGGCAATCCACTTGGCATTAAGGCTTTGCTCCTTGCAACTAATCTGCCAAGCCAGTATCCCAAGGTAGGAAAACAAGCCTATATTGACCGCGTTAAAGTATTGAGCCCGTAGCACTTGATTGGCCACAAAAAAGTAAAGAGCCTGAAAGCCGAGATATAAAAGGATTATCGCAATCACTATCCAGTGCGTGCGCCAAGGCCTGCCTTGATCTATAAGCAACGATTGAATGCGGGCAAAAGTCGCAGAAAATATCAGTAATGATGCCGACCACTTTAGGTTACCGACCTGTAAAATATGCGTAATAAAGGATAGACCTATCAACAGGCCACCGACACACCACAGAGTGATCGGATATGAGCGTTGATTTATTAGCGAAATCCAGGTGAATACCGACAGGAGTATATAAAGCATTCCGACGAACAGAATTGCGGTATATGAATCAAAGAGAAACATTAGGCTCTTCCTGATTTCGTGGCGTGATCATTCTATATAGATACTGCACATCAGCATAAGCGAGACTAAGGTATTGTGTTTTAAATTAAAAACAAGTGTGGCGAGCTATTTTCTTTGATAGAGTCGAATCTAAAAATGTTTATATAGCCGGCATTAGAAAACAGGAGGGTAAAAAATAACCCATGATCCCGTGTAAGCTTGCATAAAGTTATTTTTTTTTAATTTTAATATACAAAAATGGTAAATTCAAGTCATAAATGCAACACCCGTTAAATTGTTAACTAACGCAGTTTATTGACTTACGATTACTTTGTGCCTTAGCACAGAATCAGCCCCCACTCGACAAAGTGCGAGCTAACTTCTTACATTATGCCGCTTTCGCGTGCTTTAGCTAGGGCTTGCGCTTGTGAAGTTACATGCAGTTTACGATAAAGATTGCGAATATGAAACTGCACGGTTGATAGTGCTATGTTCATTTCGTTTGCTACTTCTTGATAACTTAGCCCTACCGCCAATAGTTGCAACATTTCAATTTCTCTGCCGGTCAGGTTGGGCAAGGTCTCGGTATTTGTTGGTGCGGCCGAACCCGCCAAACGAAACAGATATTGAGCCAGCATAGGACTGACAGGAAAATCACCGGCAAGAATACGCGCTATAGCCTGACTAATGGACAGCGCCGAATCATCCTTAACCACATAACCACTTGCGCCGGCACGAATGGCTCTAAACAGACTATCTTCCGACGAAATGCTGGAGATTACCATAATAGGAAGCTCCGGAAAGTTATCATGAGCAATACGAATGACCTCGCTGCCATGCATATCGGGCAAACCCAGATCAACCAACAACAAATTTAATTCCACATCGAATTGATCAATAGCTGCCAAAGCGGCAGCACCGGTAGTCACTGTTTTTATCTGCCACTGTTCCCCCAGATACATAACGGCCTTGCTGATAAGCAAAGAAAAGGCAGGTGAATCCTCAACCAGCAAACAGTGCATTTTGGGGAGGCTGGAAGGCGCGATTATGGGAGCCACTAATATATTTCCTGAGTAGGGTGCATTTATTAAAAACGGGATATCAGTTCTGTGACCAATAGCCATGTAGGTCGGGTTAGTGCTAGCGTAACCCGACATTTTGATTATTCATAGCCAATATCATCAGCCATGTAGGAATATGTCGGGTTACGACTATCGTCTAACCCGACCTACCGGGCTGCCGTTATTGCAAAAGGCTTGGGTGCAACTTTAAAATCGCAGGGGGTTATCGGTTCTGTGACCAACGGGAGCGCCTTTGAGAGTCACCCCCTCAAAAGCACCCAACAATGAAATTAACCGATGTTCTTACGACGCGTTAAGCCCACTACACCCATTAAGCCACTCAAGAATAACCAGGTAGCTGCGGGTAACGGAACGGCGGCAGGCGCTGAAGCAGCAACATCGCCCGCGTGAACAGCCCATGCGTAGCCCGAGTTGTTCTTATCGCTGGGGGCGTTGGAGCCAACGTTGGAAGCAAAGTACATCGCGTAGCTTACTGGATAGGTCGCCCACGCACTACTCGACCAGTACGCAGAGTTCTGGACGTTAGTAAACAGATTATAGCTGCCATTATGACTATCTGTAATTGATTTACCCACTGCCTCACCCAAATTAGTGCTAAATTGCGTGGTCAGTTGGTCGATGGTGGGCAGTACCCAGTCTGTGTAACCGGCATAATCGAGGTTATTAGCCCACGTTACGGCTGTAGCCCAATTCCTTGTTCCGTTGAGGTTGGCATCCTTGGTCCAAGTGAGGTTTTGTTCTGAGTCATAAACCGTTAAAGGACCACTGGACGTTAATGACGCTTGAGCACCGGTACTAAGGCTAAATGCCAATACGGCTGCTGCTGTTGTTAAAAATTTTGTGTTCATGGTTTACCTATTGTTAATCCAAAGTTAAATTGCGAATTGTTAAAAAAATGTACTATCACCACAGCCCGTAGTTACTTTATTTTTAAACCGTCATTCTTGGCATCTATCTATTCAGCCCCCTTCCTTAAAAAAAGCCTGAATACGTAAAGCAACGGCCTGACCCGCCTTGCACTTTGCAGACTGAATAAAGTGGAAGTCATTGTCCTTATTTTTATCGCTAATGGGTACCTACATAAATATGTAGGTACCTTTCAAGCCATTGAAAAATAGATTAATTTATTTTAAAATAATTTAAGATAGTGTGATAAATGCGTAATTAGCTTTTTTTGATGGCAAAGCTTGCCGATTTAAGCGGCGTTATGCCCCTATTAAAAGCCGATCAGTACCTTGCGAGATTGGTTAAGTGGTGGAAGTTAAGACTATAGGGAGATTTAACGTTCAGGAGATAGAAAGGAAGGTACCCATAAAAAAGGCCCCGATAAAAGCGGAGCCTTTAAAATTCATGGTGACCGGGGGGTGGAACTGAATTCAAGGCACGAGGATTCTTAGTCCCTAGCTCCCAAGAAACTTAGAAGTAGATTTACAGAGCTAATTACGAGACGTTATAGGAAGTATATTATTTCCGAATTGCAACTCGCCACGAACGTCCGCTATAGGGAAGCCTAAATCCATACTCGACCGGCAGGTTTGGGTCGTTAGTGAGCCTTTAATCATCGGTTGATTTCCCGGATATAAACGTCTGCTTTGGAGATGCGACCGTTTTTAAACGGCCGCAGAAATACTTTCTTAAATCTAAATTTCGGTTTGTTCCGATATTTCAAGAGCATCGTCGACCTCGATACCCAAGTAGCGAACTGTACTTTCAAGTTTAGAATGACCCAGTAAAAGTTGTACCGCTCGCAAGTTTTTTGTTCTCCGATAGACAAGAGTGGCTTTTGTTCGCCGCATAGTATGAGTTCCATAAGCCGTTGGATTGAGACCAATAGACTTTACCCAGTGTTCGACAATACGAGCATATTGCCTGGTTGATAGATGAGGCGAACTATGAATTCGACTCGGAAAAAGATATTGATCCGATTTGAGCTTGGCTTGGTTGATCCACGCTTCAAGCGAATCTCTGGTTTGCTCGGTTATCTCGAACTGAACAGGTCGATGTGTTTTGTGTTGCATGATAATGGCCCGCGATGACACGCGGTTGCTTTGAGCTACATCGCTTATTCGAAGTGTGACCAGATCGCAGCCGCGTAACTTGCTATCAATGGCTAAGTTGAATAACGCCAATTCACGAATGTTCTTAGTCATCTGCAAACGAATGCGAATTTCCCAAATCTCTTTCAATTTGAGCGGTGATTTCTGACCAATCAATTTGCCCTTGTTCCAAGGGACTTGATGGTTCTTTTGATCATTGGTATCTTGATTCATGACAAACTCCTAAAATTAGGTAGAGGAGTCTTATTGTCATGCAGTTTCCAGTCAGCAGTGAATAATGAGTATATAATTGGCCAAAAGAGACAGTCGAACTGTTTTGTTTAATCACCGTTGAAAAATTACCCGTTGTCAGCGTCCATATTTCCAGGTTATTCTGTTCGTTTCTTCAGTAAATCAATATCTTAAATAGGAACTGTAATTGTCATGCGGAGTAAAGAAAATGAATGATTCTGCTTCACATAACCCAAAGCACTGCTGCAAACCGATAACTTGGGCAACCGGATTTTTGTGGCGCGTTTCAACGCTACCGTTACAACCGACCGACATCCCGGGGGACGGTCGTAGAGCTTGGTTGAATCATGAGAGATAGGGTCGTATGAGTATCGGTTACCGCATATTTATTATCGAGGAAGATGCCATCTTTCCTATTTCACAAAAGACTTTCAACGAATTGTATTCTGGTAAAGTCGGCGCCCTTACGAAGTTCGCGAATCAAACCGTTCAAATTGCTGTAGTCATTTACACAGTGCATCAGCGAAAACCAAAAACAATAATTCAAATCGATTGTGAACGCATCAGAATTATGGAGGACGGTTCAATCGATGAAAATTATGTACACGAAGGCCTGCATCTAGCCGCAAACCGTATGTGGCTATCAGAGGATCACCCAAAATCATCCGGTAATGTTGTGGATGCGAAAGCTCGATTTGAAGAAAGGCAATGGGATCAACGTCACCCGAAATTATCAGGGCCATCTCATGAGCGAATATTCAAGGCACTGTTCAAATAAAAACTTACAGGCTCATAATTTACTAATTACCACTTTAAGTTAGATAAGAGCATTTATGGGAAATAACCACCAATCACAAA
>JBAXUR010000110.1:0-10437 GCA_037129595.1 Methylococcaceae bacterium | reverse complement strand
ATGCGGATTTAACGGCTCTTTTTTCAGAATTCTTTGGTCAGGACGGTGTTTTTAGTGGTCGATTGCCTGAAGATTTTTTTCGTTTTTCCGAACAGGTGTTGGGGCGCGACGATTTTTTTGTGGGCGATGATGCGGCGCGTTATGTACATCAATGCGCGGAGGATGCGGCGCAAGTGGTACGATCTCAGCAGATTACCCAAGAAATTATGCGGGTTAATGGCGTTCTTCCGGGCATTAAAGCCCGCTTGTTTCCTTATCAAACCGAAGGCGTGGCCTTTTTGGCATCTCGTGGCCGCGCCTTGTTGGCCGATGATATGGGCTTGGGTAAAACTTTGCAGGCGATTTGCGCCGCTTCCTGGCTGGTTGATAATGCGGGTATCAAGAAAGTTCTGGTGGTATGTCCTGCCTCGTTGAAACATCAGTGGGCCAGAGAAGTTGAAAAGTTTACGTCACATTCTGTGCAAATTATTCAGGGTGCGGCAGAAAACCGGTTTGTACAATATCGGGCTGATGCGCTGTTTTTTATCGTTAATTATGAATTGACGGTACGTGATCTTAGCGTGATCAGCGAAACGCTAAAACCTGATTTGGTGATTCTGGATGAAGCGCAACGTATCAAGAATTGGCGCACTAAAATTGCCTCAACGATTAAGTTAATCCCCTCACGCTATATGTTTGTGTTGAGTGGTACGCCGCTGGAAAATCGTCTTGAGGATTTATACAGTTTGCTGCAAGTGGTTGATGCGCGGGTGCTGGGGCCGTTGTGGCGTTGTTTGCTGGATTTTCATGTGACCGATGAACGCGGCAAAGTGATTGGCTATCGTAATCTGTCGGAATTAAGGCGGCGTATCGCGTCGGTGATGTTAAGGCGCAATCGCAGTTTGATCAGTGATCAATTGCCGGACAGAACCGAAGTGCGGCTGGATATTCCTCTGGATAAAATGCAAAAGGAATTACATGACTCGGCCATGCAGGCGGCAGGGCAGTTGGCACAGATAGCCAAGCGCAGGCCGTTAACGCCTGGCGAGCAAAATCGGATGATGTCCGCTTTGCAACAGGCCCGCATGGCTTGTGATGCAGCGGGATTGGTGGATAAAGTAACCCAAGGCTCACCCAAGCTGGATGAGTTATCAAGGTTGCTGGAAGAGTTGTGTTTACAAAGTAATCGCAAAGCCGTTATTTTTTCGCAATGGGCGTTAATGACGGAAATGGTGGAGTCTTTAGTCAAGGCGATGGGACTGGGTTGTGTACGTTTGCATGGTGGCATTCCCGGTCATAAACGCGGCGAACTGATGGACAGGTTTCTGCGGGACGATGCAGTACAAATCTTTATTTCCACCGATGCGGGCGGCGTGGGTTTAAATCTGCAATCAGCCACGGTGTTGATTAATTTGGATATGCCCTGGAATCCTGCGGTGCTGGATCAACGTATCGCACGCATACACCGGCTGGGGCAAAAGCAGAATGTACAGATTTTTTTGTTGCTGGCCGAAGACTCTTATGAACAGCAGGTTGCCAAGCTGGTAAAAGGCAAACGGGATTTGTTTAATAATGTGATCAGCCCTGAAGCCTCCGAGGATGTGGTCGGGGTCTCCAAAAAAATGCTGCAAACCTTGATAGATGATTTGGCGGGTGTTGCGGCAGATAAGCTTGAAGATAATAAACCGGTTGGAGCTATCGAGGTGCCTTTACCGGATGCCGCAGAACAAACACAGGCTCAAGTCGTTAAAAAAGAGGGCGTTGTTGAAACCGAAGAAGACGACCAGATTCGACAATTGATAGAAAAAATCCAGCGTACCTTTAATAGCCGCATTGTGCGTATTTTGGGTTCTGGTGGCGGCTTGCTGGTGGTTGTTAATCAGTCCGACGATACTGATGAGGAGTCGGCACAGACCTTATCCGAGCCAGATGTCCCTGTTGTTGTTATTGATTCCCGAACCCTCACCGGCTTACAGCGCTTGGGTGCAGCCTCACCGGTTACCGGTTCCAGATTGCTGTTTGAGCCTGACGTTAAAAGCCCAAAAACCTTAAATCCTCTGGTTGTTATGGCCGAGGCAAAGCTGCGCTCTGCGGAAATTCTAATTGAACAGCAAGCCAGCGCAGGCGTCATGGATTTATTGGCCGCCTCCCTGTTGGCCAACGCGGCGGCCATTGCCGGACTTGTCCACGTTCCTGCAGCGGATACCGCAGTCTTGTGGTTATACAGTGACGTTTTGCCACAACAACTATTAACGCAGGATCAAGTGACGGCGATTGTGCGTGCTTTATCTTTAAGTAAGAATCAGGCGCTGCCCGTTAACCTGATTGAACAATCTCTGGCTGATGCGCGGTTGCTGTGTTCAGTCGCTGATAAGTTGTAGTGTGCTATTGACTTGGATAATACGGCTATCCACTAAGTAGGGACAAGAAATTTTAGTTAACGTTGTCATACCGGCAAGGATGCGGGTATTCAGTGCCAAAGATGGTAACTGTCCAATAACGTTGCGGCATGATTTAGGGTCTATGCCGTTAAACTATCCCGTCTTAAGTGGGTAGCCGATTTATCCGTGTAAGAAAGAAACATCAATTGCGCGTGGGTAGGGTAAAGTACCGAATTGAGCTGTTTTTATAGCTTGGTGATTTATGAATTGTGCTTAGAGCAGTTTAACCAGAGCAGCAATCACGGCAACCTGCGCCAGCATTAAGGCACCCACCCATTTGACCAGATCTACTTTGAGCTCAAGTAAATCTGTTTTGGTGACGTTCTTTAAGCTTTCTATTTCACGGTGTAAATCGTCCTTGGTGGCTAATTCACTTTGTGATTTTTTCAGCACCGCTACTACTGTTTCTGGTTGTTTACGTGTAAATCCACTCGTTTCAAGTTCGTTGACTAATTCTTGTGTGTCGAAAGTAATGGTGGTCATGTGCTTGAGTCCCCGCTAAATTATTTTATAAATATCAATTTAGTCTTAAGGGCTACTGCTTGTCAACAAACCAGATAATAACACAATGAGGTCAGCATGTATTCAATCCGTATCAAAGGCTGTAGTTCGGCAGATTACCCAAGCCGAAGCCGCCAAGATTGAGGGCAGAATCCGCAAGACCCGGCGCTACTTGTGGCAAGCCGACCAATAGACCCTGTCAGGGCTGAGGCGTGATGGGGCTTGCAACCCCGTTACTCACGTTTTTACCCTGCCTGAACCAAGCGGCTACAGATACCGAAGCTAACCTTTTCGAATAACGGTAAATACCAAACGTTTGGGGCGGGGTTGCAAACCCCGCCCCGCGTTCGAAGGATGTTGGCGGTTAAAAATAAATAGTTGTCATGATTTAGAGGCATTGAGTTGTCGTTTTTACCGGTCTATAATCACTCTTGTTTTTACTCCCGGATAGCATGATTTCTTGTTTTTTGGGAGTCGTAAATCACCCTGTTATAAACGACAGTTTAAGGGTGCCTCCTGTTAAAATTAAATCTGTGTAAGAGAGGATGATATGAATTTACTATCGTATAAAAATTTGTCCATCGCAGTGCTTTCGCTGGGATTTTCAGCATTGCTTCCCGCCTTGGCGCAAGCCGATTTGATGGTGTATCCTGCAAAAGGCCAGACCAGCGATCAACTTTCAAAAGACCGTTACGAATGTCATACGTGGGCGGTTAAACAATCCGGTTTTGATCCAAGTAACGCGCAAGCGTATCAAGCGAGTCCACAAGCTCAGCAAAAAGGCGAGGTGCTTCGTGGCGGTGCACGCGGAGCTGCGGCGGGGGCAGCCATTGGCGCTATCGCTGGCGATGCCGGTAAGGGCGCCGCTATCGGGGCAACGGCAGGCGGGCTAAAAAAAGGCTTTCAGAAAATTGACAATAACCGAAATGCGCAGAGCCAACCCGCAGCTCCAGGTCAGGATGCCTACAATCGAGCCATTGGCGCTTGTCTGACCGGACGCGGATATTCTGTTAATTAAACGGTCGCATGAGTCGAGCTGCTGATGCTCAATCTTCAAGCCCAATGTGAGGATTGAATATCAGAAATGGTGTAGCCCGAATAAGACTTTTGGCTACCAACTTAAGCCGGGACAGATAACTTTCCGGGAACGCCGAGCCCCAGCTCGGCATGGGATAGTCAAATCGATTACTGACTATTGGTGACTACGCCGAGCTGGGGCTCAGCGCTCCCGGAATCACAATAGGCCAGTTTTATTTATCTGTGCCGCTTTAAATGGGTAACCACGCGCTACGCCCTTCGACAAGCTCAGGACAGGCTTGGGTGGTCTTATTCCGGCCTGTTCATAACACTTGGCTATCACTATATATTTTAATTCAAGCAAATTAAATGGATAATCAACTAACCCAATACTCTATTCAGACTTCATCATGACTGTTATGACAGTAACCAACACTCCTTGTGAAATTAATGTGAGCTGTAATGAGCACACATTGCAAGCCGCTATTGTCGGCGATTGGGTGCTGGAGGCAAAAACGCCGGCGCTGGAAGCGGTATTGGCGCAATTGGGCGATGGGTCAACTATAAAGCGCTTGGTTTTCTCAACGGAAGCTTTAGGGCGTTGGGATAGTTTATTGATGACCGAGCTGATTCGCTTGATTGATTATGGTGCCAAACAGGGCATTCAAGTTGACACGACCACGTTGCCTGAAGGTATTCAAGGTTTGCTGAGTTTGGTTTATGCCGTACCTGAACGAGTGGGTGCCAGGCGGCAGGTGACTAAAGTGCCGTGGTTTGAGGTGATTGGTAAAGGCGGCTTGCGTATCCATAAAGATGCACAGGCGTTAGTGGTTTTTATTGGCGAGATCATGCTCAGTATTTTGGCTTTAACACGGGGTAAGGCACGCTTTCGCTGGGTTGATTTATGGTCGCATATTCAGGATTGCGGGCCTTCGGCATTGCCCATCGTTTCGCTGATTAGTCTGTTGGTGGGCTTGATTTTGGCTTTTGTAGGGGCTGTGCAATTGGCTTTGTTTGGCGCACAAATCTATATTGCCGATTTGGTAGGTTTGGGGATGACACGGGAAATGGGTGGCTTAATGGCTGCCATTATCATGTCCGGGCGCACCGGTGCCTCTTATGCGGCGCAGCTGGGTACGATGCAGGTCAATAGTGAAATTGACGCGCTTAAAACCATGGGCTTTGAGCCGATGGAGTTTTTGGTTTTGCCACGAATTCTGGCGCTTATTTTAATTATGCCATTGCTTTGTCTTTATGCTGATTTGATGGGCATAGTGGGTGGGGCGCTGGTGACCGTGAGTTTTTTTGACGTGTCGTTGGTGGAATACCTGCACCGCACAGCTAATGCCGTGCATATATCGGATTTTACGATTGGTATTGTCAAATGTGCCGTCTTTGGCGTGCTGATTACCTTGTCTGGCTGTATGCGCGGTATGCAATGCGGGCGCAGTGCATCGGCGGTGGGTGATGCGGCCACTTCGGCGGTGGTGACGGGTATTATTTTTATTGTGATTGCCGACTCCCTGATGACGGTGATGTGTAACCGGTTGGGAATTTAAATCATGACCGCTGCCAGTCTGACTATCAAAAATATGACCATGGCTTACGGTGATTTTATCATCCAGCGCGATCTTGATTTTACGATTAATCGCGGTGATATTTTTATCATCATGGGCGGTAGCGGCTGTGGTAAAAGCACATTGTTGATGCACCTGATTGGTTTGCAGAAGCCGGCCAAAGGTGATGTTTTTTATGGCGAAGAGAGTCTTTGGCACGCTGAACACAAGACCCGCCAACGCATTTTGAAGCGCACGGGCGTGTTGTTTCAAAGCGGTGCCTTGTTGAGTTCAATGACGCTGGCTGAGAATATAGCACTGCCCATCACCGAGCATACCTGTTTGGGAGCGCAGCGAATACGGGAAATTGTCTCTTACAAGCTGGCTCTGGTGGGACTTGCGGGTTTTGAGGATTATTATCCATCCGAGATTAGCGGCGGCATGCAGAAACGTGCGGGACTGGCCAGGGCAATGGCGCTGGATCCCGCGATTCTTTTTTTTGACGAACCTTCCGCTGGACTGGATCCGGTCAGTGCCAAGTTACTGGATGATTTAATTCGTAGTCTGCGTGACAATTTGGGATCAACTATCGTCATGGTGACCCATGAATTAGCCAGTATTTTTGCTATCGGCACCAATTCGGTTTTTCTCGATCCGGAAACCAAAACCATGATTGCCAGTGGCGACCCCAAGCAATTACTGGCTGAATCCCGTGACCCTAAAGTGATTCGTTTTCTCACTCGAGGCGAAACGGAAAATCAGGCAACGCAGGCAATAAAAAATCAGGAAACGTGTGACTTATGAGTAAACCGGTTAATCCTTACACCCTAGGCGCTTTTTTAGTGGGTTCCCTTACGCTGCTGATAGTGGCTGTTCTGGTTTTTGGTGGCGGCCAGTTTCTCAAGCAAAAAACCGAATATGTTATTTTCTTCGATGGTGCCTTAAACGGTCTAAATATTGGTGCGCCAGTCAAGTTACAGGGTGTGCAGATTGGCAAGGTAAAGGAGATTTCCCTGGAGATTGATCAAAAATTCGTGCGTATTTTTAAGCCGGTGGTGATCGAGATTGATCCGGCCGTGCTGTTGGATGCCACCGGAAAGCCTTTTCAAGTCGCCTTGTCGTCGACGGAGCGGCAGCAAAATACTCAGCGACTGATTGATTCAGGTCTCAAAGCCCAGTTGCAAACACAAAGTTTACTGACCGGACTCCTGTACGTGGAAGTCAATTTTTTTCGCGGCGAATCACTTCGATTAACCGGCATTAACTACAAGGATTTGCCTGAGTTGCCCAGTGTTCCAACAACAGTGGATCAGCTTAAAAGCACGGCGGATGAAATGGTTGCTAAGTTTCGTCAATTACCTATAGAAGATATAGTTAAAGACCTCGCGGTCACTTTAAAAGAAATTAAAGAGATAGCGACTTCGGACGAGCTTAAGAAAAATCGTGTGGCCTTGGCTAAAACACTGGCCGAAACTGAACAACTGGTAGCTAACCTTAATAAGGGTTTGGTGCCGTTATTGAATAATATGAATGGAACCATGGCCGATACGCGCACTTTGGTGCAGCAATTTACTCACGATATGCGACCCGTTTTGATTTCCAGCGAGAAAACACTTAATACCGCCATCTCCGTATTACTGGAATCTAATCATGCGCTGGGTTCCGTGGAAGCGCTCGCAGCGCCGGATGCGCCTTTATGGCAATCACTTGAAGCGCTGAGGGATGCGGCTCAATCCACAAAGAATTTGACCGATTACCTTGAGCGTCATCCCGACTCGATCATTTACGGAAAGGAGTAAAATTATTATGAAATTTGGCGTGGAGGGTGAGATGAAGAGTAGAACGGTTTTTGCTTCGGGTATTATGGTGCTAACATTTTTGTTAAGTGGGTGTGCGCATGACAGTCCGTCAGTTGAGTTTTATAGGCTTAACGCCGATTCCGGTGTGGACAGAACCCGTCAGATTCCCGTCGCAACCCAAGGTCCTGTGATAGGTTTGGGGCCAATACGAATTCCGGAATATCTGAATAGACCCCAGATGGTGGTTGCAATCACTGATAATCAGTACCAACTTTCCGAAGATCACCGTTGGGCAGAACGTTTGGATCAAAATATATCTCTGGCTCTATTTAAGGTATTGCCCAGTCAGTTGGGTACGGATCGTATCGTTCGTTATCCTTGGTCACAGCGGCAAGTTATCGATTATCAAGTAGGGATCGATATATTGGAGTTTAATGTGGATGCGAATGGTCAGAGCCGGTTAATCGCTCAGTGGTTTGTAAAGGGTAAAGAAAAAACCATTATGGATAAACGCTCTGTTTACCAATTTCCCGCTTCAACTACTGATTATGCCATTATGGTTAAGGCACAAAGCCAATGTCTTTCAAAGTTGGGCGAGGAGGTCGCCGCAACTGTGCGGCAGCTTATTGGGTCAGAAGGCGGCAAGTAAGTTAAGCAAAAAGGCGCTGATTGATTTATTTATTACATCATGGATCAATGGCTGTTTTTTTAAGTTTATCTATGCAAAATCAGTTCCAAAACCAGTTTACTGCCAAAATAAGCCAATAGCAGCAATATAAAGCCGATTAGTGTCCAACGTATTGCTGTTTGTCCGCGCCATCCGTAACGTTTTCGGCCGATTAACAGGCCGGTAAATATGACCCATGCCAGTAGCGATAACACGGTTTTGTGTACCAGGTGCTGGGCAAATAAATCTTCTATAAACAAAAAGCCACTGATTAATGAAATGGTCAGGAACACAATGCCTGTGGTGAGCATTTGAAATAACAGGGCTTCCATGGTTTGTAGCGGTGGCAATGACTGGATGAAGCGTTTGGGCGGATGGCTTTTTAATTGCTGATCTTGAATGGCGAGTAAGATGGCTTGCAGGGCAGCAATGTTTAACAGGCTAAAAGCAATGATGGAGGTCAGGATGTGGGTGCTCATTGCCCAGTTGTAGCTGGATAGTAGTTGGGTTTTGTGGGCAAAATTTAGCTCCAGTCCCAACATGCCGGCCGCGATGGGGAAGAGTGCAATGCCCAGTTTTTCGACGGGTTTATTGATCGTCGCTATTAATAAAAGCAGGGCAACAATCATCGCAACCAGTGAGCCGGTGCTAAAAAAACTAAAGTTAAAGCCGTTGCTGCGCTGGAAAATAATAGCTGTATATAAAAAATGGCTGCAAACTGCCATCCATGCCAGATAAAGGGCGGCACGATGCATACGGTTCTGGTCAATATGCCGGATAATAAGCAGGGTGCTTGCCAGGTAAGTGCAGATTGATAGGGTCGCGATTGCTGTGGTGTTCATTGGCTTATAGGTGAGAGCGGGCAAAAGTGCCGGTTAAGGTAATGTTAGCCTAATTAATTGTTCAGTCATTGCAACGGGTGCAAAGGTCTTAATGTATATGGTAATATACCCGATTAAATAGTCCTAGCGCATTTGTACTCGCGAGTAGTTTCCTTAAGATTAAACAATAAAGACATAGACATGTTTGATAATTTAACCGATCGATTAAGTATTACGCTTAAAAAGCTTAAAGGTCAGGGTCGCCTGACTGAAGATAATATCAAGGAAACGCTGCGCGAAGTGCGCATGGCTTTACTTGAGGCTGATGTGTCTCTGCCGGTTGTTACGGATTTTATTGAGCGGGTCAAAGAGGGCGCTTTAGGGCAGGACGTGCAGGCCAGTTTGACTCCGGGTCAAGCCATGATCAAGCTGGTTCAGTCTGAACTGGTCAAAGTCATGGGTGAGGCGAATGAAGGTCTTAATCTCAAGGCTGTTCCGCCTGCTGTAATTTTGATGGCCGGTTTGCAGGGTGCGGGTAAAACCACGACGGTTGCCAAGTTGGGTCGTTGGCTGCAAGAAAATCAAAAGAAAAAAGTCGGTGTGGTCAGTGCTGACGTTTATCGTCCGGCCGCTATTAAACAGCTGGAAATGCTGGCGAATGAAGTTGATTTGGTTTTCTTTGACAGCGATTTGTCGCAACAGCCGATTGATATTGCCAAAAATGCAATTGAAGCGGCCAAGAAAAAGTTTCTTGATGTCATTATCATCGATACTGCCGGTCGTTTGCATATTGATGATGAAATGATGGGCGAAATTAAAGCCCTGCACGCGGCTATCAATCCGGTCGAAACATTGTTTGTGGTGGATAGCATGACGGGGCAAGATGCCGCGATTACTGCAAAAGCCTTTAATGATGCCTTGCCATTGACCGGTGTTATTCTGACTAAAGCCGATGGTGATGCACGCGGCGGTGCGGCGCTGTCGATACGACATGTTACCGGCAAGCCTATCAAATTTATTGGTGTTGGCGAAAAAACCGATGCTCTGGAACCTTTTCATCCTGATCGTATAGCCTCCCGTATTTTGGGTATGGGCGATATGATGAGTCTTATTGAAGAGATTGAGCAAAAAGTTGACAAGGAAAAAGCTGAAAAATTTGCCCGCAAAATGCAAAAAGGCAAGGGCTTTGATCTGGAAGATTTTCGTGAGCAATTGCAACAAATGCAGAGTATGGGCGGTGTCAGTTCCCTGCTGGATAAGTTACCCGGCATGAGCAGCGTTCCTCAAGAGATGAAAGATAAGGTTAATGATAAGGAGCTTGCTCGTCAGATTGCAGTCATTGGCTCAATGACCCATCAAGAAAGACGTTACCCTGATTTGATAAAAGGTAATCGTAAAAAGCGTATTGCCGCTGGTTGTGGGCAACAGTTGCAGGATGTTAACCGTATTTTGAAGCAATTTCTGATGATGCAGAAAATGATGAAAAAGTTTAAATCAGGTAATATGGCTAATATGATACGCGGCATAAAAAGCAATGTACGTGGCATGAGAAAGTAGTTTTTTTAGTTGCTTTAAACGAGTAGTTACGCGAAAAAAAGAGGGTAAGTGTTGATTTTTTCTAATTTGTTCTTCACTTATAGTAAAATTCGCGTAAAA
>JBAXUR010000011.1:0-44972 GCA_037129595.1 Methylococcaceae bacterium | reverse complement strand
GTCAAACCTCATGGGGGCCAACCGGATTCTGTGCGCTTGACGGGGTCGCGTTAGCGGAAGCAATGACACAAGAGGCCAGACATAAATTTGCCCATTTTGATAACCTGAGTTTTGTTACCGCAAGCGCTCGTAATAGCGGTGGGGATGTTTTTGTTGTTTAGAGACGGCCTATTTTGTAATAATCATAAATAAAATGTCGGTCATGTTGGTGCAGGCCGGGTCAATGCAGGGAGTCGTTTTATGGATTACAGCACAAAGAAAGCAAAAAAGATGAACGATCACGAAGACATTCAAGATTATTTGGCTGATGTTATAAGATTGCTAGCCCGACATAAATTGGTGGAAGATTTGGTGCGTCGACAAGACATGCCGCGCCATGATTTGGTTGAGAACCTGGTACACAAACAAAACAGGGTAGAGTTTCAGCGGTTGTTGGATCAACTGGATTTTCAGTCTGTCGCTCGTATCTTGGAGGCTTTGCCTGCCGAAGACCGTCAAATTGTCTGGCAGTTGGTCAGGGATGAGAGAAAAGAGGATATCCGGCGAGAGGTATCGGGCTCTGTTCGTGCGGAACTGGTTGTTGAGGTCAGGTCGCGGAGTCGGAGTACAATCATTCGGGTATTTGATCTTCATGAAGGGCGCTTGCGGCAGATTCCTGTAGAGTCTAACGAGGATCTGGCTGGCGTTAATCCTATCTGGATCGATTTGGTGATGCCCGAAGACGAGCAATTTGCTTGGGCAAGTGATGTTTTTGGTGTCGATTTGCCCAATCCAAAGGAATTGACTGATCTGGAGACCAGTGCCCGTTTTTATGTGGAAGATAATGGCGAAGTGCATTTGCGCTCGGATTTTCTGCTTGATCGGAAAGACGAGTCTCGCAACGTGGCGGTGGAGTTTATTCTAAGCAAGAACACTTTGTTTTCGGTTCGGAACAGAGAGTTGCCTGTATTCCGCTTGCAGCGGTTACGGGCGAGGGCTGAGTCAGGGTATGTAACGGGTGCAAAGGATGTGTTGTTGGATCTTTACGCCGCCGAGGTTGAATATTCAGCGAATGCGCTTGAAGATGTTTACGCCGAACTGGAGGACGTGGGTAGGCAGGTGTTTAAAGCCCAAATGACCGACGATGACGCGGCCAAAATTCTATCGATTATTGCCGAAGAAGAGGATCTTAACGGACGTATTCGTCGCAACGTACTGGATACCCGTCGAGCCCTGTCCTTTTTAATGCGCGGCAAGTTTCTTTCGGAAACGCAACATACCGATGTCCGTGAAATTCTGCGTGATATTGAATCCTTGGATGGGCATACCGTGTTTCTTTTTAACAAGATTAACTTTTTGATGGATGCCGCGATTGGTTTTATTAACGTCAATCAAAACAAGGATATTAAACGCTTGACGATAATCAGTGTCGTTTTTATGCCGCTTAATGTGTTGGCCGGTATTGGAGGTATGTCTGAATTTACAATGATGACTGAGGGAGTGCCTTGGCCCCTTGCTTACAGTCTGTTCAGCATGGGTTTGGTCATTATCGGCTTTCTGACTTTTGTCGGCTTGCGGTTTTTCGAAAATCGTAAAGTAAAGAAAACGCCTGCCGCCAGTCGACGACTATTGTAAGTTGTGTCAATCATTAACCTTGCACACCCGATCAGCAAGGTATTGGTCGGATTTGACAGGTTATAGAAACACACTCATGACTATAGATTTTCAGATAAATAATTTCGATGCTAACGGATACCATCCCTTTAAGGGATGTTATCCGTATGAGCTAAATCTTCATATAATGGAAGTTAATTTCTGAAAGGCTATATCTCTGAATTTATTCTTATTGTTGCCGGTTCAGGACGAATGCTGGCGCAGGCGGCAAAAAACGCTGGATTAAAGCCGTTGGTGATTGATTTATTTGCTGACCTTGACACGCAATACTACGCCGAAGCTTTTAAGCAAGTCCCGTCGTTAGCTGAACAGGATTTATCTGCGGCTGTTGATTATTTTATTGAGCGTTATGCCGTTGGGCATGTTATTTATGGCAGTGGTTTTGAATATTATCCAGAAAGCTTGTGTTATTTAGCGAGTCGGTTATCAGTGCTGGGCAATTCGGCGGATACTTTTGCCGCGTTACAGGATAAAACCGTATTTTTTTCCTGTCTTGAACAGTTAAGTATTCCTTATCCTGAGGTTTGTTTTTGCCCGCCAGAGTCTGCTGATAATTGGCTGGTTAAGCCGATGCAAGGGCAGGGTGGTTTGGGGATAAAGCACTATCAACCTAAAGACGACATTGATTCATCTGTTTATTGGCAAAAATATCAAGCCGGCACGCAACATTCAGTACTGTTTTTAGCGGCGGGACAAAAGGCACAAGTGATTGGCTTTAATACCCAATGGACTGTTGCCTTGAGTGAAGCTCAGGCCTTTATTTTTTCAGGGATTATAAACAGGTGCGAACTGTTGGATGAACACAAAGAACGGATAACGGCTTGGCTGCAACAATTGGTCGGCGAGTTTGGGCTAAAAGGGTTGAGCTCGCTGGATTTTATCCAGACGGGCGATAAGATTTTTGTTTTGGAAATTAATCCGCGACCGTCGGCGAGCCTGCAATTGTATGACGCCGACTTATTAACCCGGCATATCAAGGCGAGTCAGGGTGAGCTAACCGATTACGCCCCTTCTTACGCCGGTTACACGGGTTATCAAATCGTCTATGCACAGCAGGATGTCATGATACCTGATGGTTTTGAATGGCCTGAGGGTTGCATGGATTTACCCGGTTTTGGCGTTATGTGTCGCACAGGACAGCCTGTTTGCAGTATTATTGCCCACCAAAAGCAGGCGCATTTAGTGATGAATGCGCTACAGATTAAACAATTTAACTTACAAAAGGTTTTTAACACCCATGGAATATAAAGCTAGCGTTAATAAATTAACCCAACCCCTGGTAAAGCATCTGCTTGATAACGCTGATAAGTTACGCGTCGGTATAGAGATACTGGAAAATGGCTGCACTCTTGTTGATGCGGGTATCAAAGTGCCGGGTGGTTTGGAAGCCGGTCGTATTATTGCTGAAATTTGTCTGGGTGGCATGGGCACCGTTACGATTAACCACAGTACTTATACCAATAACTGGCCGTTGTCAGTGACTGTCCATACCGGTAATCCGGTATTGGGCTGCCTGGGCAGTCAGTATGCCGGCTGGAGTTTATCGCATGAGAAATATTATGCACTGGGTTCAGGTCCTGCACGAGCCATGGCCACCAAGCTAAGAGACGGCAAGCAAGAGCCTGTTGAAGAGCTCTATAAAGAATTGGATTATTTGGATACAGCCGATGCTACCGTTTTGGTGATTGAGAATGATGCGCTTCCTCCACTGGCCATTATTGAAAAAGTGGCGGCAGCGTGTAACATTGATCCGTCAAAACTGACCATTATTGTGACACCCACCAGTAGTCTGGCGGGCGGCGTACAAGTCGTGGCACGCGTTTTGGAAGTGGCGATTCACAAGGCACACGCCTTGCATTTCCCTTTGGAAAACATTATCGACGGTAGCGGCAGTGCGCCCGTGTGTCCTCCGCACCCCAACTTCGTTAAAGCCATGGGACGCACCAATGATGCCATTTTATTCGCCGGTCAAGTCCATTTGTTTGTTAAAGGCAGCGATGAAGCGGCAGAAAAATTAGCCAATGAAATGCCAAGTTCAACGTCTAAAGATTATGGCAAACCGTTTGCAGAAGTATTTAAACAATATGGCTACGACTTTTTTAAAATCGATGCCATGTTGTTTAGCCCTGCCAGTGTCATTGTAACAGCGGTTGATTCAGGTAAAAGTTTCCGTGCCGGAAAGCTGGATAACGCTTTGCTGGATCAGTCATTTGGTGCATAAAAACACAGGTAATGCTTTATTACACGATCAAGTTTTGTGTTTCCGCACTCATCATCGTACTGATTTCGGAAATTGCCAAACGCCATAGCGGCTTTGCTGCGCTGCTGGCTTCATTGCCGCTGACGTCGTTGCTGGCGATGATTTGGATGCATGTCGAGGGTGTGGAATCAACTCAAATCGCCACGCTTACCGCTCAAATAGCTTGGTTGGTACTGCCATCGTTGTTGTTTTTTATACTTTTTCCGGTATTGATTAAACAGGGCTTGGGATTTTGGTTTAGCTTGGGACTTTCGGCGACAGCGACCATTACCGGTTACTTATTATTGTTGCCGTTGCTACGACGATTTGGAGTGCAGTTATAAACATGGGACGTATCGCCATTTTTACCGATGATCCGGGTTGGCATGGCAAACAATTAAGCCTTGCTTTTGCCAATCTGGGTTATAGCAGTGATTTTGTTTCCTTAACACAGTGTAGTTTTGCTATTGAACCTGGTCAAAGTCCAATCATTATTCCCGGCTTTGAGCAAGATATGCCAGACGCCGCTTTTGTGCGCGGTGTCCCCGGTGGCTCATTGGAAGAAGTTGTGTTATATCTGGATTTTCTTCATGCTTTAAAGCTGATGGGTATTCCGGTTTACAATGATGGTTATGCGGTAGAGCGTAGTGTTGATAAGGGCATGACCAGCTTTTTGCTACATAATGCAGGACTGCCTACGCCGTTAACCTGGGTTTTACGTAATCGGGATGACGCGTTAAGTATTGCTGAAAGTGAATTGAAAAAAGGCAATTTGCTGATTACCAAGCCCTTGTTTGGCTCGCAAGGTGAAGGCATTCGACGTCTTGAAAAAACAACCGATTTAATCTGGTTGACCGGTAGTCACGGCGTTTATTATTTGCAACGTTTTGTGCATTGTTCCGGAGAGGGCTTTTCAGATAATCGTGTGTTTGTGGTTAATGGTCGTGCTGTTGCGGCTATGCGCAGGCGCGGTAAATCCTGGTTAAATAATGTGGCGCGGGGAGCCAGTTGCGAGCAGATTGAGCTGGATGCCGAAATGGCAGAGTTAGCGGTTAAAGCGACAGCGGCCTTGGCAATGGATTACGCGGGCGTGGATATTATTCAGGATAAAGACGGGTCTTATACGATTATTGAAGTTAACAGTATTCCGGCCTGGAAAGGTTTGGAAAGTGTTTGCGATGTCATCATTGCACAAATTTTGGCAGATGATTTAATCAACCGTTACGTTAACGCGTTATGATTTCTCCACAGCAACTCAGTGAGCTTTATCAACAGGCCTGTGAAGTGGAGTTACAGGCATTTAAGCCGGGTAATGTGAGTGTCTATGCGGACGGGCATGATATGACGGTTGCTGATTTTAGGCTAAGCGCAGAAGTCAGCGCCGCTCCGCTCTGTAATGCTGATTATTCGCTGGGTGAAAAAATATTTTATGCCGTTAAGGCAACACGCGAGGCGGTTTTTTGTAATACCAATTTGGGGATTATTTTACTGTGTGCGCCCTTAATTCAGGCGATCAGTCATACACGGCCGGATTCGACGTTAAGGCAGGGATTGCATCGGGTTTTAACGACCACAACCCTGGAAGATGCCGAGTGGGTTTTTAAGGCTATCAGGTTAGCGTCGCCAGGTGGCTTGGGCAGCTCCAACGAGCAGGATGTGGCAGAGAAACCCTCTGTTAATCTGGCTGAAGCCATGCGACTGGCCAGTGCAAAAGACCGTATCGCCCTTCAATACATTACCGCTTATCAAGATATTTTTGATTTTGCCGTCTTGATACATTACAATGCCACGAGCAAATGGGGTGATCAGGAATGGGCCGCTGTGTCCGTTTATGTTGGCTTGTTATGCCAATTTCCTGATAGTCACATTGAAAGAAAATACGGTAATAAGTACTCGGAAATGGTAGTTGCCGAGATGTCTCATCTTAGAGACGAATTATCCAAAGCAAAAAGACCTGAACACACACTGCCGTTACTTTATCGTATTGATGACGCTTTTAAATCCAGGGGTATAAATCCCGGTACGATGGCGGATATGACGGTAGCAACGGTATTAACCGTATTTTTAGAAGAGGTTATTAAGTTAACGCTTCGCAATAAAAATCTCCCTACTTAATGGTTGGGAGCGAATAAAAACTCGATATTAGCTCGAATTTTTCATTTTTTCTTCATAAGGTATATTTAACATGGCAAAGATTAATAAAGTATTAATTGGTGAGTCTTTAGTTGGCGAAGGCAACGAGATTGCACATATCGATTTGATGGTAGGACCACGTGGTTCAGCTGCCGAGTCTGCATTTGCAAACGCATTAACAAACAACAAAGACGGTTTTTCTACTTTGTTAGCTGTTGTTGCTCCTAACCTGATGGTTAAGCCTGCAACTATCTTATTCAACAAAGTAACAATCAAAGGTTCTAAACAAGCTGTTCAAATGTTTGGTCCTGCTCAACGTGCTGTTGCTATGGCTGTTGCTGATTGTGTTGAAGACGGTACAATCCCTGCTGACGAAGCTGATGATTTATTCATCTCTGTTGGTGTATTCATTCACTGGCAAGCTGAAGATGATGCGTTAATTGAAAAATTTAACTATCAAGCAACCAAAGAAGCTCTGAAACGCGCTATTGCCGGTTCACCAACTGCTGCTGAAGTTGTAGCTGCAAAATCAACTGCTAAACATCCGTTCGCAGTTAACAACGAAGGTTAATTCCTTGACTTGATGCGTTAACGCATATTGTCTGAGTTGTTAAAAATACCCCGGCTTGCCGGGGTATTTTTTTGTCTATAGTTTTTGAATGTCTTCACTGCTTATCGCGCCAGAATGAAGTGCGCTGGCAATCAGTGCCTGCTTTACGCCGACCTGTTTTAAGGCGTGTAAATCATCGGTGTTTCTTATGCCACCCGCCGCAATAAACTGTTTATCTGGATAGCCTCTGCAAAATCCGTTTAATTTGATCAAATCAGGTCCCTGATGACTGCCGACCCGACTTAAGGTCATAATGATAACGCTATTCGGCCACAAATCCTGCCTGCAAAAAAGACTTTTTGCACCCAGTTCCCCTGTCATCGAATAATCCAGAGAAAGAATAAAACGGGTATTGAAGTCTTTGAGTTCTAAAACAGCTTCATCGCTATAACTTTCACTACCTAATACCGGCAAATAATTTTGAGGATACTTTTTAACGCGTTGATAGCCACTATCTATCCAGAAGGTGAGGTGCGGAAAACAAGTGACCACCGCCGTGATTAAACGCTCATGGTCGCCCTGTTGCGTAATGGCATTTAAATCAGCGATATAAATCGTGTCAAAATTATAAAACCCCAGAAACGCTTCAATAACCTGATAAATGTCCGAAGACTGACACAGTTTGGTATTAATGGGTTGATACTGGTCACGCAGACCTTGTCGGGCATGAACCACAACACCGTCTTTTAAATCAATAACCGGAATTATTTTCATGGGTAAAGCCGCCTGCCGTTGTTCAGATGATAAAATGGTGTAATGAGAATTTTAGTATTTGAGTATATCACTGGTGGCGGCTTTAATAAGCAGGATTTACCGGATTCATTGGCAAGGGAAGGGCGTTTGATGTTGCACGCGCTACTTGACAGCTTGCGTGCCTATGCCAAGGATAAGAGCGGGAGCAAAATAGACGTTGTAGTGATGGTAGATAGTCGGGTTAACGGCTTAATCAATACCGACGGGTTTGATGAGGCCATCATCAATCCGGAACACAATAGCCATGAAGAATTTGTGCGGTTAGCCTTGCTGTGTGATGCGGTCTGGCCGATTGCGCCCGAGTTTGACGGTATTTTACAATCACTGTGTCAAGCTGTTGAATCATTAGGTAAAAAATTACTAACCTCGCCTGCCAGTGCTGTTGCGGTAACCGGGAATAAATTTAAAACGTATCGACACCTAAAACAGCATCATATTACTACGGTGCCCACAAGGCTGTTTGCCGCCGAAATGTGGGCGAGTCAGGATGAGGCCCAGCAGTTGGAAGAAGAGCTGGCCGGTAAAGTTGAAGAATGGTTGGTAAAACCCGTTGATGGTGTAGGCTGTACAGACAGTTATATACTGAAAAATACGGATGATTTTGAGCAAATGCGCTCACGTAAAGGTGACTATGTTATTCAGCCGCATATTCAAGGTAAAAAAACCAGTTTGTCTTGCTTGTTTAAAGACGGCACGGGCTGGTTGTTGTGCGCTAATTTGCAGCATTTCGACATCATCAATCAGCAATACCAGTTGTCAAAAATTATTGTAAATGATGGCGCCGATGTCATTAGTTATCAGGATGTGGTCGATACTATCGCTCACGCGTTACCTGACTTATGGGGTTATGTGGGCATTGATTTAATAACAACGCCGGAACAACTGTTCGTTCTTGAAATAAATCCGCGCCTGACCACCTCGTTTGTAGGCATTAACGCGGCATTAGGTATTAACGTCGCTGAAAATATCCTGCAATTACTGACAGGTGACCCCATCATCAAGCCCTTATGCAACCAACCGATAACCATTAAAGTGACTACACATGACTCAAACTAATACGATAGGCTGGGATATAGGCGGAGCGCATGTTAAGGCGGCTGTTATTAATCCGGCGGGTGACGTTATAGCCGTTTATCAGCAGCCTTGTCCGTTATGGAAAGGACTGGATCAACTCCGAAATGCGGTAACGCTGATACTACAGGAAGCATCCGCTAGTCAGTATCGGCAGGCGATTACCATGACGGGCGAGTTGGTTGATTTGTTTGAAGATCGGGATGATGGCGTTAAGCAGATCATTGACACCATGACGACACTGTTACCGCAAACACGCTGCTTGGTATTTGCAGGCCTGACCGGATTTATTGACGCTGAACAGGTTAAAACCAGCGATTATCAGGCTATTGCTTCTGCAAATTGGTTGGCCAGTGCCTCGTTTGCCGCACAAAAAGTGGGTAACGGATTGTTTGTCGATATTGGCAGCACGACCACGGATATTCTAATGCTCCATGACGGCAAAGTATTGGCGCAAGGTTACACCGATTACCAACGTTTAATATCCCAAGAACTCATTTATACCGGTATCGTTAGAACGGCGGTGATGGCAGTAGCCCAGACTGCACTCGATCAAAATCAGGAAATTGGCATCATGGCCGAGTATTTTGCTACCATGGCCGATGTGTACCGCGTTACCGGAGAGCTTAACGAATTACACGACCAAACTGAAACTGCCGATGGTACAGAAAAAACCATCACGGCCAGCGCCAGGCGATTATCGCGCATGATAGGCAGTGATTTTTCCCCTGAAGAATTACCTCGCTGGCGACAATTTGCGGAAAACATTCGCGCCCAACAATTACAAAAAATACAGCGCGGTTGTGAGTGCCGGATTAAAAACGTCGTTTTTTCTAAAAATAACCCATTGATAGGCGCTGGAGTCGGGCGGTTTCTGGTAAAACAAATTGCACAGTCATTAGATTATCCTTATCTTGATTTTTCTGATTTATTTCCGGAAACTACCCATCCAACTGGATTGACTTCAGCAGATTGTGCACCAGCGGTTGCTGTAGCTTGTTTGGCTAGAGAAATTTTCTAAATTGAATTTTCTTTAGCGTGCGCATGAAATAACTTCAGCATCTTACACCCTCTCCCGATAGGAGAGGGGTGAGGGGAAATACACGGTCATATAAATATCATACAAGGGGTTTATCATGCTTATCGAAAGACTAAACGGAGTTTTTCCTTGTCATTGAATAACACCGATTCCAAAAGGTAAAATCGATCATGCTTGTAGCTATCAATACTTTTTCTGATGAATAAACCGATAACGCCTGTCAAGCCGACAAAGGTCAAAGCTGAGGCGAGCCTTGAGCGTAAGCCCGTAAAGTTCAAGTCCGATATGAGTCCAGAACGTAAGTCGGTAAAGGTCAAACCTGAAGCCAGTCTCGAACGTAAACGCGTAAAGGTGAAACCCGAGGATAGCTCTGAACATGAGCTGGCGAAAGTCAATCCTGATGTTGGTCTTGAACGTAAGCTGACGAATATCAAATCCGAGACGAGTCCGGAGCGTAAGCCGGTGAAAGTCAAGCCTGAGGTTAATTCCGAACGTAAACCCCGAACCCGTTCGCCACGGCAAGCATCAAAAAAAACGATAGCCAAGCCGCCAGCCCGTAACTTGCGGTACAGGCTGATGTTGATTAGTCTTGAAGTGCTGGGTTTGGCGGTTACGGCGGTTTCAGTCATCATGGTTATTTTGGGTTATTCGGCTAATTGGTTTTCAGGCGACCGCTTTTTTTCCAGTTTATTGCCTTTTGCAATCGGCGTGTTGGGGTTGATTGTGGCAACAGCCGGCTTGCTGATAGGCTGGTGGAAATTGCGGAAATGGTTGCAGGGCTGGGCATTATTTTTACCTCCAATCTTGGCTATCAGTCTTGCAGTAGTTATTGGATGGATCTCGATGCAAGATCAATTTGCCCTGGCACGCGGACACTTTCGCACCTTGGTGGGTGGCAAGCACGAGGCTGGCAGGGTAACGCTGGCGCATCAGGTCTATGCAGCTTACCGTCGTTATGATTCGGCGCAATTGCTTATTTTGGTTCAACGCGCACAAGCTTATAATCCAGCCATCAAAGAAGCGGCCAAGGCATTTGATATTGATCTTAATTTGTTGCAAGGTATCGCGGCGGCAGAGTCCTCTTTTTTACCGCGTAACAGTGTCGATGGCGGACGAGGTTTATTTCAAATTACCCAAGTACCAAAAGCTATCATAGAGCAAGCTGGCAAGCGTTTATCAGAGCACCAGCTTTCATTAAACAACCCGAGGCATAATGCGTTTATTGCCGCAGCCACCCTAAAATACTACCTAGCCGAGATGAATGATGACTTGTTTCTGGGTTTGTTGGCCTACAATATCGGCCCTGCCAACGGTGGTCTTAAATTTATCATGCAACAGTATGGCGCGACTGACTTTGTCACCATACAGCCTTATTTGCAGTTGCTGCCGCGTGATTACCCCATTCGGGTTTTATCCTATTCCCTGGCGTTTAGACTGTGGCAAAAAGAAGGCAAGTTGCTGGCTTATGAAGAAGGAAAAAATGCCCAGCATATACAGAATATTGGCATACCTGGATTGCTGATGGATTTTTAATGGTCGTAAACCGTAGGGCGATTTCGCGATAGCAAACCGCCACACACACACAACGCCGACATCAGTCTGCCGAAATTGTGGTGGATTGCCTGTCGGCGAATCCACTCTACAGAGTTAATCCGCCTTACAGTGTTTCGTGGTCAACTGCTTTCAAATACCCCGATTATTTTCCTACCACTGGGATTCGCCAGTTTCAGGGTCGTACATTTCGTGGACCATTTTATGGCGGTTGGCAATGAGTTCTTCAATGCTGGGTGAATTGCTCATGGCGCGTGAGATAGCCAGTTTCATGGCTTCGTAGTTGGTGCGATATAAATCTTTACGATCCAACTCAGGGTTGGTTGCGCATTCGGGCGCTATCCATAGCATCGCAATGATACACAAATCATTGGCTTTATCGGCAGGAATAACACCGGCGATAACGCTGTCAATAACCGCATCGGCAACGGCTGATTGCACGGGGCCGCCAAATAAATTGATATAGGCCGAAGATTTCATGGTCACTTTGGGGACGATTATCGTCGCAGGGCGCACTTGCTGGTTGCAGGCGCGGATAGCAAACATGCGGGTATGACCTTCAGTTTGACCCATCAAATTTGCAAAGGCGTTTCCTGCGGGGCCTTTGACACTGCCAATAAGAATTTCAGGCATGGCATCAGTGCCTTGTCCTTCGCTGGAAAATACGGTTGCTTCACCGGTTCTAAACCAAATGGTATCTGACATTAAAAAACCTAAACGAGTAGTGATATAAAAACAGGCATTCTATGACGGATGACCAGAGGCGGCAATACTTATCTATTTTCAGTGATATTTCGATAGAATTGCCAAGTCTAATTTCTGTTTTCTTGTCCCTACTAAAGTAAGTCGTTTTATTTTTTAATAGCCATGGAACTTACTGAATAAATTTTTTACTAACTGGCTGTTATTGAAAAATCCGGCAACTCTAACAATAAAAAGTTGCTCGATCTTTAGTCTGACTACATAAGATTAAAGAGCTGGATGTACTGCCTGAAATGCCTCGTTTATTTCCCGCTTACCACTTTAACTTATCGCCGATTTTCGTTTTTTAGCACTGATCAAAATAACAGAATTACCCCCCGGTAATTGCATGAGGAAGGCATTGTTATATCCAAAATACCGCACGTTTTAAGGGGACCGTTATTACCCTAAACAAGCCAATTTACAGTCCGTAGCTGGAACGGATATAAGTCCAGACGCCGAATGTCGGAATGTGGGCGTGTAAATAACATCCGAGGGTTAGGGGTCGTGTCCCGTTATAATTTTCATATCGATCCTCATGACTGCCTAACCACCCTTTTCTAAACCAAATTAAAAGTGAGTCCATTTACCCTTATGCCACAACAGTTTACCCGCCTTGAAATGTTAGCCACTTCAGATTCCAAAAATAACCAGTCCAGCCGAGAAGATTTAATTCAGTCTGTTTCAAAGTACGCGCAAGCAGATTACCGGAAGGCTTTCTGGCAAATATCAAATACTTTTGTTCCTTATCTTGGCTTATGGGCCGTGATGATTTTTTCCGTACTACACGATTTTCCTTATTGGATAACCTTATTATTGTCCGTGCCTGCGTCCGGACTTTTGGTGCGCATATTTATCTTTTTCCACGATTGTTGCCATCTTGCATTTTTTCCTTCGCGCAGGGCAAACCGGATATTGGGGTATATTGCCGGTATCATGACCTTTACACCGTTTGAGGATTGGCAACGCACTCACGTTATTCATCATTCTGCATCAGGCGATCTGGATCGTCGTGGGGTAGGTGATATTTGGACGTTGACTGTGGATGAATATCTTTCTGCATCCTGGCTCAAACGCGTTGCTTACCGGTTTTTTCGTAACCCTTTGTTACTAATTGGCATCATACCTACTGTTCTGTTTTTGATTCTGCAACGCTTTCCCAGTTCGGGAGCCAAAAAACGTGAGCGTAACAGTGTCATTTTTACCAATATGGCACTGGTCGCTATCATTACCATCATGAGTTTGACGCTGGGTTTTCAAAACTATCTGATGATTCAATTACCCATTATTATAATGGCGGCAAGTGCCGGTATGTGGTTGTTTTATGTGCAGCACCAGTACGAAGATGTTTGCTGGATGCGCCATGACAGTTGGAATCTAACCCGGGCAGGTCTGGAAGGTAGCTCTTATTATAAATTACCCAAAGTGCTGCAATGGATAGTCGGCAATATTGGCCTGCACCACATCCACCACGTCAAGGCTAATATTCCCAACTATAACTTGCAGCGTTGCTACAATGAAATAGCGGCCTTGCAGGTAACGACTCCGCTGACCTTGCGTAAAAGTCTTAAATCGCTATGGTTGAATCTATGGGACGAACAAAAGCAAAAACTGGTAAGTTTTCGGTCGATCAGGATGTTGCCGCGCATGAAAAATCAATCTGCATTAAATTGACAGTAGGGTGATATCGGGTAAAGATTCAGGAGACGTTAATGTTAAGCCATTAACATGATCTGCGCAGTTAACGCTGTTGATTGACCGGAAATTAACGGCCTGCCAATGACTTTACCCCTTAGGTGATGTTTTTTAGAATAAAATAACGCATTCCATTTTCCAGAGAAAAAAACCTATGAATAAATATTCGGTTATTACCGTTTTTAGCCTGCTGATGCTGTTTGCAAAAAATGGCACAGCCGATCAATTGACGCTTCCTGTGCAGCTGGATTATAGCCTGATAAAAAAAGCGTTAATAACCCAGCTTTATAAAGGTGCTGGCAATTCAGCTGAACTTTGGAATGATAAGCAGGGCTGTAGTTATTTAAAAATTTCCGATCCCCGACTGAGCGGCCAAACAGGTCAAATAAAACTGCTAAACAATCTGCAAGCCCAGTTTGGAACGGGTCTGGGTGGACAATGCGTCACGCTGTTTGCATGGAGCGGTATTTTGGAAACCTTGCAACAACCCACCATTAACGCCGCGCAGACTGTCTTAAGCCTGCCCATTACCAAAGTGACGGCGACTGATCAGGAAGGTCGCTCGGTTAGCAATAATAAAATTCAGGAGTTGATTAACCGTTTTGTCGAACCCAAATTGTCTGCCGTTAAAATAGATTTAAACGAATCGCGTGCAGACATTGAAAAAACAGTGACGGAATTTTTACCCAAAGAGAACGTAGCGGAAGTTAAAGAGCTGCTTAAATCCTTAAAATTTAGCAGTGCCGAGGCTAACGACAATGGCGTCGCCATTAAACTGGCCTTCAATGCACCTGCCAAACAGGCGGCTAAAAAATCGGCCGCTCCGTTAAGTGCAGCCGAACAAAAACAATGGCAAGCCAGTTGGCAGGAATGGGATGCGTTTTTGAGTAAAGCCATTCAACAGGCATCCGATGATACCAAATCACCCGAATTACGTGATGCCTTGATGGAAACGCTTCTGGAATCACGCAGTGCTTTTCAGGCCGGATTAAAAGACCATGATGCTAACGGCGATGATCCGGTGCGTGTTTTTTTTACACATACTTGGCAACGTCTCGCGCCTCAATTAAAAATGTTGGCTAAAGAATTACCGGAAATACAAGGGTTACGTTATATGACCTTTATAGCCGCTACCGATGTGATGTATGAGCTTGAAAACATAGGCGCACCTTTGGGTCTGGAAATATCTTCCGATGGCTTGCGTAAATTGGCGCGTATCCTCATTGCTGGCAAAGAGCAACATGGCAAAGCCAAATAAGGCAAATTGCAATAAATAACCATCCACTTTATAGTCTCCATACGCTGCGGAATTAATCTTTGTAGGAGCGGGCCATGCCCGCGAAGGCTTCGTTATATCGCGGGCATGGCCCCGCTCCTACATCTATATCCAATCAGGTCATTCTCTTAATACAGAATCACACAAAGCAGGCAGTGGTAATTCTTTTGGCGGTGCTTTGGGGATGACCGGGTGTTTGGCTTCTTCCGAAAACCACCAGTTTAGTTCGGCATCACAGCCATCACCTTGCGGCAGGGCGTCTTGTCCCTGACAATATTTATTGTCTTTTGGGCACTTAAGCCGAACATGAAAATGATCGTCATGTTTCCACCAAGGACGAATTTTTCTCAACCAGCCCTGCGCAGTATGGCGGATACACAGTTCACGTTTAACACTGGCATTGACAAAAATCCGGTCGACTTCAGGCATACGTGCCGCCGCTTCAAGTACCTTTTCATTCGCTAACGACCACTGCGTATAATTTATCGCATCCGATTGGCCGGCAAGCACGGAAGGCGCGTTCCAGGTTTCGCGTTCATTTAATGCCAAGGTACGACTGGCGGCTTGTTTTGACAGCAAAAACCAAATATCCACATCAAGTCCGGTTTGATGGCTACGATGTCCGCTTAACGTCGGGCCACCACGGGGCTGTCCTAAATCACCAATTAACAAAGATCCTAAATGTTGTTGGGCGGCAGTTTGCCCCAAGCTTTCAATAAACTGTTTTAAGTCCGGATGACCATAAGCCCGATTTCTTGATAAGCGCATCAGTTGATACCCGGTACCGTTAGCCGGTACAGAAACCGCGCCGCTTATGCAACCGGCGTTATAAGTGCCAATGCTCTGAGAGCCAACAGAATAAGTCGGTCGAGTCACTTTTGCCCATTGTTCTGCAATCGGGCTTGCAAGGCACTCAGAAAACAGACCGGACAACAAAAGGCCGGTAAAAAATAATGCTTTAATCTTTAACACCTTATCTCCGAATATAAAACTAATGATGTGATAACTCATGCCCTATATTTTATAGGATAAGTCATTTTAGCGTCATGTTAAGTAACAGGCGGTTCTCACACCAGCGATCAGGATTGTAAAGTTGGGTAGGGTGCGCATCGCGCACCATTTTCCAAACAATAGCCGGAAGTAAATTAATATGCAATCAATAAAATCAACCCCCCTAAAGTAGCCAATTTGTTATGATGTCGCTATGAAACAGCCAATTTACAACCAATAAAGGCAAAAAAATGAATGTAGTCGAGTTTCAAGCGACCGTCCATAACGGCGTGATTACCTTACCCGGCAATCAACAAGCATGGAACGGAAAAAAAATTAAAGTTATTTTATTGGATGAAGCAAGCTCCAACGTAACAGAAATAGCAGCCAACGAAGTAACGTCTGACACTGATTTTTTCAACTGTGCAGGGATATGGGAAAATCGTGACGATATCACTCAGGAATCCATACGCGCTAAAGCATGGCGGGATAATAAATAATGATACTTTGCGACACCAATATCTTGATTGAATTCTATAAAGCCAAACCGACCGTCATACAAACCTTGCAGCGCGTTGGTTCAGCTCATATTGGCGTCAGTATTATCACTAAAGCCGAGTTATTCTATGGCGCAAGAGACAAACAAGAACTTGCCAAAATTGAACGGCATGTCGCCTTGTGTCACTGTTATGGGTTTAATGAAGTTATTTCAGCCCTTTTTATAGAGCTGATGCGCCGTTATTCATTAAGCCATAAAGTCTCAATACCTGACATGCTGATAGCGGCAACGGCTATTAGCCGCGACCTTGAGCTTTATACCCTCAATACCAAAGACTTTATATTTATTCCCGAGCTTAATTTATATCCTATCGACTAATAACTCCCGTATTTTTCAGAATTTAAACGGTCACTAACAATATTTGTTATTATTGAAAATTAATAGCCAAAGCGAAGGAGTTAAAATCATGAATATTTCCCTAAACCCTCATTTTGAAGAACTGGTAAAAGGCAAAGTACAAAGTGACCTTTACAACTCGGTAAGCGAAGTTATGCGGGAAGCTTTACGTCTCTTGGAAGAGCGCGATCAGTTGCGTGATTTACGACTTGAAGAATTAAGACGCGAAATTCAAAAAGGCATAAACAGTGGTGAAGCAACCCCCTTAAACATCGAAGACATTAAGGCGCGAGGCCGCAAGCGGCTTGCTGCGCAACAAATGGCCAGTTGAAATTTAATGCCACGTCTATTAAAACGGCCAGAAGCCAAAAACGACCTTGAAGAAATCTGGTGGTTTATTGCACAAGATAGTCCCGACAGCGCCGATAAATTCCTTGATCGAATTCAGGACACTTGCCTGGCCTTGGCAGACTTTCCAAGTTGGGCGTTAGTCGGGAAGAGCTTAAAACCGCTTTGCGTGACCAACCCGTAGGCAATTATCTGATCTTCTATTTTTCGCTTTGATTCCAATCACACGCAATTACATTGCCCTCTAAAGTTTACCTTAAGGAAAAAAATCACCCATGCCAACACTTACCTGGGTCGGGAAAGACAAGGTTGTAAACCATCATCATGACGTACCGTTTAAGGTTTTGCAGCAGCAAAGCCGTTTTGATGCGGCAGAAGGTTCGCCCGCCAATAGTACCGATAACCGGATTATTCATGGCGATAATCTGGAGGCGTTAAAAAGTCTGTTGCCTGAGTTTGAGGGTAAGGTCAATTGTATTTACATCGATCCGCCTTACAACACGGGTAATGAAGGCTGGGCGTATAACGATGCGGTAAATGATCCTAAAATCAGAAAATGGCTGGGGCAAGTGGTCGGTAAAGAGGGTGAGGATTTATCGCGTCATGATAAATGGTTGTGCATGATGTACCCAAGATTGAAGTTGCTGCATCGCTTGTTGGCTAAGGATGGGGTTATTTTAATTAGTATCGATCAGAACGAGTTTGCAAATGTTAAACATTTGTTAGAAGAGATATTCGGAACTTCGAATTGGGTTGGTGAAATTGTATGGCGTAATGTAACTGATAATAATCCAACAAATATCTGTTTGGAACATGAATATATTCTTTGCTATGCGAAGAATAAAAATGCACTCATTCCCGTCTGGAAATCCGCTCATTTAGATGTTAAGCAAAAATTAACTGAGATGGGAGATGAATTAAATGTGCTACATACCGACCCGAGTAAATTGCAAGAAGCTTATAACGTTTGGTTTAGAGAGCATAAATCAGAGCTTTGGCCGCTTGATCGATACAAATTTATTGATGATGGCGGTATATATACAGGTAGTCAAAGTGTACATAACCCTGGAAAAGAAGGTTACCGTTACGATGTGATTCATCCAAAAACTAACAAACCATGTAAACAGCCATTAATGGGATATCGTTTTCCAGAAGACACTATGAAACGACTTCTTTTAGAAGAACGGATCATTTTTGGTGAGCATGAGTTAAAGATTATTGAGCTAAAATTGTATGCAAAAGACTATAAAAATAAACTGCCATCAGTTATAGAGCTGGACGGAAGAACGGGAACTAACGAAATAAAATCTATTTTTCCTGAAAACAAAAGGCCTTTTAATTATCCAAAGCCATCAGTATTGATTGAAGATCTATTAGGTTTTACAACCAAGGCTAATGATTTAATACTCGATTCCTTCGCAGGCTCAGGTACAACCGCTCACGCCACCTTAAAACTTAACGCCCAAGACGGCGGCAATCGTCGCTTTATCCTGATTGAAATGGAAGACTATGCCGACACCATTACCGCAGAACGTGTACGCCGCGTGATGTCCGGTTATGGTGAAGGCAACAAACAAGTCTCTGGACTCGGTGGCAGTTTTGCTTATTACACCGTCGGCGAGCCGATTTTTAACGCGGACGATACGCTTAACGAAGCCGTTGGTATTGACGTCATACGCAACTATGTCGCTTACAGTGAAGGGATTCCGGGTGAAGACCAAACACCGCAAGATAATGCCTACACGCCCTACTTGATGGGACTCAATAGCGATACGGCCTGGTTATTCTATTACGAACCCAAGCAAGTGACCTGTCTTGATCTGGATTTTCTCGGCTTATTAAAGTTTGGTGCAGCCAAGCCGGGAACCGCCATTATCTATGCCGACAAATGTTTACTGACTAAAGCGTTTATGACTAAATACGGTATTATCTTTAAGAAAATCCCCCGCGATATTACCCGCTTTTAATTTCGGAGCACACACCATGCAAACCACGATTAACATTGATGACAGCCTGCTTGAACAAGCCGCCAAGTTAGCCAATATTGACAATCAAAGCCAAGTGATTGAGTTGGCTTTGAGTGAATTTATCCATCACCATCGCCAGTTTCCTAAAAAACACGACATACGTGATTTAGACGGTAAAGTCGGTATAGACCCTGATTACGACTATAAAAAAATGCGTATAGGTGAAGAATGAGCCGTTGTCTGGTAGATACTTCGGTGTGGATAGATTTTTTGGCTACCGAATTAAACCGGGATAAGAAATTTTAGTTAACGCCGTCATACCGGCAAGGATGCCGGTATCCAGTGCCATGGATGGTAACTTTCCGATAACGTTGCCGCATGATTTAGGGTCTATGCCATACCACAGCTTCACATCCGTGTGACTGGATTCCGGCATCCCTGCCGGAATGACGGACTTTTTGGCACTTAGCGAATCATTTTGCTGCTCAGTGTCCCGTCTTAAGTTAGTAGCCGATTTTTTTAGTACGTAGGGCGTGCCCTACAGAAAATAATGTCGCTTAATCAACGAAGGTCTCTGTATCTGGCCTAAAGCGCCGTGGAGTACAAACCCGGGTTTGTACTTTGTTTGTCATTAACCTGAAAAAGTTGTTTCAACATGGAATTAAAAGATTATCAACAGCGCGTCATCGATAATTTGGATGATTATTTAGCTCAACTGGTTGTTAATGCCAGCCCAGGCACGGCTTTTAAAGCGTATTGGAATGCAAAAGGCGTGACCGGTATGGAGGCTTATAAAAATAATGTACAGGGTATTCCGCATGTCTGCGCCAAAGTACCGACTGCGGGCGGTAAAACCTTTATTGCGGTTAATGCCATTAAAGCCGTTTTTGATGCGCTGGCGATTCATAACCCGGATCGTAGCAAATTGGTGGTTTGGTTGGTGCCGTCCTTGTCCATTCTTGAGCAAACTGTTCGTAATTTGGATAATGCAGAGCATCCTTATCGGCGACGGCTCAATCAACTTTTCAGTAATCGCGTGGCTGTTTTTGAAAAGCGCGACCTGCTCATGGGCGCAGGGTTTTCAGCGGATACGGTGAGTGAGCAACTGTCTATTATTGTCATGAGCTTTGGCAGTTTAAAAGCCAAGAACAAGGAAGATCGTAAAATCTTTCAGGATAATGCTTATCTGGCCTCCTTTGCCGCTAATGAGGTGGATAAAAATGAATTATTGCTAACGGGCTATGATGCCACAGCGTTAATCAACGTGATTCGTGGTTTGGAGCCGATTGTCATTGTTGATGAAAGTCATAATGCCGAAACTGAACTTTCGGTAGAAATGCTGGTTAATCTCAATCCACATTTTATTTTTGACCTGACGGCAACCCCCAGAAATAACAGCAACATCATTAGCTATGTGGATGCCATGGCTCTTAAAAAACAGCACATGGTTAAACTGCCGGTGATTGTTTCAAATCAACCCAGCCGTAATGAAGCCATTGAAAGCGCCATCATCCTGCGGAAACGTCTGGAAGATATCGCCATTAAAGAAGAAGCGGCTGGCGGAAAATATATTAGACCTATTGTTTTATTTCAGGCACAACCGCGTACCGGCGACAATAAGACCACCTTCGAGAAAACCAAAGAGCAGTTGATTAACTCCGGTATCCCGGAAGCGCAGATAAAAATTAAAACAGCGGATATCAATGAGCTAAAAGGTCTTGATTTGATGAGTCGTGATTGTCCGGTACGTTACATCATTACGGTTAATGCGCTTAAAGAAGGGTGGGATTGTCCCTTTGCTTATATTTTGGCATCCCTGGCAGATAAATCGTCGGCGGTCGATGTAGAACAAATTCTTGGCCGAATACTGCGTATGCCGCATGTTCAGCAGCATGGCCATGAGTTGTTAAATACCAGTTATGTGTTTACCGCCTCCGCGTTGTTTAGCGCAACCTTGCAAAATATTGTTAAAGGTCTTAATCGGGCGGGATTTTCTGACAAAGATTATCGCGTCACTACACAAGCGGTAGTGGAAACAAATCTGTCACCTGAAACAGATGACCTTTTTAAAACGCAGGCTTATGACCCTGCCTCAATAGACCAGTCAAATAGTTCTATTGATAATCAAGCGGCTTACGAGGTAGCCGATTTTGTGCTTAATCCAGAAGTCATTAATGCCGTAATCAATGATGAAAATGACTCCGGCGATAGTCGAACGCCCAGTGAAATAGCGGTTGACGCTTTAACACAGCAAGCCGGTATTGCCAGCCAAGCTTACGAAGAACAAGCCCGTGCGGCGTTGAATGTCGATATTCCCATCGAGCTGGAAGATAAAATGAACAAGCATAAGCTTAAAGGTAATTTTAGAGACGATGCCTTGGCGTTGAAAATCCCCCAGTTTTTTATTCATGTCGAGTCGCAAGGCTGGATTGAAGACGAGACCACCCAACTGTTTGAGAAGGATTTATTGTTAAAGCATTTTAATCTCGGCAAGGCTGATGCCACGATTAGCTTTGAAGATGTTGAAACAGAGTTATACCGGCTTGACCTGGAATATGTGGATGAAGGGGAATACAAAGTGTCGTCCTTTAAAGCCAAGCCAGAGGAACGAAAAAAATACAACCTGATCATTTTAAAAGGTGACCGGGACAGTCAGTTGATGAACTTGAATGTCAGGCTAACAACGCTGATTGGCAACATGACTCCTATTTCTGAACCGGAAATAAAAAATTACATCAGTCGAATTACCGACACTTTTAGCGAGAGCCAGATACGCGATGCGCTGGAACGGGACATTTATTATGTCAGAAAAATAAAACAAAAAATTAACACGCTATCCGGTATCCATGCCCATAAAACGTTTATTGATTATCTGGATGTTGATACCATCCTGATGCAGCCCGGCTTTACGTTGCCGGAAATCATTACACCGTCCGCCAATGCGCAGGACATACCTAAAAGCCTTTATAGTACCGAAGCCGCAATGGGGATTTTTGAAGCCAGAGTCATTAACGAATTTGCCAATCTTGACACGATTCAGTGGTGGCATCGAAACCTGTCCAGAGGCAAAGGCTTCAGGATTAATGGTTTTATCAATCACTACCCGGATTTTATAGTCAAAACCGACAGCGGCAAAATTATCCTTATAGAAACCAAAGGGGATGATAGGGATAATTCTGATTCAGAGTTAAAGCTTAAGCTGGGCAAGCTCTGGGAGTCCAAGGCCGGTGCCAAATTTAAGTACATGATGGTATTCGATAATAACCCCATTGATGGTGCTGAACGCTTAGCTGATGCCATTAATAAACTGAGACAAATGTGATGGCTAAAATAGAATTTACCTTGCTTTATGATGGCCTATGCCCACTTTGCAGTAAAGAAGTGGCCTGGTTATATCGCAGAAACAAACAGGAAAAGCTTGGATTTCAAGATATTAACGGTGCTGATTTTGATCCTGCTGTTTACGGTAAAACGCACGCTGAATTAATGGCAGAGATTCACGGAGTTTATCCCGATGGCCAGCTTATCAAAGGCATGGGTGTCTTTCGTGAAACCTATAAAGCAGTGGGTTTTGGATGGATAATGGCAGCTACCGGTTGGCCGTTATTAAAACCCTTGTTTGATTGGATTTACAAAGTGTTTGCAAAATACCGAGTACCGTTGGCGCGGTTGGTCGCAGGCCAAAAGTCTTGTGATTGTGGAAAGTAACACTCGATCTTCAAGTTTTTAATTCTTGATTTCGGTGAAATTAAGCGATAACAAGCGACAGGCGTAGGCCGGAATAAGACCACCCAAGCGTAGCGCGTGGTGGCGTTTCCGGCACACTCGCACAACATGCCGGAAACGCTCAACTCGCTTACGCTTGAAAAGCCTTATTCCGGCCTACATCTGGAGCAATGGATTGCCGGAATCCAATCACAGGGATGTGAAATTCTATTGGGTATCGCACCAGAATTAAGGCACAACGGCATCGCTCTATTACCATCCATGGCACTGGATACCGGCATCCATGCCGGTATGACGGCGCGGACTGAAGCATCTTGCTAATCAGATAACTTGATAGAGGTAAAAAAATGTTGGCTGTCAATGAAGCGAAATATTTCGGTGATTACTGCATTAGCGTTACGTTCAATAACGGCAGGAAAGGTATCGTAAATCTAAAAGAAACTATTTTTCACGATAAAAGGCCGATTTTTTCTGAGTTAAAAGAGGAATCTAACTTCAAAGATTTTAAGGTTGAACATAGCACCCTTGTTTGGCCTAATGAAATAGATTTAGCTTCTGAATATTTATTCTATCTTGCCTTCAAAGAAGATCCGGATTTACAAGATCAGTTTAAGCAATGGGGATATTCTGCTTAAGATTGGGCTATCAACTTAATATGGAACAGACCTGGCAGGTTTTATAAACCTGCCAGGTCTAACTTCGGTATTTTTGTTCTGATTAAAGTGGGTAGCCGAAATTATTTATCTGAAAATCTACATTAATCAAGATCAGGGCATTTCGCTTGATGGGTTGCCTATATCAAGTGCTACTGTTATCGTGACCCTTACCCGATAAAATTAATTTGCCACTCTATCTATTGATACCCACACCAGGAAGACCATGTTAAGACTATTTCATACCGCAGATTGGCATTTGGGCCATTGTTTACATGGCATATCGCGGCAACTGGAGCATCAGCGATTTTTGGACTGGTTGCTGTTGGAGTTGCAAAATAAACAGGCGGATGCGCTGATTGTTGCCGGTGATATTTTTGATTCAGCTAACCCGTCAGCCGCCGCCCAGACCCAATTATATGAGTTTCTGGTTAAAGCCAGAACACAGTTACCCGCTTTGAATATTGTCTTGATCGGCGGCAATCATGATTCTGCCAGTCGCCTGGATGCGCCGTCATCGATTCTTAATGCGCTGGGTGTTACCGTTGTCGGTGGTTTGGTGCGTGAGGACGGCGCTATTAACTGGGATAGATTGTTGGTGCCGCTGACCAATGCAACCGGTGATATTAAAGTCTGGTGCGGTGCCATGCCGTTTTTGCGTAACGCCGATTTACCGACTGCCAAGGATGGCGGGAGTGTCGCAAGCGGTACGGAACCGATGCGACCGACTGACCAGAGCGACGAGCCTTTAATCTCCGGTGTTAAAGCACTTTATGCGCAATTGTTTGGTGAGTTGCAGGCCAAGGCAACGCAGGATGAAGCACTGATTTTAACGGGACATTGTTACATGGTGAATGGCTGTGTGTCAGAACTGAGTGAGCGCAAAATACTGGGTGGTAATCAACATGCCTTGCCGGTTGAATTATTTCCGGAAGACATTGCTTATGTGGCTTTAGGCCATTTGCATCTGGCGCAAACCGTCGGTGCCAATGACCATATTCGCTACAGCGGCTCGCCGATTCCGTTGTCCTTTGATGAAAGTCATTATCTGCATCAAGTGTTGCAAGTGGATATTAAAAAAGGCCAGCCGGTGGAAACTGTTGCCCTTAAAATTCCCCGTAGTATTGATTTGTTAAGAATCCCTAACAGTAAAGATTTTGCCGGATTGTTGGATGTACTTGAGCAATTGGAACAGATGGCTTTCGATGAAGACTTGCCGCCAGAGCAACGGCCTTTTGTTGAATTAAGAATCAAACTTGAAAAACCGGAGCCTGGTTTGCGTCAACAAGTTGAAGAAGTGATTTCAAAATTGCCCGTGCGTTTATTAAAAATATCGACCGCTTACAGTGGTAGCAGTAAAAGTCTGGCCGATGTAACAATGGAAGAGCGACTGGAAGAGTTGCAACCGCTGGATGTGTTTCAGCGCTGTTATCAAAACAAATTTGACCAGGAAGCCCCCGAAAACATGAATACGTTATTTAATGAATTGTTGGAAAATCTAAGGGCAAAGCAATAATGCGTATTTTAGCGATTAGAGGAAAAAACCTGGCCAGTCTGGCGGAACCTTTTGAGATTTTGTTAAATGAAGGCCCCCTGCAACAAGCCGGTTTGTTCGCGATTACCGGCGCTACCGGTGCCGGTAAAAGCACCATTCTGGATGCGTTGTGTCTGGCACTCTATGACAAAATGCCGCGCTTGCCGGATGGTCACGGTTTTGCGGTGGGTCACAAGGATGAAGATGAAAACCTGCGTGTTACCAGTAATGATGTGCGCTCTATTTTGCGTCGTGGTACCAGCACCGCTTATGCTGAAGTCGATTTTATCGGTAAAGACAAACACCACTATCGGGCACGCTGGGAAGTGAGTAAAGCCCGAGGTAAAGCGAGCGGCAGGTTGCAGGCGCAGGAAATAATACTCAGCAAAATTGATAGTGGCCAGCGGATTGGTCAGGGCAAAAAAAATACGCTGGAAGCGATCAGTGAATTGATTGACCTTAATTTTGATCAGTTTCGTCGTTCTGTACTCTTGGCGCAAGGCGATTTTGCCGCGTTTTTGAAAGCAAAAAAAGATGAACGCTCCAGTCTGTTGGAGCGCATAACCGGTACGGATATTTATTCCGAGTTGTCTATTGAAGCGTTCGAGCGGGCGAGAACAGAAAAAGAAGCCTTAAGCCGGATTACCGGTGTTATGCAGAATTTGATTCCGTTGGACAATGATGCCCGTTTAAACCTGGAACAGCAACGGGATCAATTCAGTCAGCAATTAACGGAACTGGATCTGCAAATCAGTGGTAATCAAAAAATCATCGATTGGTATAACGAGCTTAAAAAACGCCAGCAAGCGCAGCAGTTAGCTACTGAGGCACACCTGATCCGGCAACAGGCGTCGGATGCCGCTGAAGCCGAGCGGTTGTTGATTCAAAAAGTTGAAGCCGTGCAGCCCTTACAGCCATTGTTAAGTCATTATAAAGTCGCAAACGATGATTATTTGGTGGCAGAAAAAACGCTCAATAATAGCAGCCAATTACAACTAACCGCTGAAAGTGCTTTGCAAACGGTCAAAGCCCAACTGACGGTTTTGTTTGACCAACTGCAAACCGCTGAACAGCAACAACAGCAAGCCCAACCGGTATTAAAAACAGCGCGGGATTTGGATACCCGTCTTGATGTTATTCAACAGGCTATTAATACGATGGCTGCTGAAGAACTTAATCTCAATAAGACGCTACAAACTGACCGGCAACGACACCAATCTTTACTACAGCAACAAACCGAAAAGACGGCAAGCCTTGCACAGCTAACGGCTTGGCTGGAAAATAATCAAGCGCTTAAACCCATCGCGGCTGAGTGGAATCGCTGGGAAGGTGAGCTGGAACGCTATCAACAGCTTAATATCCAAAAAACAGCGAATGCCTTGCAGTCCGAAAAGCTTAAGGATTTGGTTAATAAAGCCGAGCCGGTTTTAGCGGGCTTAAAAACAGCGATTGATAAAAATCAACAGCAACAGGAGCAACAGCAAATCAAGCTTGAGCAACTGAAAGGGCAGTGCAGTCAACAGCCACTGGAAGTTTTGTATCAAGAAAAAGACACGCTTGAAACCAGTGTAAAAGCAGTGAATGGCGCTTTGAATTTGGCTACTCAGGCGCTGGAACTGCAACAGCTGATAAAACAAGATACGGAAAAACTCACCGCGACCGAACAGCTTATTAGTCGTGCGAACGAACAATTGCAAACAGCAACTCAGCAGCAACTCGGTAACGAGTTGGTGCTTGAGGAAGCCAAAAAAGCCCTGGATTTGCTTCAGGCAACCACCCATAAAAACGCCGAGCAATTTCGTCAATTATTAAGCAAAGATCAACCGTGTCCGGTTTGTGGTGCGCTTGAGCATCCCTTTAAAGACGACGACAATTCTGGCACCGACCTGCCTGCTTTTTTTAATGAACAGATAACCGCCCAATCAGGCAGGGTTAAAGAGCTGCAAAGCCTGAAAGAAACACTGATTAAAAACAGTGCGGAATTAAATAAAACGCTTAGCGATGCCTTGGAAACTCAGCGGAATTATGCAACGTCTTTATCGCAAGCGCAGGCAAAACTGGAATTCTTAGACAAGGACTGGTGTGCTTTAGCACTGCCCGAGAAACCCGATTGTTTACTGACCGATAAGTCTTTTTTACCGTTACTCAACACGCGCAATGAAAAATTGCTGACTGCGTTGGCGCTTATCAAAAGCCAAGAAAAAGCGGCGCTTGAATTACAAAAACAGCTAAAAACCGCACAAGCGTTGTTTGATGCAACCCAGTTAAAAACAGAGCAATTAGCTAACGACTATACCGAACTGGACAAGCAACTCGCCAAGCACAAAGCTGATCTGGATCATAGCAATACCAATATTTTGCAACAGGAAAAACAACTGCAAGCGATTGTCGAGGTGTTAGAAATACCGTTTGCGCAAATGGAAAACTGGCCGGTTTATTTACACGGTTCGTTTGCCGAAATTAAGGCCAGTGTGCAAAAATTTCAGCAAACCGGGCAGGTGCTTGACAGCGCATCAACCGCGTTGGTTGAAATCACGCATGAGGAAAAACTGGCCGCGCAGACTTTGGAACAGTGCCTGCAACACTATCAAGACAAGCAAACTGAAATCCAACGTAAAACGCAAGAAAAACTAAGCTTGTCAACCGAGCGGGATGGTGTGTTGCCAAGCTTGGCTTCGGGAGCCAAGTGGTCAGCGGATAATTATGAACAACACATCAATCAAGCCGTACTCACCGCAAAAGCGGCTCATCAACAAGCGGTTAACACCAGCACGCAACTTGAAAAAGAGCTGGCAAGCCTTCAACAGCAGCAACAACATTGGCAGCTTGAGACTACGCGCCGACAAAATAACCTGAAAGCCGCTTTAAGCACACTGAATCAGGCACTGGAAAAACACGCGATTACCCTTCAACAGTTAACTGACTTGCTTAAACACGATGAAACCTGGTTGAACGAACAGAAAACCAATAGGCAGATTTTGGAACGGGCTTTGCAGGAAGCAACCACCTTGTTAAAAGTAAAAACCGAGGACTGTCTTCAGCACCAAAATCAGGCCGTTGAAACAACCGAAGAAGCCGCCCGGCAAACCGCAACTGAATTACAACTGCATAAGAAAGATTTGAGTTCACAGAGAGACGAGCCCATTTTTTTGCTTCGGGAAGATGATAAAAAAATCACCGCCGGTAGTCATTTAAAAGCCGAACTGGAAACGCAACAAAACCGCTGGCAACAATGGGAAAGTCTGAATGAATTGATCGGTTCCAGCAACGGCTCAAAATTTCGGGTCTTTGCCCAAAGCTTAACTCTGGAAGCCTTGCTGGCGCACAGCAACCAACATCTTGAAGACTTTGCCAAGCGTTACCATTTGCAGCGTGTACCCGGTAGTGATCTGGAATTGCAGATTATAGATCGGGATATGGCCGATGATGTGCGCAGCGTACACAGCCTGTCCGGTGGCGAAAGCTTTCTGGTCTCGCTGGCGCTGGCCTTGGGACTGGCCTCGCTCTCTTCAAACAGAACCCAAGTTGAATCCCTGTTTATCGACGAAGGTTTCGGCAGCCTTGATCCGGAAACCTTGGACATCGCCATCGCCAGCCTGGATACCCTGCAAGCTTTAGGTAGAAAAGTCGGTGTAATCTCGCATGTGCCTATTTTGGTAGAACGAATAGGCGCTAAAGTCGTGGTTGAAAAACAGGGCGGGGGACGAAGTAGTGTTGTGATTGTTGGGGGGTATTAGTTTAGTATTTGTCATGCAAGTTTACACTGGTTCCCAATCTCCTGATTGGTAAACCAGTCGGCGAAGCTCCTGCTTAGCGAAACAGGAAGCTGGAGCTTCTATTACCGAGTTTCCAAGTTTGAGCTTGTGAGCTAGTACAGTCTTTATTTTTGCAATTGGTTTAATGTAAACGGGATGACGCCATAATTAATCATTAACGCTATAAAGCCGTGATTACTTATGGTTTGAATATTGATCAGTTTCACTGAGAATTTATCGGACTTAACGGTGGCTCTGATTTTTATGCCGCTGATGTCGAGGGCTTAAGACGCAATGGAGTAGCTCTACTTAAACCAAGTGAAAACAATAATAGATTGTGACGTCAATAAATCAGTTCCATGGATTAAGTTTAGGTGGGTGATGCTTATCCTGCTTATCTATCGCCAGTATTTGATAGCTGCGCTAAATACTTATGGCAGTGCTTGGAGTTGTTTTATCAGGATGTTTGGGCTGGAAAATAACGTCTCATAAAGCACAACAATTCTTCGCCAGACCTGCAAATAATAAAAAATCGTTGCGATTTTAAAACCATCCCAAAACGCAGTGCTTGCGCTCATTATTCAAAAAATCAGAAAACAGGGGCATTAAAGAATATTGATATGTATGTCATATTACCTACTAAAAAGTGTGCCTAATAACACAGTTTTATTTATGTATTTCGATCAATAAAATACAACATACTAATCAATATAATATTATTATTTTAGGTATAAATTGCCTTTTTATTAAAACGGATTTTACGGGTTAGCTTTTTTTCTGGTAGATAGCGTATTAATTTGTTATTTCCTACTGTGGCAATCTACAATCAAATAGGTGGTTTAAAATAAACCACATCAATGTAGCTCTCGCCGAATGGAGGGAGATAAATCTATTTAAACTTAACTCCAAAAAATTTATGAAAATGAAAAATACACTTGTTCACTTAGCTATTATGGGATCTTTATCCATTGCCTCAAGCAATGTTTTAGCAGATTCAGATCATTCAAAATCATGCGCAAAACTGCCTGCTTGGTCAACACTGCAAGGTGCGTTGAAAGCTGCCCAGAATGAAAAAAACGGCGGCTTTGGTTTGAATATGTGGGCGACAGTGGTTGGTAGAGACGGTACAGTCTGTGCAGTTGCATACTCCGGTGCAAATAGTGGCTCGCAGTGGCCTGGTAGCCGTGTTATTTCTGCGCAAAAAGCCAATACTGCAAATGCCTTTGGCCTTGATACTCTTGCGCTTTCTACTGCAAACCTTTATTCGGCTACCCAGCCTGGCGGGACTCTCTATGGGCTTCAAGCGAGTAATCCAGTGAATACTGAGGTGGCTTACCGTGGTGACTCCGCGCGTTACGGTGCTGTTAATGATCCAATGGTCGGTGGCAAGATCGGTGGCGTAAACGTATTCGGTGGCGGATTAGGGCTCTATGATGTAAATCATAAGATAATCGGGGCGGTTGGTGTGAGTGGCGACAGTTCTTGTGCCGACCACAATATTGCTTGGCGTGTCCGTAATAACCTTAAGTTAGATAATTTGACCGGGGTGAATGGTGTCAGTGGGGACTCCGCTTATCCAGATAATATTGTCTATGACATCCTCTCTGCTTCGCTGGCTACTACTGTCGATAGTGTAAACAATAGCGCAAGCGGATGGGGACATCCGAGTTGTACGCCTGAAGCTACCAAGATTTCGTCTGTTGGTCTACCTCCTGTAAGGTAATGATTTAATAATAACCGGGGTCAAGGTAAAGTTAAATCTAAGTTTACTTTGATCCTGATTATTTATGTCGTAAATGGGCGGCAAGCCAAAATAATTTTTTAGTGCGTACGGCCATTTGCATACCTCGTTAAATAGACTTTCAGATAAATAATTTGATTCTAACGGATGCCATCCCTTTAAGCATAGGTATCTACACAGTTCGTCATCGCGGCAGGGAGAGCAACGCGAGGGTTGGCCGGGATCCAGATGCCATGGATGGCAATATTGAACTACGCAAACCATTTTTTAGCTATATCAAATTATTTTTATCTGATTTTTCACATCCCTGAGCCATGGATTCCGGCAATCCCGGCTGGAACGACGGCTATATGATTTGTGTAGATACCTATGCCCTTTAAGCATAGGTATCTACACAACTATTATGCATAATAAAGCAATGGATTACAGTAGCCATAAGCTCCCTCTCCTGCTGGAGAGGGTTGGGGTGAGGAGACTAAAATCAAGCAGTTATATTCCCCTCATCCCTACCTGAAACCCTCGCGTTGCTCTCCCTTTGGAGAAGGAGCCGTAGGACTTGTATAGATACCTAGGCCCTTTAAGGGATGGTATCCGTGCCCCACCTGCACGTTCCCAATAACTGTCGGCAGCTTCCCTGAAAAATGCAATTATGAGCAAATTAATGTGGCTGCCGTCACAATGAATAGTAAAGCAATCAGCAGCAATGAAGATTTATAGGCTGCTTTACAACTAACCTGTCATGCTATTTGTGCAAATAGTACTTTAAACGTATATTAGGCGGTTGTTTACATTGCCGGAATTATTTGATGGATACTATTAGCATTCGTGGTGCCAGAACGCATAATCTGAAAAATATTGATATTGATCTGCCCCGAGACAAACTCATTGTTATTACCGGACTTTCTGGTTCGGGCAAGTCATCACTGGCGTTTGATACTATCTATGCCGAAGGTCAACGGCGCTATGTGGAATCCCTTTCCGCTTATGCGCGTCAGTTTTTATCCATCATGGAAAAACCGGATGTTGATCATATAGAAGGTTTGTCTCCGGCTATTTCTATTGAACAAAAATCCACTTCGCACAATCCGCGCTCAACGGTCGGTACAATCACCGAAATCTATGATTATCTGCGCTTGTTATATGCGCGAGCCGGCACGCCGCGTTGTCCTGAGCATCATACGTCACTGGAAGCGCAGACGGTCAGTCAGATGGTTGACCACATTCTTGCGCAACCGCAAGATCAACGCTGGATGTTGTTGGCACCCGTTATTAATGATCGTAAAGGCGAGCATAGTCAGTTATTGGATGACTTGCGTGCCCAAGGTTTCATTCGCGCCCGTATTGATGGCGTTGTTTATGATTTGGATGAAGCACCGGCTTTGGATTTAAAAAAGAAACACACCATAGAAGTGGTGGTTGACCGTTTTAAAGTGCGTGATGATATTGCCCTGCGCTTATCTGAATCCTTTGAGACGGCTTTGCGTATTGCCGATGGTATTGCAATTGCCGCTTGTATAGAAGATGCCACGGAGTTGGTCTTTTCCGAGCGTTATGCGTGTATTCAATGCGGTTACAGTTTAACCGAGTTGGAGCCGCGCATATTCTCGTTTAATAACCCCAAAGGTGCGTGTAGTAGCTGTGATGGTTTGGGGGTAAGGCAGCATTTTGACGCTGATTTGATTGTCCATAATCCCGATATCAGTCTTGCCGGAGGCGCTATTCGTGGTTGGGATCGCCGCAATGCCTATTATTATCAAATGATTTGTTCACTGGCCCAGCATTACGGTTTTGATCTTGAAGTGCCTTTTTCAGAATTGACTAAAGACGCGCAAGACGCCATTCTTTATGGTAGCGGAAATGCGGCCATTGAATTTAAGTTTATGTCCGGCACGGGATCGGTTAAAACCAAGAAGCATCGTTTTGAAGGTATTATTGCCAATATGGAGCGGCGTTATCTTGAGACCGATTCCCAGATGGTTCGTGACGAATTGGCAAAATATCGTTCTCATAAGCCCTGTAATGTGTGCAATGGTGCACGTCTTAATGTCGCTGCCAGACATGTTTTTATTGAAGAATTTCCGATTCATCAATTGACTCATTTACCTATTCGAAAATCGCTGGCCTTCTTTGAGAACTTATGTCTACCGGGGCAGCGGGGCGAAATTTCTGTAAAAATTATTAAAGAAATTCAGGAGCGACTGGAATTTTTGGTTAACGTCGGGCTGGATTATCTAACGCTGGATCGCAGTGCCGACACACTCTCCGGTGGTGAAGCGCAGCGTATTCGTCTCGCCAGTCAAATTGGCGCGGGTTTGGTTGGCGTCATGTATGTGCTTGATGAGCCGTCTATCGGCTTGCATCAGCGCGACAACCAGCGCTTGCTTAATACCTTGTTTCATCTGCGTGATTTGGGCAATACCGTTATTGTGGTTGAGCATGACGAAGATGCCATTCGTGCAGCTCAGCATATAGTTGATATCGGCCCTGGCGCGGGTGTTCATGGAGGCCGGATTATTGCCCAAGGTACACTGGATGATATTCTTAATAACGAAGATTCTTTAACGGGTCAATATTTGTCGGGAAAAGTGAGTATTGAAATTCCCGAATTACTAACCCCAATCGATAAAGACAAGTTAATTACCCTCCGCAATGCCTATGGAAATAATCTGAAAAATGTGGATATTTCCTTTCCTGTGGGCTTGCTGACTTGTGTAACCGGCGTTTCGGGTTCCGGTAAATCAACCTTGGTTAATGACACGTTATATGCCCATGCGGCACGCTTAATAAATCGTGCAGGGGTTATTCCCGCACCGTGCGATGCCATTGAAGGACTGGAGCATTTTGATAAAGTGGTTGATATTGATCAAAGTCCGATAGGTCGAACGCCACGTTCCAATCCGGCAACTTACACCGGTTTGTTTACGCCCATACGCGAGCTTTTTTCAGCGACTCATGAGGCACGCTCTCGCGGTTATACGGTCGGTCGTTTTAGTTTTAATGTTAAAGGCGGACGCTGCGAAGCGTGTAAAGGGGATGGCGTTATCAAAGTTGAAATGCACTTTTTACCGGACATTTTTGTGCATTGTGATGCTTGCAACGGCAAACGTTATAACCGTGAAACGCTGGAAATACGTTATAAAGGCAAAACCATTCATCAAGTGTTGGAGATGACCGTAGAAGATGCGGCTGAATTTTTTAGTCCGGTACCTACGTTAGCCAGAAAGTTACACACCTTAACCGAGGTCGGTTTGAGTTATATTACCCTGGGACAAAATGCGACAACGCTTTCCGGCGGCGAAGCGCAACGCGTTAAACTGGCTAAAGAGCTTTCCAAACGCGACACCGGCAAGACTTTATATATTTTGGACGAGCCGACGACAGGCCTGCATTTTCATGATATAAAACAATTGCTGGGTGTGCTGCATACCTTGCGTGATCATGGCAATACCGTTATTGTTATCGAACATAACCTGGATGTGATTAAAACCGCCGACTGGCTGATAGATATGGGGCCGGAAGGCGGCGACGGTGGCGGTACGCTGGTTGCCGAAGGTTCACCGAAGCAGGTTTCTGAAAATGCGGCTTCGTATACGGGGCATTATTTAAAGCGGTTTTTTGAGTAAGCGTTTTTCGATTAAGTTTGGCGATTCAAAATTTGCAACGGTCATGTCGTGGAGTCGGTTTTAGGAGTGCGCATGAAATAACTTCGGCATCTTGCTCCCTCTCCCACCGGGAGAGGGCTGGGGTGAGGGGATATAAATGGTCAAGTTTCAGGTGCAATGCCAGATAGAATTTCACATCCCTGTGACTGGATTCCGGCATCCATGCCGGAATGACGGGTTTGTGTCACTGGCTTAAGCATCTTGCTAATCAGGTATTATTAAGCAGAAAGATGATTTTAAATAACATGATATATAAACAGGGTTTTATTATGGTCACATACTGTTTATGATACTTAAATTTTTGGCGCAAAGGAGCAACCGGTTTTGACAAAAGTGCAGGATATTACGAGTCCGATGACCGCATCGGAAAAGCGTGCAACGTGGTCTTTAGCAAGTATTTATGCCTTGCGTATGCTCGGCTTGTTTTTAATTTTGCCGGTATTGTCATTATTTGCCGAACAACTTGACGGCTCAACGCCTTCATTAATCGGCATGGCTATTGGTATTTATGGTATTAGCCAGGCGATTTTACAAATTCCTTTCGGCTTAATGTCCGATCGGTTTGGCAGAAAAAAAATCATTATTATTGGCTTGATACTGTTTTTTATCGGCAGTGTGGTTGCCGCCCTTTCAACCAGTATTTACGGCGTTTTATTGGGTCGGGCCATTCAAGGATCTGGCGCAATCGCCGCACCTATTATGGCTTTGGTGGCAGATTTAACGCAAGAAGTGCATCGCACTAAAGCGATGGCATTAATTGGTCTTAGCATCGGCGTCTCTTTTGGCGTGGCCATTACCGCAGGGCCGGTGATTGCCGGATTTATTGGTGTTCACGGTATATTCTGGCTGATTGCAGGGCTGTCATTGGTGGCAATCTGGGTTATTCGTTATCAAGTGCCTGATCCGCAGAAATCCAAAGTACACCGGGATGCGGAATTGGTGCCGGGCCAGTTTTTTAATATCTTAAAAAATCATGAGTTATTGCGACTTAATTATGGTATTTTTATTTTACATGCCATTTTAACGGCCAGTTTTGTGGTGGTACCTTTATTAATGCGTGATACCGGTTTGCTACCTGCCGAACACTGGAAAGTTTATTTGCCGGTTTTTGTTATCTCAATGGCCGCCATTATTCCGTTCGTTATTTTGGCAGAAAAAAAACGCAAGATGAAACCGGTTTTTATCGGTGCCATTGCCGCACTGGTTTTGGCTGATCTGGGTTTAATGCAGTTTCATGCGTCTTTGCCTGGCATCATTGGTTTTCTCTGGTTGTTTTTTACCGGCTTTAATTTGTTGGAAGCAACCTTGCCCTCATTAATATCAAAGACGGCACCCGGCGATTTAAGAGGCACGGCAATGGGTGTTTATTCAACCTGCCAGTTTTTGGGTGCAGGTATTGGCGGCGGAGTAGGGGGCTGGTGTTATGGCGCTTATGGTGCCGCCGGCGTATTCTTGTTTTGTGCAGCGGCAGCCTTGAGCTGGTTAATACTGTCAATCAGTATGAAACCGCCCCGGTATTGGGCTAATTTGCTTATTTCATTAGAAAAAATTAACGAGCAAGAAGCCAATGATTTTGTCGCCGATATGTTGAAAGTGGTCGGGGTAGAAGAAATTACCCTGCACTACGATGAGGCGGTAGCTTATCTAAAAGTGGATAATCAACAACTCGACAAGAACCAGTTACAAGGTTTGATTACGCAGTATGTGGGTTAGGCAACTCGCAATAATAAGTCCCCAATTTATAGGGTGCGCGATGCGCACCTAAAACCGTATCCACTAAACGGTTTTATTTGCACCACAATCTATTGTTTTTTTCTACCTGTAGCGTATTAGGGTTTTTTCTCTGGCATCGTTGTGGTGCGCATTGCGCACCCTACTCAGCTAAACAGTAGTATTGCGAAACTTGGCAGGTGTTATTTATTGCTAGTTATCTTAGCAGAAAGTAGCCTTGATGCAGTGGTGCGGAATCGGGGGTTTTGACGACTTTCATTAGCTTCGGTTCCGTTCTGTTACATCGAGTAAGTAATATAAGAGGTATGACATGTACGCCTATAAAGAAATACTGACATTGGAAAATTCCCAACAACTTAACCTAAGCAAACCGTTGCCCTTCTTAAAAGGGAAAAAATTGAAGTGCTTATTTTTGTTGAAGATGACACGGACGAAATGATTGCTGAAGAAGAAACCGACTATATTTTGCAAAACGATGAATTAATGCGACAAATTGCATTATCCCGTCAAACGTATCAACAAAATTGTCGAGAGAAGGTGTAACGCACCATCCAGTTTCTGTGCTTAATGAATAGCGATCAAACTCAAGCCAATATCTGCCCAATGGTAAATGCGCCTAAATAAGTCACGGTAAAATAAAGCAATGACAAGACTATACTTGCGGCAGAATTGATAGCAAGAATTTTTTTGAAAATATAAGCCATCACGGTAAGCTCCCATAAAAACAATATCCCCAAACTATAATAGCTTAAGAGTGCCTCACTGACGGTTAGCCAGATTAAAACCGGGATAACGAAAAGAGATATTATATTGGCACACACCAAAATTGCGGTGGTTACTTGTAGATAGGCGTATAAAGTTTTGTTTAAACGCAGTATAAAGCCTATAAAAAGAAGCGTTAACAGTGTTTGTATCGCCACTTCAACAAACGATTCAAAAGGATCATCCGTCATGTTGGCTTGCATGAAATACTCAACGATAAAATAGAACAATAGATTTTGTTTAAAAAATGCCTTTGACCGGGTTAACTCAAGCGGGTTATGTTTAAACCAGCACAAAGGTAGATATTGTCTTAAAATTTCAATAGGTAACATCGTAAGTCATGCTGGTAGTGACGACTATAGGTTCTTTAATATCGTGTAATTATTCTTTAATTTTCGATAAATCCAGATAGTTAGTGTGGCGCTCGTCTTTATAACCGGTTTCTATGGGGGTATTGTAAGAAGCAATCTCATCATAAGTGCCAAAGTCATCATTTAATGACTGCACCAGTTCTTTGGCTTTATCGGTTAACTGCATTAAGCGGGCTTTAATTTTCTTGTTCCAGGCGGCGGGTTCAGTAAGAGGCAAAAGCATACGCACAAAGGTTAAGTTTTGTTCAAAGAGATTAGCCAGATTGCCCATTAAATGTAGTTCTTTTTGTCGTTCATTTAATTTGTTAATGATTAATTTCGCGTGCAGTTTACTGATCAGTAAATGTACAGGTACCATAATGCCCATCAGAACGAGGATTATTATCGGCCCAATAATAGGGTCAATTAAAAACTCTAAAACCCCAATATTTATTTCAGCAAAAACTGCCAGGACAGCAATAAAGCAAAGAACAATCAGGCTGGAAATGTTGACGCGCTCTTTCCATAGAAGGATGCCGCTTCTTACCTCCGGTATTATCACGTCTTCAATCTCTCGTATATTCTTTTCCAGCGAGTCCAAAATCCGATAGGTGCGGTCATAGCCAACATTTGACATACGTTGGTCTATTTCGGAAAAGTCGACTTTGTTGGTCGTATTAATACTGTTTTGCTGGGTCGATGCGATAATAAATTGTCCGGTATTTAAGCCTGTTCCGAATAATTTTCTTTGCCAAGAAGAAATAATTTCATTAGCTTTGGCGGGATTAATTGCAGCTAAAGGCTCGTCTATCAGGTAAATAAATTTATTAGAGTCTTGGTGCAGGATAATAGTTTGTATTAATTCATCGAGCATAGGAGATGCCGATTCAAATACATCAGTAAAAACCAAAACCAAATCAGAGTGTTCAATGATATGTTTTGTTAACATTGAATTAATCGGATGGGTGGGTGCAGCGTTTATATTGGGTGAATCAATAAATAATTTACCTTTTAGACGGTCGCTGTTAATGGTTTTTAATTCCAGGTAAGCATTAATGCGATTACCTTCGCCTTTTTGTAGTTGTTCAATTTGTTTGCTGATTTGATAAAAGGGGTAGCGAGGATCAACATCGAGTGCTGTGCCGGGTAAAGTCGCTGGGTTGGCTTGGCTATTTTGCAGTAGCACCGTAAATTTGTGACTGGATGCCTGAATACCTGAGGGTACTTGCTGTCCGCCCAGGTAGCTGTTAATAAAACGGGATTTGGCCGTAGAATTACCGCCAATTAAACTGATTATTGGCCACCATGAGTTTTTACAGGCAGTCGTTTCATCCATTTCAATGAGTCCAAGATCGAATTCAATTTGATCAAGTTCATGAAAGATTTTTGCTGATTTTAGCAATACCGGATTGTCATTAGCGAAGTGTTTTTCAAGGTTGTTCAGGTACTTGCTCACTGTCTTTTCAGTCATCAGTTTAATCCCCATGTTTACTGAGTTTTGAGATATAAATGTGTTGGAGTATACACCTAACGATGTTTTGATAATACAAAAAACAGGGTAGACTTTTAAGCTATATTATAGTTGTAAATCAATACCTCTTTAATGGCGTGTTGTTTTTTCGTGTCCCGCTAAACTTGATATATAGTATATTATGATTTTAACTGAAGCCTTATGCAGGACTAAAATGACAGTGAGGAATCCAAACTTTGTTAATCTTCCAAGCTTAATGCTGATTACACTAATGTTGTCAGGTTGTGGTACCCCTTTTTTTGGTAGCTATGGTGCAAATGGCCAGAGCAAAGAAGAATTTACGCATTATGTGGAACGCGTGTTTAAACTGCAAAACAGCATGACCAGCGAAATTATGGATTATTTGGAAACGGATGACAAAAGCAATCATGATGATTTATTAAAGGCAGAACAACACATGCAGGAAGCTTGTGGCCCTCTTAATGAATATGCTTCTCGCGAAAGTGAAGGTTTGGATACGGGGCTTTTTTTAAGTCGGCGAGTTGAGCAGTCTGCTATTGATTGTGAGCAAGCCGCTCAAAAAGTTAAGTTACTGCTGGATCACTAACAGTCCAAGACTGGCATGTTTGGCCCGTAACGAGGAAGGTTTCGCAGGTTACTTTCTCCTTAGCTAAATACGCATCCCAAGCTATAGAATATGCCCAAAGCACTGGAACAAGAATTGTGGTGTGTTGACAAGTCCTTGAGGAGAAATAACAAATGCAATATGTCACGAGCGTAGAACGGATTGGGATAGAGAAAAGGTGAGCAAAAAACTTTACGTCGTTTTTACTGAACCAACCGCATCACACTAAAATCAGCCTGCACCACAAAGACACGAAGAAATAAAATGTCGTGTTTTTGTGGTGATAAACCAGTGGAAATTAAATAATCCGCTCGCCTCGCGCCAGTTTAGGCAGCTTGCCTTCCAAGCCCATCGCACTGCGCATGACTTTATTTTTAGCGGGCAAGATGCGTTCAGCCAGTCCCAAGCCTAAATTGCGTATCAGCTTTAGGGGTAACACTTCATTGCTAAATACCTGGTAAAAAATATCCATAACGGTCATCATTTTCAGGTTTTCATTGCGACGCATTTTTTCATAGCGTTTTAAAACGGTTAAACTACCGAGTTCAAGCCCTTCTTGTGCGGCTTCAAGTAATACTTCACCTAAGGCTGCAGCGTCCAGCAAGCCAATATTAACCCCTTGTCCTGCCAGAGGATTAATCATGTGTGCCGCGTCACCTACCAGTACGACACCGGGCTTAACATAGCTCTGTGCATGTTGTCGTTTAAGAGGAAAGCTTGCCACGCCTAACACGTTGTTTACTTGACCCAGAGAATCCGGAAACGCGGCTACCAGTTCGCCTTTTAATGCATCAAATGATAAGGTCTTTAACCGATTGACTTCATCAGGCGAGTTGTACCAGACAATGGAGCCATAATGTCCAGTCAATGGTAAAAAGGCCTGCGGGCCGCTAGGCAAAAAGCGTTGCCAGGTTATATCCTGTTGCCCATAAGCCGTTTCAATATAAATCACCAAGGCATGTTGTTTATAATCCCAACTGGTCACACCCAAACCCACCGTTTGCCGGACTCGGGACTGACCGCCATCGGCTGCAACCAGAACGTTTGCAGACAAGATTCGTCCGTCTTCCAGTTCTACTTCTCCGGGTTTTCCTGTAACATAATTAATTTTTTTAATACTGACAGGACAAATTAATTCAATATTATCAAATGCCTGTAGGCGCTCCAATAATGCTAATTGAGTCACTCGATTTTCTACGATGTAACCTAGCTCAGGGTAATTAATATCATCGCTGCAAAATTCAGTATCACCTGCGGTTTCCCAGACACGCATCCTTCGGAAAGGGCAAAAGCGTCGATTGACGACACCCTCCCAAGCACCTACGGTTTCAAGGATGTTTTTAGACGCAATACTCAGCGCCGAAACCCGCATATCATGCGGTTGATCAGGCGCATAAGGCGCAGGTGGCGAGTTCTCGATAACCGCTACTTTTAATAAACTGCCGCCCAGACTACAAGCAACGGCGGCTCCAACCATGCCACCACCTACAATTACCACATCAAATTTTTCTTTCATAATTAATCGACCATAAAATCAAGCATCCAACATAGATGGAAAGATACCATACTTATTAAACGATTAAGAAAAAATACCTCAATTTAGGTATAGTTAAATATCGGTTGGCGGTTAAATTTAATTGATGCGTGACGGGAATTACAACCCTGTTACTCACAGCTTTTAAAGCTATTGAGTTATGCAGACATTTTGGTCGGGGTTACAAATCCCCAGTCGGCACCAATTCATAAGCGTTGAATGAAAATGATCTCAAGAAGCCAGGAAGTTTTTACCTTGGTTTTTCTTCGTGGTGAAATTTACCGGCATCGAATTGAGTAAAACACCTCAATTTAGGTGTAGTTAAATACGGGTTAGCTGTTAAATTTTATAGTCATTGCCTGTTTTTTGATTAAACCAATGTATAACGGTTTTTTGAATACTTGCGATTGTTTAATAAGTGTTGTAAAACATTACCTGACAGGCTTGTTTGTCATCCGTATCATATAGCGGTTTTGCCCGTTTGCGTCTTCTGGTGGAAGCCTTGGCACGAATGCAGAACGAGGGTTTGTAAAGGGACATGGCAACCCTTTTGTAATATTCTTTTAGAGGTGATCATGAGTCAAAGTACGTTACCAGCCAGACAAGGTTTATACGATCCACGCCATGAACATGATGCGTGCGGGGTCGGTTTTATCGTTCATATTAAAGGCCATAAAAGTCATGCGATTGTAAAGCAAGGTTTGGATTTACTTACAAACCTGACCCACCGTGGCGCAGTCGGTGCTGATCCTTATGCGGGTGATGGTGCTGGAATCTTGATTCAAATGCCTGATGCTTTTTTACGTGCCGAGTGTCAAAAACAAGGGTTGTCACTACCGACAGAGGGAGACTATGCGGTAGGTATGGTGTTTTTGCCAGGCGATACTTCTGACCGGACACGTTGCGAAACCCTGTTGACTGAAATCATTGCACAAGAAAAAGCGCTGCTGTTGGGTTGGCGTGATGTGCCGGTTGATAATCATGACTTGGGTGAATCGGCAAAGCTGGTTGAGCCTTTTATCAGGCAAATTTTTATCGGGCGCGGTGTGGATTGCCCCGATCAGGATGCTTTTGAGCGCAAATTGTTTGTCATCCGCAAACAAGTCGAAAACGCCGTCCGTGATGCAAATTTAACCCATGGCCATTGTTTTTATGTGCCTTCGCTATCGACGCGTACTTTGGTTTACAAAGGCATGTTGCTGGCGAACCAGGTTGGCCCGTTTTATCCTGACCTGAATGATGAGCGCATCGTTAGTGCGTTGGCGCTGGTGCATCAGCGTTTTTCCACCAATACCTTCCCGACTTGGGATCGCGCTCACCCTTTCCGCATGATTGCCCATAATGGTGAAATCAATACGTTGCGGGGTAATATGAACGGCATGGCGGCGCGTCGTCATTCCATTGCATCGAAAGTATTGGGCGAGGATGTTCATAAACTGTGGCCGTTAATTGCCGAAGGACAATCGGATTCTGCCTGTTTTGATAATGCGCTTGAATTATTGGTAGCCGGTGGTTATTCACTCGCTCACGCCATGATGCTGCTGATTCCAGAAGCATGGACAGGCAATGTTTTAATGGATGAAAAATTGCGGGCGTTTTATGAATATAATGCAGCCCTTATGGAGCCTTGGGACGGGCCGGCGGCAATTGCCTTTACGGATGGTCGTCAGATTGGCGCGACCTTGGATAGAAATGGTTTGCGTCCCGCGCGTTACCTGGTTACTGATGACGATTTTGTCATTATGGCATCGGAAATGGGTGTGCTGGATATACCTCAGCATAAAATTATCAAAAAGTGGCGTTTGCAACCGGGCAAAATGCTGATGATTGATACCGTGCAAGGCCGCATTATTGATGACGCAGAATTAAAAGCGGAGTTGTCGTCTCGCTTGCCGTATTCTGAATGGCTGGATAAAACCCGCATTTTAGTCTCCAAACTGCCGCCCGAAATTTCAGCGATGGCACCGGATGCGGCCACGCTTTTAGATCGGCAACAAGCGTTTGGTTATACCCGTGAAGATATTGAATTTATCTTAAAACCGATGGCGCAAACAGGCCAGGAAGCCATCGGTTCAATGGGTATTGATGCCGCATTGGCGGTGCTATCGCAACGCCCGCGTTTGCTATACGATTATTTTAAGCAGGGCTTTGCCCAAGTCACTAATCCGGCTATCGATCCGATTCGTGAAGAATTGGTGATGTCGCTGGTTTCACTCATCGGTCCACGCCCCAACTTGTTAGGGTTGGATGAGGGTGGAATGCATAAGCGCCTGGAAATTGAGCAGCCTGTTTTAACCAATCAGGATTTGGAAAAAATTCGTCGCATTGAAGCCCGTTCGGCTGGCGCGTTTAAGACGAAAACCTTTACGCTTTGCTATCCTTCCGATTTAGGTGCAAGCGGCATGGAAGGCGCTCTCGATAAGCTGTGTCTGGCAGTAAAAAATGCGGTCGAAGAAGGCAATAATATCTTGGCGCTGTCTGATCGTGATTTGGATGCGGCTCATGTTGCCATACCCGCCTTGTTGGCAACCTCTACGGTACATCACTATCTCACCAGCGAAGGTTTGCGTACCAAAGTGGGCTTGGTTGTCGAAACGGGCGAAGCGCGAGAAGTTCATCATTTTGCCTTGTTGGCAGCTTATGGTGCGGAAGCGGTCAATCCTTATCTGGCGCTGGATACGCTTTCCGTACTTTGCCACGACATACCCGACCTGACTGAGTACGAAGCGCACAAGCGTTATGTCAAAGCGGTTTCCAAGGGCTTGTTAAAAGTAATGTCAAAAATGGGCATTTCGACTTATCAGTCTTATTGCGGCGCACAAATTTTTAACGCCATCGGTTTGTCAGAGCCGTTTTTGGATCGTTATTTTACCGGCACCACCAGCACGATTGAAGGAGCCGGTCTGCCTGAAATTAGCGAAGAAACCTTGCGCCGTCACCGGTTAGCGTTTGGTAATGCACCGTTGTATAAAAATGCGCTGGATATTGGTGGCGAATATGCTTATCGCATACGCGGTGAAGCGCATACCTGGACACCGGCTACCATCAGCACCTTGCAACATGCCACGCGCACCAACAGTGCGGAAGGTTATGCGGATTTTTGTCGTTTAATTGATGAGCAAAACGAGGCGTTATTGACCTTGCGTGGCTTAATGACTTTTAAGGAAGAGCCCAATCCGGTGCCGCTGGAAGAAGTCGAATCGGTTACGCAAATCCTTAAACGTTTTGCGACCGGTGCGATGTCGTTTGGGTCGATTTCCTACGAAGCCCATACGACCTTGGCGATAGCCATGAACCGCATCGGCGGCAAATCCAATACCGGTGAAGGCGGCGAACTTTCAGAACGCTTTACGCCGTTGCCCAATGGCGATTCCATGCGCTCGGCAATCAAGCAGGTCGCTTCCGGACGTTTTGGTGTGACCACTGAATATTTGGTTAATGCCGACGACATTCAAATTAAAATCAGTCAGGGTGCCAAACCGGGTGAGGGTGGACAATTGCCCGGGCATAAAGTGGATGCGGTGATTGCCAAAGTCCGTCATGCCACGCAAGGTGTCGGCTTAATATCACCGCCGCCCCATCATGATATTTATTCAATTGAAGATATCGCGCAGCTTATCCATGATTTAAAAAACGTCAATCCCCAAGCGCGAATCAGCGTCAAGTTGGTGTCCGAAGTGGGTGTGGGAACCGTCGCAGCAGGCGTTTCCAAGGCCCATGCCGATCATGTGACCATTGCCGGTTATGACGGAGGCACCGGTGCCAGTCCAATGAGTTCAATCAAACATGCTGGTTTGCCTTGGGAAATTGGCTTGGCTGAAACGCACCAAACTTTGGTGCTCAACAAGTTGCGGGGTCGTATTGCCGTGCAGGTTGATGGCGGTTTGCGAACCGGACGTGATGTTATTATTGGTGCTTTGTTGGGCGCAGACGAGTTTGGTTTTGCCACAGCGCCTTTAATTGTTTCGGGGTGTTTGATGATGCGTAAATGTCATTTAAACACCTGTCCGGTCGGTGTCGCCACGCAAGATCCCGAGCTTCGGAAGCGCTTTACCGGACAACCCGAACATGTCGTTAATTATTTTTTCATGATTGCCGAAGATGTGCGCCGCTGGATGGCCAAGCTGGGTTTTCGTAGTTTTGATGAAATGGTCGGTCGGTCTGATAAGTTGGATATGCAACGTGCGCTTTCCCATTGGAAAACGGAAGGGTTGGATTTTAGCCGTATTTTCTATCGGCCCGATGTGGATAACTCCACGGCGGTTTATCATCGTGAGCAGCAAGATCATGGTTTGGAACAGGCACTGGATCATGTCTTGATTGCACAGGCTCAACCAGCGCTGGAACACGGGCAAGCTGTCGTCATCAATACCCCGATTCGTAATGTCAATCGTACCTTCGGTGCCATGTTGTCCGGTCAAGTCGCCAAGCGTTACGGGCATAAAGGCTTGCCGGACGATACTATTG